>JAITRL010000111.1 GCA_031288415.1 Deltaproteobacteria bacterium | reverse complement strand
GGGGCCGGGCCCGGAAGTCCCGGAGCCGGCAGCGGCGCCCGTTCCCCGGGAAAGCGGGCCCGGCGCCTCCGAGGCCGGCCATGAAGACCCTGCGGGGAACCTGTGTCCCCGGAACCGCGCCTGCGGGCCCCCGGACCCTCCTCCCGAGCCGGACAGGCGGGAGTGGAGGCCGTGCCTCCGGCGCCCTGGCGACGGCCCTCCGGAAGCGGCGCGCGCGCCGGACAGGCGGGACTGGAGGCCGGGCTCCCGGGGCGACGGCTCCGCGGAGACGATGCCGGAGCCTGACCGGCGGGAGTGGAGGCCCGGGGCCCGGCGCCCCGCCGACGGGGCCGGGGCGCGCTGGAGGCCTCCGGAAGGCCCGGAGCCGAATCCTGGAACCGGGGCCGCAGGCGCCGGGCCGGCCGCCGGGGAAACGTCCGCCGGCGTTCTCAGGCCTTGCGGGCCGGACATGGCGGGCAGGCCGGAAGGGAGCGGGCCTGAAGACTCCGGGCGGCCCCCCGCGGCCGAGGGGCCGCCGCGGCGAAGGGCCCGGCGGGCGGGCCTGCGGAGCGCGGGCCTGAAGCCCTCTGAGGCCGTCCCCGGCTCGCGGGCCCGCTCCCCGGCGAAGCCTGCGGCAAGGGCCGCGGGCGGCGGCGGGAAAGCCCTTGACTCCGCCGCCTGCGAGGGCAGCGCCTCCAGGGGCCGCGCCCGGCCGAAGGCCGCGGCGGAGGGCCGCCGCCGTGAAACCTCCCCGGCCGCGCCGAAGGGAACAAGGCCGAGGCGGGAAGAGCCGTCCGCGGGGGACACGGGAAGAATCCCCGGGGCCAAGGGACTGCCGTGCCCGAGGGTGTCCAGGCCGTCGGCCGGGAAGAAGAGAGGCCAGGCGGCGGCCCTTGGCCCGTGACCGGTCCGGCAGGCCGGACCGACGGCATCGTCAGTGACTCGGCATAGCCCTGTCGTCTCTCCCGGCCGGCCTCAAGCCGTCCGGGCGGAAAGGGGTTTGAGCCGTCTTCGTCCCGTGGCGAGGCCGGCCCGCGCGGCGGTGCGCCCTGAGTCAGGCCGCTCCGGCTGGGCAGGCCTCCGGGACTGGCCAGGATGGCGGAGTTCTGGGGGGGGGTGAACGGATACTATTAGCCCTTGCCGTGACAGCGGCGGTGGACAGGTCGCAGGTACTCCGGCGGAGAATGCAGAAAGCCGGCGCGGCCCCGGAGGGCGGCGAAAGGTCGGGGGAACCCAGCCCCGAAGGCCTGCCAGGCGCGCCTGAATACTCTCTGGCGGGTAAGGCGACTAGCGGGGCAGGGGCGTTGTGGCCGTTCACAGCGAAGGGGGCCGTGAAGAGGCGCAAGGCCCGGCAGAGCCATAGGCCGGCGGGACCGAGTAGGGAATTCGAGCGCCTCAGGCCGCGTTTTTGCCGCGTCGGAAGGCTCATCGATCCTGAAAAGCCCTGAAGCCGTTAGACCCGGCCTTCCCTGGGCGGGCTGCGCGGCCGCACAACGAACGCCCAGCCGGCCTGCTCGAGGACCGGCAGGCGGCGCGGGCTTGCCGCGGCTTTTGCCTGCCATTTTCCGGCGGGAACAGGGCCTTTGCCGGAAGCGCCCACACCAGGGGCGCCTGGGTAAAAAAGGCCGTCCCCGGGGCGGCTGACCTGGACCTGATAATTTCGCAGGTCAACGGGAAGGCAGGCCGCTGAGCCGGCCCGCTAGGCTAGGCTTGCGAGGACAGCCCCTAACGGCCTTCCTCTTCGAGGAATTTGGCGGCGTTGACGCCGACCCTCGCCCCGTCCGCGGCTGCGGTCACTATCTGGCGCAGGTCGGTGTCCCTCACGTCCCCGGCCGCGAAAAGCCCTGGGACCGAGGTCATGAGCCTCGCGTCGGTTTTGATCCAGCCTCCTTCCGCGGTTTCCACCCCGGGGGGGAGGTATTCAGCGTTGGGGGAGTTTCCCACGAACATGAAGACCCCTCCCACGCTGTAAGGCTCCACTTGGCCGGTCTTCTTGTCCTTGACGAGGATCCGCTCGACGATGTCGCCGCCCTCGATGGCCTCGATTTCAGAGCTCAGGAGGAATTCGATCTTCGGGTTGGCGCGGGCGCGGTCCTGGAGGGCCTTGTCGGCCCTGAACTCGTCCCGGCGGTGGACGACGTAGACCTTGGTGGCGTAGCGGGTGAGGTAGTCGGCCTCCTCCAAGGCGCTGTTGCCGCCGCCCACCGCTGCCACGACCTCATCCCTGACGAAGCCGCCGTCGCAGAGGGCGCAGAAGCTGACGCCCCTGCCTATGAACTCGTCGGCCCCGCGGCAGGCGAGGTTCTTGTGGAAGGTGCCGGAGGCGGCGGCGACCGTTCCCGCCCGGTAGGCGGCTTCGGACGTCTCGACCGTGAACCCGCCTTCAGAGGGGCTCACGAGCTTCACCGTGGCGGAAATGAACTGAGCCCCCTGCCTGCCTGCCTGCCGGTGCAGGGCCTCGGAGAGCTCGGCCCCCGTCACCTCTGGAAAGCCTGGATAGTTCTGGACGGTCTCAGTGAGGCGCATCTGCCCCCCGTAAAGGGTGTTTTCGGCGACCAGGACCTTAAGCCCGGCCCTGGAGGCGTATATTGAGGCGGTAAGTCCTGCGGGGCCTCCGCCGACGATTATCAGATCGTATGAGGTCATGGCTCTCCTCCAAGGCAATTCCGCCGCGCGGGGCGGCAGCAGATTTCGCGCTTGCGAAGCGTAAGGGATTCTAGATCATCGGCCTTCCGTTGTCCAGGATTGCCGCGGCGGCTCGGAAACCCTCCAGCCATGCGAATTTTGGCATCCCGGCCCGCGCGCGGGAAGCCGTGGCGGACCTTCCGGGCGGCGCGGCGCGAGGGCTCCGGAAACATAATTTGTAGACGGCAAAGCGGATTTTTCAGCAAACAAAGGCGCGAGCCGTCAAATGGCCGCCTCACGCGCAAAAGGCGCGTTCCGTAAATGTTTGGCTCAAGTAAAAAAGTTTCGTCCCGTCAAAAGACAGGCTTCCGCTCGAATGCGGGTTCCGTCAAACGGCATCCTCACGTCAAAAGGCTCCGGTTCCCTCAAATGGCGGGCTTCCGCCCGAATGAGCGTTCCATCAGAAGGTATCCTCGCGGCAAAATGCGCGTTGCGTCAAATGACGTATTTCAGCCCAAATGCGCGCTTCGTCAAAAGGTTGCCTCATGTCCTGAAGTCCCGGCTTGCCAGAGGATAGCCTTCCGCCAAAAGGCAAGTCCCGCCTGACGGTTTCGGCCCGCTGTCAAGGAACCTCCGATCCGGCGTGGCCCTGGCGTCCCGAGGCCGGGGCCTTCCGCCTTCAGGGGTATTCCCTGCGGCTTTCGCAGGCGCCTTTGAAATGAGCGGCGTTTCCGCAGGAAGGCCACGGTCGCGCCGGGGCAGAAGGCGCCTCAGGCCCGGGACGGTATCGGGCGGAGCGGCGGCGGGAGGAGGCGCCTGGCCTGAGCGGGCGGCCCGGCGGCTCCGCCGGCGCAGGCGGGACTAGACCGGCATGGGAGGACAGCGGCCCCCCGGCGGAAAACGCGCCGAAAAGCCCGCTGTTGGCGTCAATTGGCGAAACAGATCACAAAATTTCCGGCACCCCCGCGTCGGAAACGGCCGGTCCCGAAAAGGCGCGGGGCGAGAGGGCGGCGGCTTCCGCAGGCTCCGGCCTGCGTGGCCTGCAAGAGGCGAAAGCGAAGCGAAAACCATGACGGCGCGCCGCTGGCAAGATGCCGAAGCGGCGCAGCGGCGGGAGGCGGCCTATGGCATCGCGAAGCGTTTGATGGCACGCCGCGCCGTCTTGGCGCGCGGCATGAGCGCGCTCAGGTATTGCCGCGCTTCCCCGCCGAAGCGGGTGCGGGGAGACAGCGGATAAACATTTTGGGCTCTTGGCGGAATTCCGCTGGCAGGGGGGGGCGCCCCCCGCAGGAGGCTGTCGCGGCGCCGGCTGGAGCCGCGCGGGGCTTGCAGGCCCTCTTCCGCCCCGTTGAACGGGGGAGACGTGGCGATCGCGGAAACAGGCGGGGCTCGCCGCGCGGCGGCGGGCATTTCCGAACGCGCCCGGTTGACGGAAGGCCGCCAGGGCCCGATCGGCGAAGCGGCCGGCGAGGCGAACCCTGTAAACGCCGAAGCGTTCAGGGGCCTGCCAGCGGTCAGGCCGGCCGCCTGCGGCGCAGGCGCGCTTCACGCGGGCCTGAGCGCCGATACGGCGGGAGGAGGCACGGGCAACGGCCAAGGCGAGGCCTGTCGGGGAGCGATCGGCCCGCCTGTCACCGGGAGGTTCCCTCCGCGAGCCGCAGGGTCTCGGTCGCTTTCGCCCCGCCGGTTTGCCTTCAGCGGCCTGAGGGACCCCCTCTTTCCCCCGCCCGCCGTATCCGACGGTACGCCAGGCTCAATCCGCTTGAGGCACCTCCGCCCCAGTGTCCGGATTGTGTTACAATCAACCCGGTCGCTTTACAGGGAGCCTGCCCGATCACTCCCCCGCAGCCTATGCGGCCCGGGTCCGGGAGGCCCCCCGTTCCGGCTCATTCCAGCGCCTTTTGACGCCGGTGGGCTTTCAGCCGAGTCCCGGCCGCGCGGCTTTCAGCCCCTTGCCCCTCCCGGCCCGATGTCTTTCAGCCGGCGCCGCTTCGCGGGTCGGCTTCCAACCCGCGCGCCCCTCCCGGCCAGTCGTCTTTCAGGGGTATGTCTTCCCGACATCGCGTCTTTATGCCCAGCCTTTGGCGGCATGGGTCTCGCTTGTTGCAATCACTTGGTTTTACATCGGTTTATCCGTTTTCAGCCGGAGGCAGTCACGGAAAAGCGGCTTGCCGCATTCCGCCGTTCCCGCCTTCCGGTTTTGCGCGTTGGCCCCCGCTTTGGGCCTGCCGCGCCTGCTCTGGTGCATTTCCGGCTTGCCGCGCCTGAGTCGGCCCTCTGCGGGCCTGCCGCGCCAGGGCCTGTCCTCTGCGGGCCTGCCGCGCCAGGGCCTGTCCTCTGCGGGCCTGCCGCGCCTGCTCTCGCGCGTTTCTGGCCTGGGGCGCCTGGTCCAGCCCGTTTCGGGCCTGTCATGCCTGCGCCCGCCCTCTTGGGGCCGGCCCTGCCGGCGTTCGGGCCTCGAATCGCTTTCAGCCAAAGGAGGCTATGGCCACATGGAAAGAAGGACCTTCATCAAGACCCTGGCCGCCGGAGCGGCCGTTGCCGCGGCCCGCGGCGCCCTGGGCGCCCCGGGCGCCGCCCTCGCCCAGGAGGCCCAGTACCCGGACCTCGTGGCCGTGCGCGGCACCGGGATCACAGCCATGTTCGACCGGGCCTTGGAGGCCTTGGGCGGCCTGGGGAGGTACGTGAAAAGCGGCCAGACGATCGTCGTCAAGCCCAACATGGGCTGGGCCGTGGGCCCTGAGGCGGCCGCCAACACCAGCCCGGAGCTCGTGGCGCACATCGTGAAAAACGCCCTGAACCTGGGGGCGAGCAAGGTGATCGTCTTCGACAACACCTGCGACAACTGGGCCGCAGCCTACAGGGACTCCGGCCTCGAGGCCGCGGCCAAGGGGGCCGGGGCCACGGTGGCCCCGGCCCATGAGGCCGGCTACTTCCAGGAGGTCCAGCTTCCCGGGGGGCAGTACCTGCCGTCGACGGCGCTCCATGAGGCTTACCTTGAGGCGGATGCGGTAATCAACGTTCCCGTCCTCAAGCATCACGGCGGCGCGAGGATGACGGCGGCCATGAAGAACCTCATGGGAGCCATTTGGGCCAGGGGGCCGCTCCACCGCGCAGGCATAGACGAGTCGCTCCCTGACCTGCTCCTGTACAAGAAGCCGGTCCTGAACGTCGTGGAGGCCGCCAGGGTCATGCTTTCCGGCGGCCCGCGCGGCAGGGGCGACTCCCGCTACCTCTCCGGCCAGCTGCTGGTGGCCTCGGAGGATGCGGTCGCCGCCGACTCGGCCTGCGCCGCCGTGCTCGCCTCGGCCGGGCTCCCCGTACCGACTTACATGAAGCTGGCCGAAGAGCGGGGAATCGGCAAGGCGGATTTGTCCTCCCTGAACATCCAGCGCCTCAACGCCTGAGGCGGACCGCCTCGGCGCCTGTTTCAAGGCCCCGGCGCCCGTTTCAGGGCCCCGGCGCCCGTTTCAAGGCCGCTTAGCCCGTTTCAGGGCCGCAGGAAGGTCATAGACCCCTCGCGCGCGCGATGGCTTCCCGCAAGGCCCCTGACCTGCCTGGCCGCGCGGGGGCCGACGGCGCCCGCGCCTGCCGCGCTATTGCCCGGGCGGGCCCGGAGAGGCGAACGGTAACGTTGCCCATGAAAGACACCAAGGCCTCGCGGCCGAGGAACGTCAGGCGGGCGCTCGCGGTCGCGGCCCTCGCGTTCTTCGTGCTGGCCTTTGCCTTCCCGGAGCGGCTGGGGGCGCCGCTCAGCTTCGCGGCCAAGCTCCAGTTCGGCCAGGCCACGGCTGCGCTCGTCTCGGCGGGAGCCCTTTACGCCGTGGCCCTGTTCGCGGCGTACGCGGCGCTCACGGCCGTATTCGGGAGGTTTTTCTGCGCTTTCCTCTGCCCCTTAGGGGCGGCCCTGGACCTTGCCGGGGCGCTCAGGATGAAGGCGCGGCCCCGAAATTACGCCTACAAGCCCTTCAGGGCCTGGAGGATCGCGGCCCCCGCGCTCGCGCTCGCCCTCTTCTGGCTGGGCGCGTCCCTTCCCTTCGGGACCCTGGAGCCTTACAGCGTGCTGGCCTCGGTCAGCTGCCTGTGGGAGGGGCCGTCCCTGGTCCTCATGGCGGTCCTCGCCTCCGGCTACTTTTACGGGCGCGGCTTCTGCAATTCGGCGTGCCCGACCGGCTTTCTCCTCTCCCTTTTCGCGCGGATCCCCGGAAGGCGCCTCGCGTTCACGGAAAAGTGCCTGTCCTGCGGCCGGTGCGGCAAGGCCTGCCCCGCCTCCTGCTGCGATCCAGGAAAAAGGGCGATAGACCGCGCCCGCTGCGTTCTGTGCCTCGAGTGCCTGGCCGCGTGCCCTAACGGGTCATTGAGGTACGTCCCGAAGGAAGCCGCCCCGGAGGCCGGGCCCGTGCGCAGGTCGTTTCTGAGGAAGGCCGCCCTGGGGGTCCTGGCCGGGGCGGCTTTCGCGACCCCGGAGGGGGCGCGGGGGAGGGCCCTGCCGGACCCGGAGCCGCCGCCGCTCCTCCCGCCCGGCGCGCTGTCGCTGGCCAGGCTCGGCGCCCACTGCACGCATTGCCACACCTGCGTAAGGGTCTGCCCCAACCATGCCATCGCGCCGATGACGGAGGGCGGCCCGGGGCTTTGGGGAAAGCCGGCCATCGACCCTTACAGGGGGTTCTGCCAGTACGACTGCGTGGAGTGCGCCAGGGCCTGCCCAGCCGCAGCCCTGACGGACCTGGACGTCGTCGTGAAACATCACCTGAGGCTGGGTGAGGTGCGCCTGAACCGCCTCGAGTGCATAGTCGTCAAAAACGGCACCAGCTGCGGGGCCTGCGCCGAGCTATGCCCCACCGGCGCGGTGGACATGGGGCCCGGTCCCTCGGGCAGGGACGAGCCGTTGCTGGAGCCTCGGCTGTGCATCGGGTGCGGCGCCTGCCAGTACGCCTGCCCCGTGCGGCCGCAGAGCCCCATCTGGGTGATCGGCCTGAAGTATCAGGACAGCCTTGGCTCGACCCCGCCGGTCTCCCACGCCGAAGACGAGACGCTCGCCGAGGAGTTCCCGTTCTGAGGGGGGCGAGGCGGACAAAAAGGGCGGGGCGCGCGGGAACGGGGTCCGCCTGGCTTCGGCGGCATCCGGCGCGCGGAGGGGCCGCGCGGCAGGCCTAAGGCTTCCAGTCCTTGTTCCCTTCAAGCTCCAGGAGGGCCTTTTTCAGATCCAGCCCGTACGCGAAGCCTGTGAGCTTCCCGTCGTTGCCCAGGACCCTGTGGCAGGGGATAAGGATGGGAACGGGGTTGGCGCCCAGGGCGCCCCCGACGGCCCGAGCGGTCATGGCTGCGCCGCCGTTTTTCGCGGACCAGGCCCTCGCGAGGGCCGCGTAGGTGACCCACCTGCCGTAGCGGATCCCCGGGAGCAGCTCCCATACCCCTTTCCTGAACGGAGCGCCCTCAGGGTTGACTGCGGGCGAAGGCCCGGGGTCCTTGCCTTTAAAATAGACTGACAGCCACTTGCCGAGCGCGCGGAACACGGGCAGGTCCGGCGCGGGTGAAGAGGGCGGGTCCGGGAGCCCCTTTTTACGATCCCGCCCCGTGAACCGGAGGACGGTCACGGCCTCCCCGTCGGAAAAGGCCTTGAGCGGCCCCAGGGGGGAGGCGAATTCCGCGTGAAAGGCGGCGGCCGTCGGGGGGTGGGGCTGGCTATCCGTCATAGCGCTTCCGCCTTTCCTTCACCAGCTGGGCTCTTGCGGCCATCGGCGGCGGGAGCCTTCCTGCGGGGCGGCCGCTTTCCCATGGCCTTGTAGATGGCCTTGGAGAGCTCGCCGGGACAGGAGCGGCCCTTCTTGCCGCAGGTGATGCCGTCCAGGGCCCTGGCCACTTCCAGGGCGTTCCTGCCCTCCGCGAGGCGTCCCAGGCCTTGGGTGTTGCCGGGGCAGCCCCCCGCGAAGGTGACGTTGCGCAGGATATCGCCCTCAATGTCGAAGCCCAGGGACCGGGGACAGATTTTTTTTACCGGGTAATCGTGGCGCATCGGTGTTTTCCGCTCCGGCGCAAGGGATCGGCGGGCCGGAGCCGCCGCGCCCCCCGGAGAGGGGGAGGCTAACTGGAAGATACCCCCTTTCGCCGCAGGTTGTCAAAGCCGCCTGTCCGGCCCTGCCTGGGGCGAGGGACGAGGCAGCCGTGCCCGTAAAAGCGCGTTCGCCGGTCCGTGAGGGGGGTGATGCAGGGAGCGGGAAGGCGACGCGTTCGGAGGCCTGAAGGCGGCGCGCCCTGAAGCCAGGAGACGGCGAGCCCGCCGACGGGGGCGGCGGCGCTTCCGGCCGCCGGAGGGCCTGAAAAAAAGCTTGCCCTGCCGCCGACTTTCGTGTTAGCTTCCGGTTTCAGGCGGAAGGAGCCCCTCGGGCGCCCCCCGCCGCCACATAACGCCAGTAGCCAAGTCCCGCGAGGGGCAGCGGCTCCGGCCCTCGCTAAACCCGCTTCTCGCGGCGTCAGACTCACGTCTGGCTCGGGGGCATTTCAAGATGCTTCCCGGAGGTCAGACGTGATCCTTCCCTGTCTCACCGGTTTCCCCAATCCCTCCTACCCTCCCGCTTCGCTCTTTCTTCCCGTCGCTTCAGGCCCGGTCGGCTTCACGCGGCCTGCCTCCGGCGCGCCCGGGTCCCCGCTCCGCGCCTCCTGCGCGCCAGGGTTGACTCCGGCGGCGCAACCGTCGGCCGCGCGGGGGGCGCCGCGCCCCTCGCCGGCCGCCGGAGCCGGCCGCGGCTGCCGCAGGGAGGCCCTCTCATGAGGATCCTCCTTTTCGACTGCCGGGACTCCTTTACCTACAACCTTGCCCACGCCGTGCTCGACATGCTCCGCCCGGGGGATTCCCTGGACGTGAGGCGCCACGACCTTGTGGCGCCTGAGGAGGGCCTGGGCTATGACAGGATCATCCTCTCGCCCGGCCCGGGCGTGCCCTCAGAGACGGGTAACCTCATGGGGCTCATCTCCCTGTGCGCCCCGCGCAGGCCGCTTCTGGGGGTCTGCCTCGGCCACCAGGCCCTGGCCCAGTCCTTCGGGGGGGAGCTGGAAAACCTGTCCCTGGTGTACCACGGCATCAGGTCCAGGGTAGGGCTTCTGCCGGGAGCCTCCCGGATATTCGCGGGGCTGCCCGGGGTCATCGACGCGGGCCGCTACCACTCCTGGCTGGTCTCTGAGGCGGGCCTTCCCGAGGAGCTGGAGGTCACCGCCAGGGACGAGGGCGGCCGCGTGATGGGCATCAGCCACAGGACATTCGACTGCCACGGGGTGCAGTTCCACCCCGAGTCTGTCCTCACCCCGGAGGGCCCGCGCATCCTCCGGAACTTCCTGTACGGAGGGACCCATGCTTAAGGGTGATCCTGCCGGCGTCGCCAGGGAGATGGACCGCCTGGGCTTTGAGAGGCGCCCGTTCCTGTTCGCCGTCGATTTCGAGAAGACCGAGGCCATGCTCGTGCCCGACCCCTTCGGGTCCAGGGAGCTCTTCTTCAGCGTGCGCGGCCGCGGGAACGGCCTCCCGCCGGAGCCGCCGGCGGCGCGGGCGGCCGGCGCGCCGGGGGAGGGGGGGGCCCCGCCCGCTCCGGGCGCGGAGCGCCTCGCCGCAAGCCCCATGAGCTATGAGCGTTACTCCCGGGGATTCGGGGTCGTCAGGCGCGGCCTCCTGCGCGGCGACTCCTACCTCGTGAACCTCACCGCGAGGACCCCGGTGGCCTGCGGGCTGGATCTCGCCGGGATCTTCCGCAGGGCTGGGGCCCCGTACAGGCTCCACGCGCCCGGGCGCTTCACGTGCTTCTCGCCCGAGATCTTCGTGAGGATCGAGGACGGGGAGATCTCCACCTACCCCATGAAGGGCACGATCGACGCTTCCGTGCCGGGCGCGGAGGCGAGGATACTCGCAGACCCCAAGGAGACCGCGGAGCACGCCACGGTGGTGGACCTGCTCCGCAACGACCTGAGCCTGTTCGCGCGCTCCGTAAAGGTCCGGCGCTGGAGGTACATTGACCGCATCAGGGCCCGGGAGCGGGAGATCCTTCAGGTGAGCTCGGAGATCCGCGGCTCGCTTCCGGCGGGCTGGGAGGGCAGGATCGGGGAGATCATGCTGGGCCTGACCCCTGCGGGCTCTTGCTCGGGCGCGCCCAAGGAGTCCACGCTGCGGATAATCCGGGAGGCCGAGGAAGGCCCCCGCGGCTATTATACGGGCGTTTTCGGGCTGTTCGACGGGAGGTCCTTCGACAGCGGGGTCCTCATAAGGTTCGTGGAGGAGGAAGATGGCCGGCTGTACTTCCGGAGCGGGGGCGGCGTCACCGCCATGAGCAGGCCGGAGGATGAGTACCGCGAGATGCTGGAGAAGATCTGCCTGCCCCTCCCCGACGCGGAGGCGGGGGAGGCCGGGCAATCCGCGGACAGGGCCCTGCCGCGCCCGGCCGCGGTCGCGCGGGTTGCCGCGCGGACCGCAGGCGGCCGGGCCGCCGCTTCCTCCGCCCAGGCTCCCCCGTCCGCGGCCGCCGCTTCTTCCGCCCAGGCTCCCCCGTCCGCGGCCGCCGTAGCCTCCGCCCAGGCGCGCCCGTCTGTTGCCGTCGCGGCCTCCACCGGGGCAAAGGCTTAGCGCGGTGGACTGTTCCGACAAGGATTCCGGAGGCCTGCCCTTCGGGCCTCCGCTCTTTCTGGAGACGATTAAGCTTCAGGGAGGGAGCTACAGGCTCTTGGACCTCCACCAGAGGCGGCTGGAGAGGGCCTGGTCGGCGCGGTTCGGGGAGCCTCCCGGGTTCCTGCTGGAAGAGCACCTCCCGAAACCGCCCGGACCGGGGCTCTTCAGGGCCAGGGCAGTCTATCCGGGGCCGCTGGGCCCGCCCGTTGCCACGCTCCATCCTTACTCGTTCCCCTCGCCCAGTACCTTGAAACTGACGGAGGACCCGGGGATTTCCTATTCCGACAAGCTCCTGGACCGTAAGGCCATAGACGATCTCAAGGCCAGCTGCGGGGCCTCGGACTTCATCCTGGTGCGGAACGGGTCGCTTACCGACTCTTCCATCGCCAACCTGGTCTTCGAGGCCGAGGACGGCCTCTTCACGCCCGACGAGTGCCTCCTTGCGGGAGTCAAAAGGGAGAGCCTCCTCGCCTCGGGCAGGGTGAAGGCCTGCCGCATCGGCCCGGAAAGCCTTCCGCGGTACAGTAAGGCGTATTTCGTGAACGCCATGATCGATCTCGAGGACGACGTCTCGGTCCTCGTCGCTGACATACTGCCCCTCTGAGGGGCAGAACCTTCGGACGGGAGCCGCCGGGCGCAGCGTTGCATCCTTCCGCGAGACTCGGGAGGTGATTCAGCCGACGGCCGAGCGAGCTGAAGAGCGGTCGATCAAAACCGATACCTATGCCAGGCTGGGGATAGCGGAGGGGAGGAAGCCGATAGGCGCAGGGCGGGAGGAGGAGGAAGCCGATCGGCGCAGGGCGGCCCCCGCAAGCGTTCTATGCCGACGGGCCTGGAAAGCGGGGCGGAGGGCGGCCGGAAGGATTGCCGGAAAGCCGCACGTGTCGGCCGCGGCGCCCGCCGCGCGATGACTCCTGAACGATGTTCAAGCGTAAGTGGCTGCTGATCCGCGTTCAAGGCAAAAAATCCGCTTTTCACGCTCAAAGCCCGGGTTGAGCGGCCGGGGCGCACGGCGGCCGCGTGCCAGGCATGGACGCCGCCGCCGCGGCGGTGGAGGCCGGCGGCAGGCGCGGCAGCGGGTTCCGTCAGCCGACGGCAGGGGGCTTCGGCCGCGAGACCGGTTCTCAAGGAGGCCGGGGGCGAACCTTCGGCCCGCCGGACAAGAACAGCGCAAAAGGCTTTTCAGGGCGGCCGGGCCTGCCAGGCAAAGCGAACCCTTGCGCCGTCCGAACTCCGGGATGCGGACAATCGCGGGCGCGCGAGGGGAAAGTCAACGCTTCCGCCCCGTGAGACTTCAAGAGGGCCGCGCAAGCGGAACCGGCACCGCAACGGGACCATGACTCATTACCGCTGAGCGCCTCCGCCTCCGGCCCGGAAGGCCCGGCGGCTTCCTCGGCGCGGTAACAGGCCCGCAGGCTCCCGCCGGCGGCTTGACGGCGGCGGGCGTCGGCTGGAGCCGCTTGCGTCGGCGCCTTTGAAGACAGGGATTGCTGCATGTCAACAGCGCATCCTGCGGCGCTGCCGCCGACTCTCCTGCGGGTGAAAGTCACGGGGCCTCCATCAGAGCCTGCGTCACCACAGCGTGTCAAGCTTGCCCGCGCGCCTGACCCGTCGTATCATGGATCCGGTCCAGGCAAGAGGCCGAACGTGCCATTGGATAAAATTATTTGATATATTATTAAATTATACAAAAATTTTAATTTAATCTGAATAAATCTTAATATTTTTGGAAATTTACCGTGGTTGTCTTGAAAAACTCCTAAAAGCTACAATCGCCTGCGAAGGGACATTTCCTCCTAAACAACATAATCTTGAAGTACTGGCAGAATTAAGCGAAATTGGTCGCGGATTATATGATGAACATAAATCATTACTCAAAGATATGAGTATAATGTCTATTGGAACTCGCTACCCTGAGGAGATAGATGAGATATATTCTGAGTTTCCTTTATCAAAATGTAAGCAAACTTTTATACTGACTAAAGAATTATCAAAATATATCAAATTTAAATTACAGCAATATCAACATAATTTACCAATACATTTATCTCAAACATTTAGTTAATTATAAATTAATGTTTTTATTTTTTTATGGATATGAGTTCAATTATGAATTTAGAAGAAGTAAAACAAATTTCTACTGATTTTGCCAAACTTATTTTGGAAGAACTTAAACCAAAGTATATAATTTTATATGGTTCATACGCTAAAGGTACGGCAAAAAATGATAGTGATATTGATATCGCAGTTATTTTTGATAAATATATTGATAAATTTTTTGATTATTGGATATGGATGTTTACGCTAACTAAAATTCATAAATTTAGACAAATAGAGCCTGATATATTAAATTTACAAAAAGATTCTAGTGGATTTGCCAGTTATATCTTACAGACTGGAATAATTATTTATCCATTTTCATGTAATTTAACAACATCAATTTGACCGGAGATGCATAACTCCAAACTGCCATTCTCCCCTTTCGGCGGCGGGGAAATTCGGGATCTCACGCGGATGCCTACCCGTGAGGCGGAGAAGGAGAGAGAGGCGGCCTCGCGTCCTCTGGAATTGAGACGGGATACCTCGGCCCGGCCAGCGTTTTTGAGCCGTTGAATTTATGTGGAGCCCCGCGCTCCGCCTTCAGCCGGTGCGCGGGCGCTTAAAAGGTCTTCAAAGGTCTTTCCGTGATTTTTTCAGTGGCCGCATGGCACGAGATGTGATTCGGGGTCTCCCTTGATTCCCTGGGAGGAGGCCGGGGATCTGTTGAAGGCCCCGCAACTGGGAGCGGGGCCCCCTTCATGCCTCCCGCAGGCCTGGTTTCTGGCGAGTCAAGCCCTTCCCCGGAGCGGCCGCGTCTGCGGCCCCGGGCTGCCAAGGAAGGCGCGCCCGTTCGCGGAAGGCCGCGCCGACTGCGGCCGTCGCCGCCCCACGAGGCGTCGAAAGGCCTTAAGCCCGTGCGGGTCGATCACTCCGGCCGCCATGATCAGGAGTTTGAGGACATGCGTTTTCCTGTACCCGCAGGCCCGCCTGACCATGACCTTCGCCTTGTCGCTGAGCCCCTCCAACGGCCCGGAGGAGGGGGGCGGCCGTAGCGGTTCAGCATGCCTCCTTGCGCCTGCGTTTGCCTTCCCCGAGCCTCATGCTTTCAGGCAGGCCGGAAGCCCGCGCCCGCCGGACCCGTTTCTCGGTCGCCTCGGCCGCCTCTTGCCGGGAGCCCGTCTCCCGGAACCGCCTGAGAGCCTCCCTTGAGAATGCGCGTCATCGTCAAAGGGAAGCCTCTTCGAGCATGCGGCGAAGGCGCTCGGGCTCCTCCCTCGATACGCCCGGGTTCCCCTGGCTCTTCCTTAAGGAGGCGCGGGTTTCCCCCGAGAAGGTCCCGGCAGCCGAAGCGCTTCAGGGCGAAAAGCCGCTTCCTGAGCCGGCCGGGCCTGCCGGTAAGCCGCTTCACGATGCGGATGCGGCCGAACGCTATGGCCGCCCCGGTCAGGTTCTCCCTCACCGCCGCCCGGCGCGCGCCGCCCATGACCAAGGCAACGCGGCGGATCTTCCCGGCCCGCCTAAGGCCGAGCTCCCGCCGGAACGGCCCGGGCGCCGCCCCTGCCTTGCCTTCCCCGATTAAGACGGGGACGCCGGCGCTCAGGCTCGTCGCTTCGTGACGTGCCTGCGCCCCTTGCAGACACTCGTCTCGCGGAAAGCGGTCCGCCCGGGGTTCTTCAGCTTGCGCCTCGCGAACCGTCTCGCGGGAAGTCCATGAGGCTGGACCGGTTCGGCCGGCGGCCCGCGTGAAGAAACCTCGCGGCGGACAGGACCCGGATCTCCCTCCGGAGGGCCTGCGCCCCTGGCGAAGCCTCCCGCGCTGCTCTTCTTCCGGGAGGAGACTGCGGGATCGATCTGCCTCCTCGCCCTGCGATTCACGCGCTTCGCCATCGGGACGGGGACCTCTGGCATGAACAAACCGCGCGGGCCCGCTTGGCAGGCCAGGAGCCGCCTGCGGCAGGGGCCCTTGCGCGACGGTTGCGGGACCAGTTGTCGAGGCGCCTCGTCAGCCTCGTCTGCGGGGCGTTCCGAAGATTGTCCACTCAGCCCCGCCGGCGCCCCCTGGCCAGGCATCCGCGAGAAAAGCCGAAATGGGACATCCATGCTCAGGGAACGGAAAACCTCGAAAGCCGGCTGTCCCGGAGAGGGGGTGCCCGGATTCCGAAAGCGCCAGTGAAGCGCGGAGCACGGAAACTTCGGGAGACGGGACTCGGAAAACGGAACGCCCGAAACGGCGGAAAGCCGAAATCGGTCGGTACGGGCCCGCCGGACCGCCGGACCGCCGGACCGCCGGACCTCCGGACCGCCGGACCGCCGCCAGCCGAACGGCGCGTGCGGCGGCGTGGGAGGTGGCGAGCCTGCCCCATGCCCGATCCGTGCGGCCTTCTGCGGCGCGCAAGCGGCGGCAGCCGCTTGCCGGATCTGCCCGGTACAGCCGAGGCGAGCCCTCGCAAGCCTTGCGGCCGGGAAGCGCGAAGGCCCCCGCCCCACTTAAGGGGGCGGGGGCCTTCGCGGCGCTTCCCTGAAGGACTTCTGCGCGGGGGCGGTCACGCGGGGCCGCCTGCGGCCTCAGGCGCGGCATGAACGCGCGCGGCGGCATGGAACGAACGCGCGGGGAGGCTCGGTCACTGGCCTCACATGGGGTTCGCGCCGAGGCCGGCGGGGGGCGCCTTGAGGCTCCGCTCCTCGGTCGGGGCCTCGTAGGATCCCAGCACGTGGCACTTGTCCGTCTCGGTTTTCAGGGCGGAGAGGCCCTCTTTGACTTTCTCGTCCTGGAAGTGCCCCTCCAGCTCCAGGAAGAAGAGGTATTCCCAGGGGGTCGCCGGGTTGGGGCGCGAGTGGAGGCGGGTGAGGTTCACGCCGGAGTTGGCGAGGGGCTGGAGGCACTTGTACAGGCTCCCGGAGTTGTGGGGCGCGGAGAACCACACCAGGGTGCGGTCGTTGCCCGTCTCCGGGGAGTCGTCGCGGCTCATGATGAAGAAGCAGGTCTGGTTGTGCTGGATGTCCTGGATGTCCCCGCTCATCACCGTCAGGTTGTAGAAGGTCGCGAGGGCAGGGTGCCCGATGACCGCGACCGAGTCATCCGCCAGGGCCATGGTGGCCCCGGCCGCCGTGGAGACCGCGGGCCGGAGCTCCACGCCGGGCATGTTCAGGGCGAGCCAGTTGCGGCACTGGGCCAGGGCCTGGGGGTGCGAGCTGACGGCCTTGATCGCGGCGAGATCCCCGTGGGCGCTCATGAGGGTGAGGTTGACCTTGAGGATCAGCATGGCCTGGACCCGCAGGTCCGTCTGGGTCATGAGGTCCAGGGTCTGCCCCACGATGCCTTCGGTGGTGTTCTCGAAGGGCACCAGGGCGAACTCCGCGTCGCCGGCCCCGGCGGTATGGAAGACCTGGGCGAGGTCGTCGCAGGGGATGAAGTGCGCCAGCCTCCCGAACTGCTGCAGGGCGGCCGCGTGGCTGAAGGTCCCCGCCGGCCCCAGGAAGGCCACCTTGGTGGGGGCCTGGGCCGCGCGGCAGGCCTTGATGATCTCGGTGTACACCGACACCACGGCGTCCAGGGAGAGGCCCTCGCCGGGCCTTACCTTGTCGGTGAAGCGCGCGAGCACCTGCTTTTCCCGGCTCAGGTCCATGATGGGCAGCGAGATCTTCTTCTTGAGCTTCCCGAGTTCGATGGCCGTGAGGGCCCTCTTCTGGATCAGCTCCAGGATACGGTCGTCCAGGTCGTCAATCTGGGCGCGGAGGGGGGCCAGCGTCTCCTGCGCCTTCTTCCTGCTGTCTTCCGCCATGGCGTGCACCTCACTCTTTGGCAGCGGCGCCGGCCTCGGCGGGCGCGGAAAGGGTGGAGATCTTTCTCCCGAAGTGCGGGGCCAGGGCCTGGAGGGTCACCATAAGCTCCCGGAAATCCTGGGGGGTGAGGGACTCCTCGCCGTCGCACAGGGCCGTCTCGGGGGAGCAGTGGACCTCGATCATCAGCCCGTCCGCTCCCACGGCCAGGGCGGCCCGGGACAGCGGGGCCACGTAATGCGCCCGGCCCGAGGCGTGGCTGGGGTCGACGATCACCGGCAGGTGGCTTCTTTCCTTGATGGCCAGGACCGCCGACAGGTCGAGGGTGTTGCGGGTGGCGGTCTCGAAGGTGCGGATGCCGCGCTCGCAGAGGATCACGCGCTCGTTGCCGCCCGCGAGCAGGTACTCGGCGGAGCACAGGAACTCCTCGACGGTGTTCATGAGGCCGCGCTTGAGCAGCACCGGCTTCCTGGCCTTGGCCAGCCTCTTGAGGAGCGAGAAGTTCTGGGAGTTGCGGGCCCCCACCTGGAGGATGTCCGCGTAGGACTCCACGAGGTCTATGTCAGTGGAATCCATGACCTCGGTCACGATGGCGAGCCCCGTGAGCTCGCGGGCCTTGGAGAGCATCTTCAGGCCTTCCTCGGCCAGACCCTGGAAGCTGTAAGGCGAGCTCCTGGGCTTGAAGGCCCCGCCGCGGATGATGTGGGCTCCGGAGACCTTGACGTCCCAGGCGGTCCCCAGCATCTGCGGGTCGTGCTCGACCGAGCAGGGGCCTGCCATGACGATGAATTCCGGGCCTCCGATGACGTACTCGCCGATCCTGATGAGCGAGTCCTCGGGGTGGGTGATGCGGCTGGTGAGCTTGTAGGGCGGGAGTTTCTTGGCCGGCGCGGGGGCGGCCGGCTGCGCGGTTGCGGTCATGGGAGGTCCTTCCTCGTCAGGGGCCACCCGCCTCTTAGGGGCCGTGCGGCCCGGTAAGGCGGGGGGGCGGCTTGGGTGTCCGGTCCCGGCTCAAGGCCGGGCTTATGATTAAAAAGGGTCAGGGCGGAATCAAGCGAGGCCGGAAGGCCGGAATCAGGAACTGAGAAGGCTGGAATCCGGAAAAATACGTAGCCGAACCGGAAGAACCGGAATCGGACCGGAACCGGAACCGGAACCGGACCGGAACGAACGTAATCAGGAACCTGGAAGTCCGGTCCCGGAAGGCACGGGAACGGCCGCGCGGACGGCAGAGAAAAAAAAGGGCCGCCGGCGGTTTTCAGCTCCGCCGGCGGCCCTAGAGATTCTGTCTCTTCAGCGCTATGCCGTCACGCGGAGCCTCCCGAAGGCGTAAAAGCCCCAAAAGCCGATAAAATAAAAAAACCCGCCGAAGAAGCCGGAGAAGGCTTTTCTGGCGGGGGCGGGGAAGGCGGGCGCACAGGAGCGCAGGCGGCACCCGGAGGGGTTTCCCGCGCAAATGGCTGAAGAATGGACGCGCCGGCCGGTCATCTTTTCGGACTCCTGTGCCCCGGGCTCCGGGGCGGTCCCGCCTCGAGAGGCGGGCATAAAGGTCATGATATCCCGTTCGTTAATTTTGTCAAGTGTTTTTTTCGAGTTACCGTGAGTTCGCTAATCCGGGAACCAGGCGGGAACAGGGGATTCAGGGACGGTTATTCGGCCTGATTTCAGCAGCGGCCTGAGGCCATCCTGCGGCCTGAGGCCTGCCTGCGGCCTAAGGCCTGAGCCCGCTAGGAACTGAGGGAGGGAACAGTCTAAGGTGCATCGGCGCACCTTGGGCATGCCTGCCTTGGCCTAGCCTGTCCAGGTTTCCACGGCGCCCAGCGGCCTTCCCCGGTTCCGGCGGGGGGCCACGCGTCTAGCGTCGGAGCCTTACGGGTTGCCGGATGGATTCTGATCGCCCTGAGCAGGGGCGGCCGGGGGGGCTCCAGGCGTTCCGGCGGGAGGCGCGGCCTGAGGGGCCTCGGCGGCGGGAGGCGCGGCCTGAGAGGCTTCGGCGGCGGGAGGCGCGGCCTGAGGGGCTTCGGCGGAGGGGGGCGCGGCCGCGGGAGAGGCTTGGGCGGGGGGCGCCTGCGCGGGAGCCGCCGCAGGAAGAACTGGCGGCTGCGCGGCCGCCGGCCTGCGGTAAGGCGCACGGTAGGGGGGGATAACTCCCTGGGAGCCGCCCTGTGCGGAAGACTGTGCCCCTCCCCCGCCGGGAGGGCCGGCGCTTCCGTCGGGAGGGACTGTGGGCGGCTGGAAAATGGGGCCGCCGGAGGGCGAGCCGTCGGCGCCGGCGGCCTGGGGCCCCCCGGAACCCCACTGATGGAGACCTGCGGAGTAGGCGCCCTGGTCAGTCATGTAGCCGCGGCCGACGTTCACGATCTCGACCCGGCGATTCCGGCCGTTCGTAGGGTCCAGATTGGGAAGCGGGCGGGTCTTGCCGTAGGCCTCGGTGACGAGCTGCCAGGAGCCGATGCCGTAGTTCTCCATGAGGAAGGCCTGGACCCGGTCGGCCCTCCTCTGGGAAAGCCCCATGTTGTACTCGTGCGTGCCCTTGGCATCGGTGTGGCCCTCCAGCTTGAAGGAGCGGCCCGCCAGTTCGGGGGAGGTCATGGCCTTGCCTAAGGTGTGGAGGACCCGCACGTCGTCAGGGGTGAGCGTGTCCTTGTCGAAGTCGAAGAGTATGTTGAGGGCCAGCCTGGGGGCGTCGTCCAGGTCCTCGGGCTGGTTGCCCCCGTTGGCGATGGCGAGGGCGGCGCGCTCGGCCGGGCTCAGTTTTCGGCGCGGGCCGCCCGCCAGCGCCCGGATCATGTCCTCGACCGAGGGATCGCGTTTGTCCGTCAGGTCAGTGAAGCGCCGGGCGTTGACGTAGCGGAACGGGTAGTTGATGAAGGTCCACAGCGGCAGGGGCATCTCGGAAAAGGGCGGCTCCTTGTACTCGAAGGCCCCCGATCCGTCGTAGTCGACGATTTGGAAGTCCCAGGGGTCGGCCAGGTCGTGGTCCGCCACGTAGCAGAAGACCCTGCCGTTATGGCTCAGGCGGTAGACCCGCCCGCCCTCGTTGGGCAGTATGAACTCCTCCCGCCTGGTCTCCTCCCCCTCCACCGCGGGGTCGAAGTCGATCATCTCGTCCTTGACCCTCAGGGACCCGTAGAGGACTGGCTTGTACCAGCCGTAAGGGAAGTAGTCGTGGTGGTTGGTCATGGCCGGAAGCCGCGGGGCGAAGAGCAGCATCCCCAGGGCCGCGCCCAGGAGCCCCAGGGCCGCCAGAGCCAGCGAGGCCCCTGGGCTTATCGGTCCCCTCAGGCGTCTGGCGGCCGCAGGCGCCTGAGGGCCGGCGGCGCGGGGGCGGCCGGAGGCGCCGGCGGCCCCGGAAAAACCCGGGCGTGCCCGATGTACGGCATTCCTTCCTTCGTTCGCATGTCGCTCCTGTCCGGCCTCTCGCCTGGCTTGGGGAGGGCGGCGCTTCCGCCTTCGCGTTCATGAGGGGGGGACGGGGCCCGGCCTCAAGGGAGGGAGGGGCCCCCGGCCTCACGGATTAAGTATTCCGAGTTCGGGAGAGCCGGGGCGGGGCTTAGCGCCTCAATCCCTGAGGCGGAACTTCCGTTCGGGGCCATTGTGAGAGAGGATTGCGCATAAGCGTTCCGCAAGGGCGCCGCGAGCTCGCCGTTGAAGCCTTCAAGGCAGCGAACCGATCCGGCGGGATCTCGCCTGAGAACCCTAGAGGAGCTTCGGCCTGAGATCCCCGCTGGGCTTCGGCCTGAGAACCCTGCGGGGCGAGAGCGGCGCCCCGCAGGACCGGGAAAGGCCCGCAGACGCCGCAAGGCCGGTCAGGCTGAGCAAGGCCGGTCAGGGTCGGCCAGGCATAGTCAAGTCAAGCCATGCCTGACCCGCAAGGCAGGCAAGCCAGGGCAAAGACTTTGCATTTGGGCCGCGGCGTTCGGGGCTCTTTCGCGGAAGAGGGCGCCCTCCCTTATTTTAGTATCGGGCGGCGTAAAAAAAATCTTGAAAGGGGCTTGCAATTCCACTTTATTGTCTTATTATTATTTTAATATGTTCGCGGCCAGGGGCCTCCCCGGCCGGTCAGGTCGCCTGTGTACCACCGGTCGCGGCTTTGCGGCTCGTCTCCCTCCCGCACGGCCTTTTTTGGCTTAGCCCCGCCTTTTCAGCTTTGCGGCGGCCGTAGGCGCCTCCCCCTTTTTCAGCCCCAGCCTTAGCCGCCTTTCGGCCCCCCCCTGCGGACCGGGCGGGAGGCGCGTTTCCAAAGCCTTGAGGCCTTGCGGCTTCGCCAAGATCCAGGCCGACAGGCTTCCACAAGACCTGAGGCACGGCTTCCGTCTCGCCTTCCGCTGTTTCGTGGACTGGCGCGGGGGTGACCCGTGCCCTCACCGTGTACGGGCCGACCAGTTGCTTCGCTTCTCCCAACAGACCATAGCGCGGGTGAGGGAAGCGACCGATTTCCTGGCCCTGGTCAGGGAGCGCGTGGAGCTTCGCAGGACCGGCCAGGACAATTACTCGGGGCTGTGCCCCTTCCACAAGGAGAAGACGCCCTCCTTCACGGTGAGCCCGGAGAAGGGTTTCTTCTACTGTTTCGGCTGCCATGCAGCAGGCGATGTCTTCCGTTACCTGCAGCTCGCGGAGGGGCTCGCGTTCCCTGATGCAGTCAGGGAGCTCGCCCGCCGTGGAGGGGTGGAGCTTCCAGAGGAAGGGCCAGGGGACTCCGTTGACTTAAGCCGGGAGAGGCGCGCCAGGCTCTACGAGGTCACGGAGAGGGCCTCGGAATATTTCGAGTCCCTTCTCTGGGACAGCCCTGGCCTTCCTGTCCGCAACTACCTGCGCGGCCGCGGCGTGAGCGACCGCGTAATCCGCTCCTTCAGGCTGGGCTACAGCCCCCCGGACTGGGACGGGCTCGCCAAGGCCCTCTCCGGCGAGGGCTGGGACGAGGAGCTCCTCCTGGAGGCCGGGCTGGTCAAGCAAAGGCCGACCGGCGGCGTCTACGACCTTTTCCGGGACCGGCTCATGATCCCGGTGCATGAACGCGACGGGCGCGCGGTGGCCTTCGCTGGAAGGGTCCTCGGTCTTTCCGGGGCGGCCCCGCCTCAGGCCGCCGACGGCGAAGGCGGCCGGGAGCCCCCCAAATACGTGAACTCCCCCGCCACCCCCATCTACTCCAAGGGCCGGCTCCTTTACGGCTTCCCGCAGGCCGCGCCTTACCTGGAGGCGGCGGGCTGCGTTTTCATAGTCGAGGGCTACTTCGACCTCATCGCCCTCCACTCGGCGGGCATCCGGTACGCGGTCGCCGCCATGGGCACCGCCCTCACCCAGACTCAGGCGGACATGCTCCGCGGCAAGGGCGCGGAGGTCATCCTCATGTTCGACGGCGACAGGGCCGGTCGGGATGCGGCCAAGAGGGCCCTGCCCAAGCTCCTCAACGCACGCCTGGAGGGCCGGGCGGCGATTTTGCCCCTGGACGAGGATCCCGACACTTTCCTGCGCAAGTACGGGCCAGAGGCCCTGATGGAGCTGGCCGAGCGCTCCCCCTCCGCCTTCGACTACACGGCGGGCAGACTCCTGGCCGACCGCGGCGACAGTTTCGCCGGCCAGGCCGAGGCCTTGGAAGACATCCGGGATATCCTCAGGGAAGTTAAGGATCCCGCCATGGCCCAGCTGCTCCGCAACCGCCTGGCCGGGGCGATGGGCATAGATCCCGAGTCCCTGCCCGTCCCCAAGCGGGAAGGGGGCCGCCAGGAGGAGCCCGCTGCGGGAGGCCCAGTCCTGAAGGAGGTTCCCCGCCGCTTCAGGGGAGGGGAAGAGGCTTGCGGGGGGGAGTCAAGGAGGGATTCCCTGGATGCCTCCTGGAGCCTTCTGCTTGAGCACGTCCTTTGTCATCCGGAGACCGCCCCGCTCCTGGAAAGCCTTCAGGACGTCTGGCGGGAGGGCGGGGGCGAGGCTGAAGCCTTGACCTCTGAACTCATGGCCCAGCTCAAGGCGGTCGGGTCGATCTCTGTCCAGCGGCTTTCCCAGAGGTGGCGCGAGGGGCGGGCCGGGGAACTGGCTGCCCGGGCGGCCGTCACGGGCCGCAGGCAGGACCCGGAGACCGCCTGGGGCAGCGCCCGCGAGTACGTATACCGTGTGCTCCTGGAAGCCAAGAAGGCCCGCCTCAGGGAGACCCTCTCCCTGCTCGACGAGGCGCTTTCCAAAGGCGACGTCGAGGCCTCCGGCAGGTTCAGGGCCGAACGGATTGCCCTGCAGGCCGAGATCAGGGGCCTGAGCGAAACAGGGCCCGGAGGAGGGCCGTCCACGCCCAGGCCGGTTTGAGAGGGCCCGAAGGCAGGCGTTGCCTTTGCGGGGACCGGCCCCGCCTGCCTTAGGGCCTCCTTCCGGAGGAGTTCCCCCCTGTCAGTTCATGGCCCCCGGCCGGCTCCCCGGGCATTTTCCGGCAAGCCCCTTGACTAAAGCCGCGCCTGATATTATTTTGCGACAGGCAAGCTTTTTCCCTAAACTCGCTTAACAATCCCCGCGCGCCTGGGCGGCTGAGCCAGAGAGCCCCGGCCAGGGAAGCCTGCCGCCTCCGGCAACCTCAAGGCCTCAGGGCCGTTCCTGTACTTTCCGCGCTCGGCGGCCTAATCTTCGGCCTGCCCGTGCCGATAAGCCAGAAGTGGCCTCTGGCTCCACTGCCTAGCCGAAGGGAAGCCTCCAGTCCCGTCCCGGCGCCGACCTGCGGCCTCCAGGCCGCCCTGCCAGTCCCTGACCTTATCCTTGGCGGGCCAGCCGCCCTTGCAGGAGCCTTAGGCTTCGCTCAAGTCTTTTCCCCGGAGCCCGTCGGCTTCTCCCCTGCGCCGCATGTCCCGGAGCCTTTCGGCTCCCCCCCGCGCCGCATGTCCCGGAGCCTTTCGGCTCCCCCCCGCGCCGCATGTCCCGGAGCCTTTCGGCTCCCCCCCGCGCCGCATGTCCCGGAGCCTT
>JAITRL010000109.1 GCA_031288415.1 Deltaproteobacteria bacterium | reverse complement strand
GAAGGCCGCCGCCGGACTGTCGCCCAGGAGCCGCGCGCGGGCCGCCGTGTCCTTGCCGGAGAGGGCGCGAAACTCGTCGTCGCCGCACGGCTCGGCCAGGGCGGCGGCCAGAGGGGACGGCCGCCCGCCGGGAAACAGCTGCTTCCGCCTCTCCTCGAGCATCGCGGACTTCAGGTCCAAGGCGCTTTTGACGTCGTTCTGCTCCCGGAAAAGCCAGGCCAGCACGGTCGTTGCCTTAAGGACGGAGGCATGGCAAGGCCCCAGGGCCTGCCTGGCATCGGAGAGCTCCTGCTCCAGGAGCGCGCGGGCACGTCCGACCGAGTTAATCTTCATGGCGCAGAAGGCCAAGGCGGCGACGGACGCGACCGTATCCGGGTGCCCCGGCCCGAGGGAATTCCTGCGCCCGGCAGCCGCGCGCCTGAAATGGTGCAGCGCCCGGCCGAAATCCCCGGCATGGGCGTGGCAATAAGCCGTGTCATGAAGGGAGGCGAGCGAGCACGGATGGTCGCCCCCCAAGGCTTTCCTGCGCATGGCGAACACCCGGGCGGGCAACGACACGGTCGTCTTGAGCAAGCCCATGTCGCACATGGAGTCCGCGATGCCGGTCATGGACTCCAACGCCAAGGGGTGGCTGCTGCCCAGGGCAAGCCCCCGTTCGGCGGCCGCCCTGGCATTGAGAGACAGGGCCTTATTGGGGTCCTTCAGGGCGCGGAGGCATTCTGCCGCCGCGCTCATGAGGCCGATCGCGGCCAGGTAGGCGCCGCCGGGGGAATCGGAAGGCCCGGAGGAAGCGGCGGGCTTGGCCCCCTGGAAGCTTCTGAGGGCCTCCAGAAGGCGGCGCAGCGCGAAGGCCACGCCATGGCGGGCCTCCCCGGTGCAGTGGCGGGGGTCGCTTAAGTCCGGCGGCGGGTCTTCACCCGTCGCGGCGATCGCCCACTCCGCTGCCTCCCGCAGCAGTTCCTCGCCGGCGCCCTCCAGGCGGCCGACGGAACGGACGGCCCAGGCGCCGATGTCACCGCGGGAGCCCGGTCCGGGCGGCGAGAATCCTTTCGATGGCGTGGCCAGGGAGATGGGGGGGGGAATAAATGTCATCGGCGAGGCTGCGGAGGGTTTGCAGCACGGTCTCGCGCCTGTCGTCGAAAATCTGCATTCGTGAGCCCTTCCGGCCGGCCCCGCCGGTTCCTCCGGCCGCGGCCGGCGATTCGGCGCCGGCAAACGGCCTTTGACTTTGGCCCCGACCGCGGCCGGAAACCGCTTCCGGGGCAGGGACCCTTGGAGGCTTGACTAGGAAGAGGAAGCGGGGGACGGGATCATGTGCCATCCGCATGCGTGGAGGTCCGCGGGAAACCGGGCGGGCCCGGGCGCCGGCGAAGGCCGCTGCCGTTGCCGAGTCGGAAGTTGCGGCCGAGGTGAAGACAGCGGCCGAGACAGGGCGGAAGCCACGGCGGCGGCCCGGAGACGCCGGGCAGCGCCGGCGCGTTGACGGGCCCTGCGGCGGGGCGCAAACACATTTGCACGTAAACGCCACCCTGTCAAGAAACCGCTGGCCGCGCGCAGGCTTTGGCCTTATGCCCGGCAAGCCGCCGCGGTTCGCGGCGCCGCCTGGGCGGGGGGAAGGGCCCGCTGCCCGGGCGGCCTCGGTTCCGCAGGGAGATTTGCGGTCTCCGCGGCCGGCGGGTCTCTTTGCGGGTCAGCCCCGGTTCCGCAGGGAGATTTTCAGGTTCCGCGGCCGGCGGCAGGTCACCGGCGGCCGACGGTTCATCGGCGCGGCGCCGGCCTCCCGGCTCCCTTGCCCCGGCAGGCCCCAGGCATCCAGGCCTGAGGCAGGCCGCCGTTTCGCCGGGGAGCCGCCTGCCGCGGCGGCGCCGGAGCTCCCAAGGTCCGAGTATCCGGAGCCGCCTTCGCGCCAAGGAGGGCTTGAGCCCTCCGGTCAGCCGGCGGCCCGAAAAGGCTGCCAGGGCTTCCCCGCCCGGCACGTCCGGAGCCCTCAGGCGGCGGCGAGTCCTCGACACGCGCGCCATCCAGGCCGCAGGGCCGCCAGGCCGGCCGTTTTCCCGCGGCCGACGGCGCTTTGGCCCTTTGCCGGCCCGCCGCGGCCCTAAGGCTTTCTTCCGCCGCCGCGCCGGTTCCGCGCGCCCGCCAGGGACAGCTTGCGGTACCTCTCGGCCTTGGCCGCGTCGCCGTTCAGGGCGTGAAGGACCGACAGGGCCGTCGCGTGCCGCAGGGAACGCGGGTGGCCCCGCCCGTAGGCTCTGACCGCCAGGGTCACGAGCCGCTCCAGGGCCGCCACGTGTCCCGCGAGTTCCCCCGAGGCCAGCCTGATCGCGGCGATCTTTTCCAGCGCCTCCATTTCCCGCTCGGGGTCGGCCCACTGCGGCTTCCTGCGCTTCTTGAGGGTCTGCCAGGCGTGCTCGGCGAACCTGTCGGCCTCTGACAGCTCGCAGCCGATGACGCACGCCGAGGCCAGGCCGAGGGCAGAGGAAACGGTGTCCGGATGCGCCATCCCTAACGCCTCCGAGTAGGCATTGGCGGCCTTCTTGTAAGCGTTCACCGCGAGCAGGGCCGCCCCCATGCCGCACATGGCGGCCCCTAACGCGCAGGCCGCCTCCGGGTCGGCGCTAAAGCGCAAGCCGCCCTTTGCAGGCCTTAAAGCAACCAGTTCGGCGATGGTCTTGCCGGCCCGCTTGAACTCGGCGGTCTCGACGGCAAGGGCCGCCGCCCTGAAGAGTTCCGTGAAGGCCGCCTGGGGACTGTCGCCCAGGAGCCGCGCCAGGGCCGCCGTCTCCCCCCCGACAAGGGCGCGGAACTCGTCCTCGCCGGGAGGCTCGGACATGGCGGAGGCCAGGGAGGTCAACCGGCCGAGGGGCTGCAGCCGCTCCCACCTTTCATTGAGCAGCGCGCTCCTCATTTCCATGGCCCCATCGTAGTCGCACTGCTGGAACAAGAGGGTGGCCTGCATGGCCGCGGCCCTGATGACGGCGGGATGGCCGGGCCCCAGGGCCTGCCGGGCGTCGGAGAACCCGCTCTCCATGACCTCGCGGGCCAGTCCGATCTTCCGGAGTTTCATGTGGCAGAGGGCCAGGGAGATGACGGACTCGGCGGTGTCAGGGTGCCCCGGCCCGAGGGCTTTCCTGCGGCCGGAAACCGCCCGCCTGAAAAGGTCCCGCGCCCGGCCGAAATCCCCGGCCTGGGCATGGGCGCCCGCCAGTTCATGCAAGGAGGCGAGGGAGCGCGGATGCCCAACCCCGAAGGCCTTCGTGCGGATGGCGAGCGCCTCCTCGCGGAACGGGAAGGCCTTATCGAACATGCGCATGAAGCACATGGAGTCCGCGAGGCCGGTCATGGACTCGGCCACGCTGTGGTGGGAGGAGCCCAGGGCATGCGCCCGTTCGGCCCCCGCCCTGGCATGGAAATACTGGGCGAGCCGCGGGGTCGCCAGGGCGCGGAAGCATTCGGCGACCGCGCTCATGAGCTCGGTCGCGGCGGAGGAGGCCTTGCCGGAGGAACCGGAGTGGCCTGAGGAAACCTCAGGGCCGGTCTCGGAGACCCTCCTGAGGGCCTCCAAAAGGCGGCGCAGCATGAAGCACAGGCTATGGCGCGCAATCCCGCTGGCATGGCGGGCGTCGCTTATGTCCGGGAACGGGTCTTCACCCGCCGCGGCGGCCGCCCACCCCGCCGCTTCCCGCAACAGTTCAACGGCGCCGGACTCCATGCCGGAGGCGAAACGGCCGGCCCAGGCGTTGACCTTCCCGCCGGAGCCCTTTTCGAGCGGTGAGAAGCCTGTGAACTGATCGGACAGGTAGACGGGGGAACCCTGAAAGCAATCGGTGAGGCCGGCCAGCATTTCTAAAACGGCCCTGCGCCTGTCGTCTAAAATCCGCATTTGGGTACTCGCTGGCCGGCCGCGGCAGGCTGTTCCGCCGGCCGCCGGCCGCCGGCGGCCTTTTAAATGGCCCCTGTCATGTCCCGGAAGCGGTTCCGGGACGGAACTGCGGGGAGTTGAAGGAGCGGAAGCGGGGGGCCGCCGCAGGCGCTGTCGGGAAACGGGGCGGTCCGCGGGAGATCGGCACGTCGGCGGGAGCGGCGCCGCCCGGCCGCGGCCGGAAACAGGGTGTGCCCTGCAGTCCGGTTGGCGCCTTAAGCTCCCAGAAGCGAGCGGGCCGCAGGCCGGGCCGCCGCGGAAAGCCGCGGGCCCGCCGGAGGAGGCGCGGCCGCGGGCGGCTCCCGTGACAGGCTTGACGGATGTCAGGGAGTGTAGCGCATAGTTCCCATTGACGCAAGGAAAACATGCGTGTTTCGAATTTTACTGTTTCAGGCCTGCAATCATGATTCCGGGCTGACCAGCCGAAAGCCCTGAACGGTTACGAAAATTTTATGCGGGTTCCCGCCCGACCCTCCAGGGCATTGCCGGCCTGAGGAGCAGACGGGGCGCCGGGCCGGTCCCGAACCTTCCGGAGCCGTGCAGGCGGGCCCGGCCTCTCCGGCCGGCCCGGGTCAAGCCGGGGCCGGCCGCTGACGAATCCTCGCGCGGGTACGCTTTCCCTCGCTGCCGAAACCCTGGCGCTTTGGGGAAAATGCCGGAATCAGCCGGCCTAAGGCTTTCCTCCGCCGCCGCGCAGGCGCCGTTGGGCCTCCAGCGACAGCTTGCGGTACTTGCGGGCCTTGGCGGCATCGCCGTTCAAGGCGTGGAGCACCGACAGGGCTGTCGCGTGCCGCAGGGAACGCGGGTGGCCCCGCCCGAGCTTTTTATCCAGCAGGGCCACGATCCGCTCCAGGACCGCGGCGTGCCCCGCGAGATCAGCCGCGGCCATCTGGACCGCGGCGAGCCTTTCCAGGGCCGCCAGTTCCGTCTCGGGGTCCGTCCGCTGCGGCTTGCCGATCTTCAAGAGCGCCTCCCAGGCGTTCCCGGCGAAAGTGCGGGAGTAGCTGGGATCGCAGGCGGCCAGGCTCGCCTCGGCCATGGCAAGGAGCGAGAAGACGGTGTCCGGATGCGCCATCCCAAAGGCCTTCGCGCGTGCTTTGAGGGCCTCCCCGTGGTAATGCATGGCGATCGAGTTCGCCCCCAGGCCGAGCAAGGCCTCGCCGCACCTGAAGTCCCTCTCAGGGCCGTCGCTGTAGCCTGGCTTTCCGCCTGCCTCCGTCAGGGCCGACTGCCGGGCGGGGCGCCTGGCGGCAAACGGGAACTGCCCGGACTCCATGACTGACTCGAACGCGCAGGTCTCGATGGCAAGGGCGACCGACCTGAAGACGTCAGCGAAAGCCGCCTGGGGACTGTCGCCCAGGAGACGGGCCCGGGCCGCCTGGTCCCCGCCGGAGAGGGCGCTAAACTCGTCGTCGCCGCACGGCTCGGCCAAGGCGGCGGCCAGAGGGGACGGCCGGCCGCGGGAAAGCAGCCGCTCCCGCCTCTCCGCGAGCATGGCAAGCCTCAGTTCATAGACGCTTTTGTCATCGTTGTGCTTCCAGTAAAGACTGGCCAGCATGGCCGCCGACTTGCGGACGGAGGGATGGCCGGGCCCCAGGGCCTGCCTGGCGTCGGAGAGCCCCTGCTTCAGGTGAGCGAGGGCCTGTCCTGCCGATTTGCACTCCATCTCGCATAAGGCCAGGATGGCGACTGACGCGGCCGTATCAGGGTGCCCCGGCCCGAGGGAATTCCTGCGCCCGGAAACCGCCCGCCTGAGAAGGTCCCGCGCGCGGCCGAAATCTTCGACCTGGACATGGGTTTCCGCCAGGTCATGAAGGGCGGCCAGGGAGCTCGGATGCCCCGCCCCGAAGGCCTTTTTCCGTACGGCGAGCGCCTCCTCGCGCGCCGGAAAGGCCGACTGGTACTTGCCCATGTCGCATATGGAGTCCGCAAGTCCGGTCAGGGACTCCGCCACGCAGGGGTGCGAGGGGCCCAGGGCGCGCTTCCGTTCGGAGTGCGCGATTACATGGAGCAATATGGCGCTCTCGGGGTCCTTCAGGCAGCGGAGGCATTCGGCCACCGCGCTCATGAGTTCGACCGCCGCCGGGGAAGCGGCGCGGGATTCGGCGGGGCCGGAGGAACCCTCTGGGCTGACCTCCGGGAACCTTCTGAGCGCCTCCAGAAGGCGGCGCAGCGCGAAATCCCCCCCGTGACGAGCCGCCCCGCTGGCATGGCGGGCGTCGCTTATGTCCGGCTGCGGGCCTGCATCCTCCGCGGCGGCCGCCCACTCCGCCGCTTCCTGCAGCATCCCCTCGCCGGCATCCTTAATGATGCCGGCGGAACGGCTGGCCCAGGCTCCGATGTCCCCGGAGTCCGGTTCGGGCTCGAAGAGGCCTTGAGTGGAGATGCCCAGCACGGCGGGGAGAGGATCGGCTTCTCTGGCGAGGCCGCCGAGCATTTGCAAAACGGTCTTGCGCCTGTCGTCGAAAATTTGCATTCGGTGATCTCTTCCGGCCGGCATCCGCCGGCGGCCTTTGAATATTATCCCGCCTGAGGCCCGAAACCGCTTCCGGGGCCAGTGGCCCGAAGCCTGGGAGACTTGACAAGGAAGCGAAAGCTGGGGGCGGGCTCACGCCCCTTCCGCATGCGGGGAAGTCCGCGGGAGACCGGGCGGGCGAAGGCTCAGGCGTAGGCAGCGGCTGATGCCGAGCAGAAGACTGAGGCAGTGGATAAGGCAAGGGCCGATGCCTGGCCGCAGGCAACGGCTGAGTCGATGGCGGCGTCAGCGGCTGAAGCTACGGCCGCGGCCCCTCAGACGCCGGACACCGCCGATGCCTTGCAGGGTTCCGCAGGGCCGCGCGGACACATTTGCACTTATGCCCTGCCCTGTCAAGAAGCTATTGGCCTTTTCACCTGCCCCCCTGCGGTAACCCCTGCGCGGCCGGCGCCTTCCGGAGCCGAAGAGGCTCCCGGCGAAGACTTTCAGGCTCGCCGTCAGGGCGCGCGGCCTGCCTTCCGCCCGGAACCCGGTCCTTAAGGCGGCCTGGCCTTCTCGGCCCGTGCCCGTGCCTGTCCCGGGCGGCGGCCTTCAACGCGCGGCCTGGGCAAGGACCCGTCCAGGCCTTCGCCAGGACCCGCGGCGCGGCGTTAACCCCGCCGGACCGCAAGCGGCTCGCCGGTGAAAAGGCTTATGCGGAATCTCGCCTGAGGCGCGCTTCCAAGGCTCGCCTCCCTAAAAGCTCCCCGCCGGGGCCGGGCCGGAGTTTCCGCGGCCCTGGGACCGGCGGCAGCCTGAGCCCGGAGGCGGGCGCCGCTCGGCGGAGGGGCGCGGCGCTGTCCCCTTGCCCCGCCGCTACACCCTTCGCCGTACCTCTCAGAGGAATCGAAGACCCCGCCGGCCCCTCCGGATCGGTCCGGAGGCGCCGGCGGGGCTGAGCCGGGTCATGGGCTGACCTAAAACCCTGTTTCGCCT
>JAITRL010000101.1 GCA_031288415.1 Deltaproteobacteria bacterium | reverse complement strand
CGGGGAGCCCGGGTAAGACAGAGGGGAAGAGCCGCGCGGGATCGCGGCGGAAAACGCTGATGCGGACCTGTTGCGGATCTGTTGAAGATCCTGATGAGATTCTGTTGAAGATCCTGTTGCGGATCTGTTGAAGATCCTGATGAGATTCCGTTGAAGATCCTGTTGCGGATCTGTTGAAGATCCTGATGAGATTCCGTTGAAGATCCTGTTGAAGATCCTGATGGAGATTCTGTCGAATATCCTGATGGAGATTCTGTCGAAGATCCTGATGGAGATCCTGTTGAAGATCCTGTTGAAGATCCTGATGGAGATCCTGTTGAAGATCCTGATGGAGATCCTGATGGAGATCCTGTTGAAGATCCTGATGCCGATCTGTTGAAGAGCCTGATGGAGATTCTGTTGAAGAGCCTGATGGGGATTCTGTTGAAGAGCCTGTTGCGGACCTGTTGCGGATCTGTTGAAGATCTGCTGAAGATCTGTTGAAGATCTACTGAAGATCTGCTGAAGATCTGTTGAAGATCCTGATGGAGATTCCGTTGAAGAGCCTGCCGAAGATTCCGATAAAGAGCCTGCGAAAATCCGCGGAAGGCCCGGGACGGCGGCCGGCAAGATTTCTCTTGCGCCCTTGCGGCGGACAGCCAACGGGAGAGGCGCCCGCAGGCGCGGCCGAAGCGCCGGTGACGGCCCCTGAATCAGGGAAGGGGCGCGCCGCCGCAGTAGAAAGCAAAACAGGCGCCAAGGAATTCCAGAAAAAGCTTCGTCCAAAGCTCCGGGTTGCCCTGACCAAGGGGAAAGAAATTCCTGGCGGAAGCCCTCTGTCAAGGCATCCTGGAGCGCCGGCCGCGGACTTGCGCCGGACTTGGGCCGGGCAGGCCTCCGGCGCGGCGGGGCCCTGCGGGGGTTCAGGGGCGCGGGAGGCGCCGCTCCCCGAAGCCGGCCGGAGGATCGCCATGAAGCCGAAGTTCAGGAGGCGGCTTAGGAAGGCCGCGGATGTCCCCGATGCCGGCGCCGGGCGGATCTGATGACGGCGGGCTTCGGTTCCTTAAGCCGGCCTGCGGATACCCGTGAGGCGGAAGTTCAGGCGAAGATGAAGCGGTCCGCGGAAATTCCTCATGCCGGCGCGCGGAAGGCCCGGAACGGAGGCGGCGCGCATGGCGATCGGCCGGGGCCTGTCAGCCTGATCGGCCTGTTCAGGCCGATCCGCATGTCCGCCGGTCCAACGGCCGCGGCTCAGGCTGTTCTTGCGGCCGTTTACGCCGGAGGTCACGCCGGGAAAAGAATTTTCCCGATCATCCGGGCAGCCATGCCGATCCGCCGTTCGGCGGGGCGGGCCGCATGTGATGCCTTGACGGCGCCGGCGGCCGGAAGGGCGGCGGGGTTTCTGTCTCTTACGTTGGTCACGGATTGGCTTGCCTCTTGCATCATGTTTGCCTCCAAAAGGGAACCGCCTTCCGGAAGGTTCCCCGTCAAGTTCCCCTGAAGCCCGCCGCGGGCGCGCCCGCGGCGGGGAGAGCGCCCGCCCGGGCGCCGACATTCGGATAAGCCATATGTTCGACATGACCCCGTGCGGCCAGGTGAGCCGCGAGTTCCAGGCCCTGTGGACCCTTGCCGCCTCCTACATCGAGAGGCTGGGGGAGGGCGAGCTCTCCTGGTTCAAGGGAAAGCTTTCCACCCCGCTTCTCGAGCATTTCTCCTTCAGGCTCGGCAACCAGCTCTTCTTCGTGAGGCTCGAGGACTCGGAGGGGCGGCTCGTGGCGCCCGGCTCCATGGCCGGGCTTCTGGAAATCTCCGAGGCCTGCGCCGGCGTGCCGCTGCTCATGCCCATGCGCAACACGGGAGGCATCTGGCTCCCCGCGGTGCCGGGCTGGGGCCTGGTGGACGCCAGGACCCGCGAGCCGGTGGACCCCAGGAGCCTCGTCACCCGGGAGAAAATCCCCTACACCGACTGGGAGCTCCACGACGCGGCCGTCAGGGCCGTCATCAGGAGCCTCGGGGGACGGGCCATCCTGGGCTCTTCCCCGCACCCTTCCGTAAGCCCTTCGGTATGGTACAGGGGGGAGACCGGATCGGAGTGGGTGATGGTGAGGGCCGCCCGCCGCGCTGAGGCGGAGGTCCGGCCTCCCGCCAACTGGGCCCAGATCAGGGAGGCCTGCGTCGAGCGCGGGAGCGGGAACGGGTTCTTCGCGGTGGCGGTATTCGCCGCGCGCGATCCGGAGACGGGGAAGGCCTCGGACAGCTTGCCCCTGTGCCGCGGCAGCGAGCTCGTCCCCCGGCTTATCCAGGCCCAGGTGTACCGCAGGCCCCTTCCCGAGGAGGATGGGGGCCGGGAGCTTTTGCGGGCCCGGGAGCCGGGCGCGGCGGGCCTTGCCGAGAGGGCGGCGCCCGGCGCTCCCGCAGGCGCGGAGGCGGCATCCCTGGGCGCTCTCCCTGAGGGGGGCGCGGCGGCCCCGCAGGCGGCGGCCGAGTGCGCGTGACCCGCTCCGGGGCGCCCGCCCCGGAATCCTCCGCGCTCAGGGCTTTCGTTGCAGGCGCGGCATGCCCCGGCCCCGGCGGCGGCTTGGGGCCGCGCGGATCCCGCCGCCGTTTTCAGCGGCATTTCAGGCCAGGGCCGGAGCCGGGCGACAGGCGGCCTTCAGGGCGCCGCTGACGGAGGCTTCCGGCGCCGTCCGCGCCCGAAAACCAAGCGGACCGACATGCGAATCCCGACGGCGAAAGGCCCGGTGACGCCTCCAAGGCGTCCCCGGGCCTTTCGGGTCAAGGGGCCGATGCCCCCACCAAGCCAGGGGCAAGGACAGCGGCGCGGCGCGGCCTGGGCGAGAGAAGCCCGCAAGGGCGCCTGCGCCCTCCTAAGGCCCCCCGCGGCCCTTAATCCCTTACGGCTCCGGGCAAGGCTCCCCCAGCGGGGCGCGGAAGGCCGGGCAGAGCGCGCCCGGCCGGGGCAGGCCGCGCGCGCCGGGCCCTTCCCCGCCCTCGCCCGGCGCCAGGCCTCCTTCGCCGTCCAGGATCTCCCTGGCCGCGGGATGCCCGGCCTCCGCCGCCTCCTGGAGCCAGCGCCTGCTCTTTTCCGGGTCGGGGTCGCCAGAGCAGCCTCCGTTACGGTAGACGGTAGCGAGAGCGAACATGGAGTCGCCGGATCCCAGGGAGGCCCCCCGCTCGAAGTTCCGCAGGGCTTTCCCGCAGTCCGCGGGGAGACCGGCGGCGCCCTCCATGTACAGGAAGCCCAGGGCCGCGTAGGCGTCCGCTATGCCGCCGGCGGCCGCCTTTTCCAGGCGCTCGGCGGCCTGGGCCCCGTCCTTCGCCGTCCCTAAGCCGTTGTAGCTGGCCAGGCCCAGGTTGTACCAGGCTGCCGGGCTCCCTGAGCCGGCCGCCTCGCTGAAGAGTTCCAGGGCCCGGCCGGGGTCGGCCTCGACCCCGGCGCCGGAGCCGTAGGCGATGGCCAGGTTCACGACGGCGGGCACGTAGCCCGCCTTCCCGGCCGCCTCGAACAGCCTGGCCGACTCGCCCAGGTCCATTTTGAGCCCGCGGCCACCCGCGAGGCACAGCCCCAGGGCGTTCCGGACCTCGGGGAGCCCTGAGCGGGCCGCTTCCGAGAGCCTCTCCGCGGCGGCGGGGAGATCCGCCATCAGCGTTCCGAGGGCCTTTTCGTTCAGGGCGGGATCCGCCGCCAGGAGCCCGATCGCGAACTGCGCCTCCAGATCGCCCCTGAAGGCCCGGCGCCTCAAGGAATCAGCCATGCCGGCCGAGACGTAGGCGAGATCCGAGCCGCCGTCAGGCGGGAGAGGCCCGTCGTCTTCCAGGCCGGCCTGAGGGCCGGGGGAGCCGGGCGGGGCGCCCTGGGTGACCCCGTCCGCCGCCGCCGGGGCTCCTGACGGGGCAGGGACCGCCTCGCCGGGCGCCGCCTCAGCGTCTTTAAGCGCTTCCGGGGCCTCCGCGGAGGCCTCCGGCTCCGCCTCAGGTTCAGCCTCCGCCTCAGGTTCAGCCTTGCCCGCTCCTGGGGCCGCGCCCGCCGCCTCGTGAGGCGCATTGCGCGCTCCTGGGGCCGGCTCCGCCGCGAAATCCGCGGCCGGTCTCGCGGCGGAGCCGGAGACCGGGGGTGTCTTCGCTCCCGCCCGGCAGGGAACGGCGGCGCCGGCCGGCCCGCGCGCCCTAAGAGCCTCGATGCGCGGACATGGCTCAGGTTCCAGGGGCACTGCGCCGGCCGGCGGCGGGCAAGATGCCGCCAGCCCCGCGAGGAGTGAGAGGACGGCCGTCGCCGCAAGGATCATTTCAGCCTTGACGGGAGGGTGCCCCAGGCCGCCCTGGGCGCGAAGGCGGCTTCCGGGACGGCTCGGGAGTCTTCCGGGCTCTTGGTAAGTCATGCCTGTTCCTGTGGGAGGGGCTTGGGGATTCCTCTCCGGGCCGTAAGTCCGGTCCGGGTTTTCGGGAGGCGGCCTTGCGGGAAAGTTTCCTTGTCACGGCCTCGGGCTCGGGGCTTGCGAGGGCGTCCCAGAAAGGAAGAGGGAGGGGACAGCCGGCAAAGGCGGGCGCGGCGCGCGGGCCGGGGAGGGCAGGGTCAGGCTCCCGCAGGGACAGTGAGGGCCGGTGGATCGGGGAAGGGCAAGCGGCAGGCGGGGAAGGGGAGGCGGTAGGCGGAGAAGGGCAAACGGCAGGCGGGGATTTAAAAAAGGGGTCTCATCAGGCAAAGCGCAAGCTGAAAGGGAACGGGACAGTGAAGGAGGCCGGTACCGGGGAGGGATCTGCAAATGGGCAGAATCCGGTACCGGGAAGGGATCTGCAAAAGGGCAGGGAGCCGGTACCGGGGAGGGATCTGCAAACGGGCAGGGAGCCGGAACGGGGAAGGGGAGTGCGGCGGCTTCCTGGATTATATCCGCCGCTGCCTGGCAAGTCCAGGCGCGGGGACGGAGACGCGTAAAGGGGGAAAACCCTTCCAGGGCGCGTTCCCCGGCAATGAAAAACAATCCCCCGGAAAACGCCTGCGGG
>JAITRL010000100.1 GCA_031288415.1 Deltaproteobacteria bacterium | reverse complement strand
CCCGAAGGACCGGAAGGGCCGCCCGGCAAGCCATTCCCCCGCCGATGCGCGCCGTGCCCCTGCCGCGCCTGATCCGGCCTCTTCCGGTCCGCCGCGGCCGTTTCCCCTTGCCCGCCGCTTCCTTGCCCGCAGGCTGCCCGCTCAAGCAGCGCCTGAAGCCGCCCTCCGCTCCGGCAGCCGGCGCGCCGGCCGCGGCGCCCGCCAGGGCCGGGCCGTCCGCCGCTCTTTCGGCGGGGAGCCCTGCGGCCGGCGCCAAGCGGCCCTCGCGGAAGCCGTTGCCAGGGCATGGAGGCGCCTCTTTGAGAGGCAGGCGCAAAACCGTTGTCCTCGCGCCTCGGCCGGGCCGGAAGCGGGCGGGGGCCGCCTGTCTCCGGCCCGCTCCCGGCCCTGACGGGGCCTCGCCTCCGGCGGGCCGTTTGCCCCGCCGGCCTAAGCTTGATATAGTGCAGGGAAGCGGCAGCGCCAGGAGGCATTATTGTGCGTCAATGCATGGATTCCGACAACCTTCACCGGAGGCTCAACAAGATCAAGGGCCAGCTGGCCGCCGTATGCAACATGATAGACGAGGACGTCCCCTGCGAGGACATCCTCATACAGATAAACGCCGTCAAGTCGGCCCTCCATAAGGTCGGGCAGATCATCCTGGAGGGCCATCTGCGCCATTGCGTGCGCGAGGGCATAGAGCACGGGGACTCGGACAAGACCATCGCCGACTTCGCGAAGGCGATAGAACACTTCTCCAGGCTGTCCTGACACGCCGCTCCCCCGGCCGGCGAGGGCCCGGCCGGCCACCCGCGCTCTGGGCCCGGCGCCCTCCGCGAGGCGTTGCCCCTTCGCGTTGTTCCCTGAAACCCGCCAAGGCCGCGAAAGCCCGCCAAGAGGCTTTCGCGGCCCTTTCCGTTTCCCCGCTTCTCCCGCTTCTCCCGCTTTCCCGCTTTCCCGCTTTTCAACCTCTCCCGGCTCTCCCCCCCTCTTCGTCAAGTTTCTGCAGTGTTCAGCCGTTTTCCTGAGCTGTTTTGAGAAATTTTCCCCCTCCGGCTTTTTTTGCTGCCTCCGATAGCCATTTATTATATATATAATTTTAATATAAAAATAGAATAATATTATAGCTCATTTTTTATGCTCATTGTTCCGCCGCGACTTCCATGGGGTCTTGACAGGAAAAAGTCCGAGCTGTATTTTATACCTATACCCCCATAGGTATATACGGAGGTAAACATGCCGGAACTTTTCAGGGATGAGTCGAAAAGGACCCTCGTATTCATGGGAGCGTCCATGATCGCCCTGGCGCTGAGTTTTTTCACGGACTTCGGCTGGCCTGCGGATCCGGCCTGGGTGGCCGTAATCCTGTGCGGAACCCCCATAGTCTGGGGCGCCGCGAAGGGTCTGGTGACCGAGTTCGACGTGAAAGCGGACGTCCTGGTCTCCATCGCCCTCGTCGCCTCTCTGGTGATAGGCGAACTGTTCGCGGCCGGGGAGGTGGCGCTCATCATGACGTTGGGGGGCTGGCTGGAGGAGAGGACCGTCGCCAAGGCCCGCGCGGGCATCGAAAAGCTGGTGCGCCTCACGCCCTCCGTCGCCAGGGTGGTCCGGGACGGCGAGGAGTCCGTAGTCCAGGCGAGCGAGGTCATGGTCGGGGACTGCCTCAGAGTGCTGGCGGGGGAGACGGTCCCGGTGGACGGGGTCATCACCGCCGGCCAGACCGCCGTAGACGAGTCCGTGATGACCGGCGAGCCCCTTCCCGTGGACAAGGGGCCGGGCGACGAGGTACGCAGCGGCACGCTGAACCAGTTCGGCACTTTTGACATGGAGGCGAAGAGGGTCGGCGAGGACAGCTCCATCCAGCGCATGGTGCGCCTCGTGGAGTCGGCCGACGCGGGGAAGGCCAAGGTGGTGGGCCTGGCCGACCGCTGGGCCACCTGGATCGTCGCCGCGGCCCTGACCGCGGCGGCGGTGACCGGCTTCGTCACCGGAGAGATGACAAGGGCCATCACGGTCCTTCTGGTCTTCTGCCCCTGCGCGCTGGTGCTGGCGACCCCCGCCGCCATCATGGCGGGCATAGGGAACGCCGCCAGGCACGGCATCCTGGTGAGCCGGGGGGATACCCTGGAGAGGCTGGCCAAGGTCAAGAGGGTAGCCTTCGACAAGACCGGCACCCTCACCTTCGGCAGGCCCGCCGTGTCCGAGGTGGTGAGCTACTCGAAGGACATTTCCGCCCGGGAGCTCCTGGAGCTGGCCGCCTCGGCGGAGGCCAGGTCCGAGCATCCGCTGGGCAAGGCCATAGCGGAGAAATTCAGGGAGGAAACCGGCGCCCAGCCCGCCCAGCCCGAGGCCTTCCGGATGATCCCGGGCCGCGGGGTGATCGCCACGGTCCGCGGCGCCGAAGTGCGCATCGGCAACGAAGCCATGCTTTCCGAATCGGGCCGCCCCGTCCCGGAGCCTCACGCCGCTGGGATCGAGAAGGCCAAGGACTCAGGAGCCACCGTGGTCCACGTGATGGGGCCCGCCGGGCCGGTGGGCCGCCTGATCCTCACCGACACCCTCAGGCCTGACTCGGCGGCGGCGGTGAGGGCCATCGAGGAGGCCGGGGCGGGCACCCTGCTCATCACCGGCGACGGCCAGCGGGCGGCCAGCGCGGCCGCCTCCAGGGCCGGCATAACGGACGTCATGGCCGACTGCCTTCCGGAAAGCAAGCTCGAGGCTATCCGGCTCCGCGAAAAGGCCGGCGAGCCCGTCTGCATGGTGGGCGACGGCGTCAACGACGCCCCCGCCCTCAAGGCCGCCACCGTGGGGATCGCCATGGGCGGCGTGGGAAGCGACATCGCCATCGAGGCCGCGGATGCCGCCCTGGTGGGCGACGACATCATGGAGATCCCTCACCTCCTGGCCCTGTCCAAGCGGGTAATGAGGACCATCGCCGTCAACATCTCGGCCTCCATGTTCCTGAACTTCGCGGCCATTGCCCTCGCCGTCGCCGGGTGGCTCTCCCCTGTCCTGGGGGCGCTGGTCCACAACGCCGGCTCGGTCGCCGTCATCATCAACTCCGCCCTGCTCCTCAACTGGAAAGGCAAGCCCCGCCCGGCCCCGGCCGTTTCAGGCGCGCCGGGCTTCCCGGAGCCTGGGGACCCGGAGGTCCCCGGCCTCGCCTGAGAGTTCAGAGGCGGCCCCGCAGGCCGGGCGGCGCGTGGCCTCCCTTTCCGCAGGCCGGCCCGGACAAGGCGGAGAGGCGCGGCCGATGCCGCCCCCGCCAAGGCGAGGCGCGGCGAGGCGCCGACGGCGGCCCAGAGCGGGCCCGCAGAGGCTGCAGGCGGGCCCGGCGGGAAGCCTGTTCAGGCCTGGAGCGGCCGGGAGCGGCCATGAAGCCGGCTGAGGTCGCCGTGAAGCCGGCTGAGGCCGGCGCGCCGCCGGCAGGCCTGAACGCCCCGTCGCAGGCGATCGCCGCGGCCGGGGCCTTGCAGGCGCGGCAGGCGCCGGATGCGGCCGGCCGCCGGCAAGCCTGAACTGCCTGCCGGCGGAAGCCGGGGAAAACCCGGCTCGGCGTGAAGAAAGCCGCGGGAAACCGAGGAAAGCCTGAAAGGGCCGCACGGGGCCTGACTAAGCGGCGCAAGCCGCCGCAGGCCGACGGGGAGACGGGGGGCTGAGGAAGGCGGGCGGGCGAAAAGCGGGAGGAGGTCAGAGGGCGTCCTTGAGGGTGCCCTGGACCAGCGAGTTGAGGATGTCGCGGTTGAGTATGACTATGTAGGGCTTCTCCTCCATGATGGCCTTCTTGCCCTTCAGGAAGGTGAGGGCCCGCGACACGGTCTCGGGCGAGGTCCCGATGAAGGAGGCGAGCTGCCCCTTGCTGAAGTTAAGCTTCACCCGGCCGCTGACCTCCTCGCGGTTCAGGATGAACGAGGCGAGCCTGGCCGGGGCCTCTTTGATGGTCCTGGACTCGAAAAGGTGGGCGAAGTCGGCGAGCTTGAGGGCCAGGATCCTCAGGAAGTTAGCGGCGAGGAGCGGCCGCTCCGAGCAGAACTTCCTCATCCTGTCGCCGGGGAAGAAGAAGGCGGCGGACTTGTCCAGGGACTGGGACGTCGAGGGGTAGCCGTGCTCCAGAAAGATGCCCGCCTCCCCGAAGGTGTCGCCCGCCAAAAGCACCCTGAGCAGCTGCTCCTTGGCGCCGTTGCCGCTCACGAAAATCCGCACCCTGCCCTCGACAAGGACGTAAAGCCCGCTTCCCGGATCCCCGCGGTTGAAGATGACCTGGCCGGGCTGGAAGCGCTTGAAGACGGCCGTCTGCATGACCGTCTCCACGTCCCGGGGGTCCATCTCCGCGAAAAAGGCCGCGGCCCGCGCGATTGAGTTGAAGTCGTCTTGCGTCATCTGTCGCCTCCGTGACCGCCGGCAGGCAACGGCCCGCCGCGGCTCATGATGTTTCCATACGGAAGTTAGCACAGCGGACAACGGAAAGAAACCTCCGGAGGCGGCCCGGGAGCATGATCTCCCGCGGCGCGGGATGAAATTGTGCGGTATAAAAGAGGTAAGGGATAAAAAAAAATTTAGCCGTCTTCATCGCCGCCGCGGGCCAAGGGAAAAGGTCGCTTTCAGCGTAATCCCGCAAGGCACGCGGCATACCGGGGAATTTCCCGGAAGGCGCCGCGCGGGGCCGCGGCGAAATCCGGCACGGGTAAAGGCCTCTCGCGGAAAGCTTCGCCGCGCGCGGGAATCGGAGGAGCGGCCGCCGAAGCTGGGCGGCTGCGCCCCCGCCCCGCGGCCGATCCCAAGCCGGCCGCGGCGCATCAAGACGAAGGAAGCCTTAAGGGCGGAGCCCGCTCAAGTTCGGCCTGAACGCAAAAGCCGCAGGGAAACCCCGCGGGGCGCGCGGGCGCCCGCCGGAAGGGCTGAGGGGGACTGGAGGCAGGCTCGGCAGGCTATCCGCGCGGCCGCGCGCGCCGGGAGGATCGCCTGCCTTGGGCGGGGCCCCGCGGGCGATGTCCCCGAAGGCTCCCTCCGGGGAGCAGACGGAGGCCTGGCCTTTTCCCCAGGGCCCGGCGGAAAGCGGCGGACACGGCCTCCTCGGCCCGGAACTTGACGGCAGCTGCAGGGGCCCGCGGCCGTACGTACTCCAGCTGCAGCCCGGCCCAGCCCGCCGCCGGCAGGTCCTCGGCGCCGGCCTTGCGGAACCGACGCGGGCTTCGAGCGGCGATCATCTGCCCCATCCTAAGAGGCGCCAGGCATGTCCATGCCGACGCCGCTCTTGAACTCCAGCGCCGTAACCCCCCCTTGAACTCCGCGTTACCGGCGGCGAACCCGCCGTGCAGGGCCTGCCGCCCCCAACGCCCCGCGCTAAGCCATGAGGCGGGCCTTCTCCTCGTGCAAAGCCAGGCCGGCGAAGCCGCGGCCCTGACCGG
>JAITRL010000071.1 GCA_031288415.1 Deltaproteobacteria bacterium | reverse complement strand
CCGCCCGGACTGATCGCCTGCAGCCGAGTCCCCTGAGGGCTCGGGCCGGGTAAACAGGACCCGGGCTTCGCCAAGGCCTCCAAGGCCAAGCGCGCCTTGCGAAATGCAGCCGCGCTCGGCCTGCATCGGCTTCCTTGCTCCCGCCTGCCGCAGGCTGATCGCCTCCCTTGCGCCGGCCTGCCCAGGCCCAGGAAACCGCTCTGGCTTCGGATTTCCGCCAAGACGCCGACCCGTCTTCCTGACCGGCTTTCCCGGTCTCCTGCGCCGCCTCCGGCCGGGCTTGGCCGCTCTCAAGGCAACGGGATTCCGGATTCAGTCGGCCTTGCCGTCTTTGACTCCGCCGGCCGCCTTGCCGTCCTTGTCTCCGCCGGTCGCCTTGCCATCCTTAGCGCCTGCGGCAGCCTTGCCATCCTTAGCGCGTGCGGCAGCCTTGCCTTCCTTAGCGCCTGCGGCATCCTTGCCTTCCTTAGCGCCTGCGGCAGCCTTGCCTCCCCTCGCGGCATCGGCCGCCTTAACCTCCTTCGCGCCCGCGGCCGCTGCCGCCTTTTCCCTGCCCCGGATCAGAAACAGGCTCAGCTCGTAGAGAAGGATCAGCGGTATGGCCATGAAAATCTGGCTTATCACGTCAGGCGGCGTCAGGAAGGCGGCCAGCACCGCGATGATGAGGATGGCGAAGCGCCGGAAACGCGAGAGCTTCCCGCTGTCGACCAGCCCGGTAGCCGCTAGGAACAAGAGCAGGAGCGGCAGCTGAAAGGCCAGCCCGAACGCGAAAAGGAGCGTCATCACCAGGGAGAGGTATCCGCTGATGGCCGGAAGCACGGTCACCTCGCCTGCGGCGAACCCCAGGAAGAACCGGAAGCCCGCAGGGAGCACCACGTAGTAGGCGAAGGCGGCCCCGCCCGTCAGAAGCAGGAAAGCCGCCGCCGTGAGCTTGAGGGCCGCGCGCTTTTCCTTCCGGTAAAGCCCCGGCGCCACGAAGGCCCAGAGCTGGTACAGCCAGAAGGGCGCGCTGACGAAGACCCCGCCCCACAGGGCGATCTTCATGTGGATAAGGAAGGTGTCCGGAAGGGCCATGGCCACCAGCCCCTGGCCAGGAGGAAGCAGGGCCATGAGGGGCGCGCTCAGGAAACCCAGGATCCTCCCGGAGAACTCGTAGGCGATCAGCACCGCCGGCACGACCGCGATCAGCCCTTTGATGAGCCGGGAACGCAGCTCCGTCAGGTGATCCAGGAAGGTAAGCTCCTTTTCGGCGGGCCCGGCCGCCTCGCCTGCGGCGGCCCCGCCGCCTGCCGGGGCCGCAGAGTCCGCAGGCGCCTCGGGAGACCCGGCGGCGGGGGAACCCGGCGCCGACGGCGGCGAGCAGCCGGGGCCCGCAGGTTCATTTCCGCTAGGGGGCTTAGCCATCCCCGCCCTCCCCCGCCGGCCTCAGGGCAGAAGCGGCGACGGCCCCGGTTCCCCCGGGAGCGGCAGGTTCCTCGGCTTTTCCGTCTTGCGGGGCTTCCCCGTCCGCCGGGAAGGGGCCCTCCGCTCCCTCAGGGCCGGCGCCGTAAGGCCGGCGGGGCCGGTCTTTCCCGCCGGAAAGCCCCTCTCCCTTCAATTCAGGATAAATCTCCTCCATAGGGTCAGCCGCCGCGGCCGGCTCCTTAGCCTCCGGGGAAACGGGTCCTTCCGCCGTCCCTGCGGAAACGGGTTCCGCAGGCTCCGCCGCAAGGGAAGCTCCTGCCGCGGCGGCGCCTGACAGGGCGCCCTCCCGTAGCCCGGCGGGAGAGGGCCCGCGGGAAACCGCCGGGCTGCGGGGATCAGCCTGGGCCTTGAGGCCCAAAGGATCCCTGAGCGCCGCGAGGCCTTCCGGCCCCGCGGCCTCCTTGATTTCGTTGAGGCAATTGAGATCCTTAAGATCTTTGATTCCGTCGAGATCCTTGATTTCCTTGAGTTCCTTTATCCCGTCGAGCTTCTGGAGCTCGTCTAGCTCGCTGCGGAGCGAATCCCTCAGCCCCCACAGGAAATTTCGGGCATCCCGCCAGAACCTGGCGACGGAGCGCAGCACCTTCGGCAGATCCTTGGGCTTGACGAGCACGAGCGCCAGCAGGATTATGAAGGCTATTTCCGTGTAGCCCAAGCCCGGAGCCATGGGTGATCCTCGTCCGCTCGGAGGGGCGCCCGCCTGTCCGAAAAGGCGCGCGGAAATGGGTAAGGGGGCCGCGCTTGCGGCGCCGCGCCCTCAATGAGCGCGGGAAGGCAAGCGGCCGCCCCGAGAGGGCCGGGGCGGAAGACGCCTGGCTCCCCTGAGGGCGCGGGCCGCAAGGCGTAAGGCCGGAAAATCGACGCTGCAGGAAGGGGAAGGCGCACAGGCAGCCCGGAACGGGAAGCCGCGGAAAACCGGTAAGCCCCTGCCGCCTCCGCCAGGGCAAAACTGCCGCCGCTGAGCCGCCAAGAGGCCGCGGCGCCGGCAGCCGCCGCCGCGACCGCGCAGGGCCCCTCAGGAGGGAGCCCGCTCCTGCCGTTCCGGCGGGAAAAAGGAAGGGTCCAGAAGGTTCAGGATTCTGGCCGCGGCGCAGGCGGCGCCGTAGCCGTTGTCGATGTTCACGACGGTTATGCCGGGCGAGCAGCTCAGGAGCATGCTGGCCAGGGCCGACTCGCCGTTCCGGGCCAGGCCGTAGCCGACCGAGGTCGGGACTGCCACCACGGGCCTGGGGGTCAGCCCCCCCAGGACGGAGGCCAGAGCGGCATCCAGGCCCGCCACCGCGATCACCGCCTTGTGGGAGTTTATCTCCTCGAGCCTCCCCGAGAGCCTCCAGAGGCCCGCCACCCCGCTGTCCTCGTAAAGGCGGGCCCGGAAGCCCAGGTAACGCAGGGTCCTGGCGGCCTCCCTGGCCACAGGGGAGTCCGAGGACCCCGCCGAGACCACGGCGCAGTCCAGGCGGGGATCGCGTTCGGGAAGGCTTTCCCCGAAGGCGGTGCGCGAGACCGGATCGTAGTCGTAGGCGGCCCTGAGATCTTCGGGAAGCCCGGCGAAAAACCCGGGGGCAAGCCGCGTGAAGAGAACAGGCCGCCCGCAACCCCGCCGGAACCTCTCCAGCAGGCTCCTGAGGTCCTCAGGGGTCTTCCCTTCGGAGAACACCGCCTCCGGAAGGCCGATGCGGCCGGGCCTGTCGTGATCGAAGAGTATGCCCTGGCCTCGGCCCTCAGCCGGAGGGGACGGCTCCTTGCCGGGGGGCTGAGGGGCCGGATTGGGCGGCCTCCCGGTCTTGGCGGAGGGGTTTTCCCGCTCGGCCGCCTCCCTTTCCTCCCGGGAAGGGCATGCCGCAGGCTTCCCCGGCTCGCCGTCAGCGAGCCGCCCCAGGTAGTAGGCATTGGGCACGAACGCGCCGTCGGGGTCCATGTGCCCGATATAAAGCCGTTTCCGGCTGCCTCCCCGCTGAAGTCCGGAACCGGTGGTCCGGTATTCGAAATACACGTGTTCGGCGCCGCCGGGCTTTTTCAGGGTCTTGGCCTCGGGAGGCTTCTTCGGATTTTCCATAGGGACAGGTTATGACAATCCTGAAAGGCTGTCAAACGGCTGCGCGGTCCCGTTTCAGGGCGCCAGGGCGACCCGCCGCCCGGGCGGAGGGAAGCGACCGGGGCCGAAGGAGAGGAGTATCCGGCAGAGGCGCGATTCGGGCGGCGGCGCGGCTCCCGGCGGACGGCTTCAGGTCGGCGTCACCCTCAGGGATCAGCCGCAGGCAACCCGCAAACCCGCAGGTACGGCACCAGTCGGCCTGGCTGTCCCGGGGCCGGCAGCCGCGCCAGGCGGTCCGATGCCGCAAGGCGGCCGCCAAAGCGGAAAAGCTCCGGCGGGGACGGCAGGGGCGCGGGGCCGCAGGGAGGCGCGGAATATTTCGGAAGCGGCGGGGCGGCGGTCTTCCCCTGGCTGTTCAGGGCGCTCCGCTTCCGCTTACGATTCCAGGACCCTCAATGGCCGCGCGGGCCGGCCGCCCCGCAGGCCGGAAGGGCGCCGGCCTGCGGGGCGGCGGGCCGAGCCTGGGCCGGCAGGGCCGCGGCAAAGGGGGCCGCCTCTACCCGGAAGCCTAGCCCTCGTCTATCCTCTCGACCTTGAAGATCACCGGCCGTATCCCGTCGTTGCAGCTGCAGACGGCCACTCCAGGCTTCGCGATCCAGTCGTCATGAAAAAAAGTCGAGCTTCCGTGCGCCAAGGCGAAAACGTACTGGTAAATCGCCTTCCAGGCCTCGTCGCAGAAGCCGTCTGGCCTGGCCCAGTCGGCGAGATAAGCCTGCCCTTCCGCGTGCAGGGGACACTTTCCCAGCCCCTTGACGCCGTACTCCCTGGCGAGTTCCTCGTCGAAATTCCTTTTCAGGACGGTGATCCTGCATTTCTTCATCATCTGGCGCCTCCCGAAAAGACTAAAGAGGGCGCCGGACCGGACAGGCCGCAGGCTGCGGATCGTTCCGGGAAAAAGCGGCTGCCGCTCTTAGGCGGGCAGGCCATGTCCGGAGAGAATGCCGGAAGCCCCGGGCGCCCGGCGCCGCCGGAGCGCGGCCAGGGCCCGGATGCCTGCGCGAGGCCTTGCCGGCTGAGGCCAAGGCCTCGGCCGGCCTGACGGCCCCTAAAAGTCCAGGCCCGGGTAAAGGGGGAATTTCCTGAGGAAGGCGGCGACCCGCTCGCGGATCTTCTTGAGCTTGGAGTCATCATCCACGTTGTGGAGGGCCGTGCACACGAAATCCGCCACCTCGTCCATGTCGCTCTCGTTGAGCCCCCTGGTGGTGAGGGCCGCCGTGCCGAGCCTGAGGCCCGAGGTCACCGAGAAGCTCCTCTTGTCGAAAGGTATGGTGTTCTTGTTGGCGGTGATGCCGGCCTTGTCCAGGGCGATCTCCGCCTGGCTGCCGGTGATGTTCTTGTTGCGCAGGTCGATGAGGACAAGGTGGATGTCCGTGCCCCCGGAGACCAGGCGGAAGCCCGCGTCTATGAGCCTGGCGGCCAGGCGGGAGGCGTTCTTGAGGAGCTGCCGCTGGTAATCGATGAAGTCAGGCTCCAAGGCCTCCCCCAGCGCCAGGGCCTTGGCCGCGATGACGTGCATGAGGGGCCCTCCCTGGATGCCGGGGAAAATCTCGTCGTCGACGGCCTTGGCGTAGCTGCGCCGGCAAAGGATCATGCCGCCCCGCGGCCCGCGGAGGGTCTTGTGGGTGGTGGTGGTCACGATCTCCGCCAAAGGCACCGGGGAAGGGTAGAGGCCGGCGGCCACCATGCCAGCGTAGTGGGCCATGTCGACTATGAGCGCCGCGCCCGCCCGGTCGGCGGCCTCGCGGAAGCGCTCAAAATCTATGATCCGGGGATAGGACGAGGCCCCGGCCACGATGACCTTGGGCTTGAGCCGCTCGGCCAGGGACGCCACCTCATCGTAGTCGATGATCTCGGTGTCCTCCCGCACCCCGTAGAAGCGCGCGGAGAAAACCCTGCCGGAGAAGGAGACCGAGGCCCCGTGGGTGAGGTGCCCGCCGTGGGACAGGTTCATGCCCAGAAAAAGGTCCCCCGGCTTCATCGCGGCGAAGAAGGCGGCCATGTTGGCCGTGGAGCCGCAGTGGGGCTGCACGTTGGCGTGTTCCGCCCCGAAGAGCTTGCGGGCGCGCCCCTGGGCGAGGATCTCGAGCTCGTCCGCGTACTCGCAGCCGCCGTAGAAGCGCCGGTCAGGGTAGCCCTCGGCATACTTGTTGGTGAAGACGGAGGCGGTCACGCGAAGCACGTGCTCGGACACGAAGTTCTCCGAGGCGATCATCTCCAGCCTGTCCCGCTGCCGCCCCAGCTCCTTGGCGAGTATGGACTCGAGCTGGGCATCGGCCGGGTAATCTCTCGTGCTAGCAGGCATTTTACAAGGGTCCGCGGCCCCCGCCGGCCTAGGCGGGCGGGGGCCGGGCGGCCTGGCGGCCGCCCGGTTCAGTTGAACAGATCCAGGCGCTCCCTGTGGCGCCCGCCCTCGAAGGGCGTGTCCAGGAAGCTCTCGACGACTGCGAGGGCCAGGGAGCTGCCCAGCACCCGCGCCCCCAGGGCGAGGATGTTGGCGTCGTTGTGGGCCCGGGCCATCCGGGCCATGAACTCGTTGAGGCAGTTGGCGGCGCGGATGCCTTCGGCCTTGCCCGCCGCCATGGACATGCCGATCCCCGTGCCGCAGACGAGAATCCCGAACCTGGCCTCGCCCGACAGCACGGCGCGGACGGCCTTGGCCGCTATCTCCGGGTAGCTGGAGACGCGCGTGCCCAAAGGCACGCCGAGGTCCAGGGTCCCCAGGCCCCTGGCCGTCAGAAACTCAAGGATAGCGGACTTGAGCTCCGGGCCGGCATGATCAGAACCGACCGCGATAACTTCGGCCATCTGCGGCTCCTTCAGGGTCAGCGGAGGGGCGGGCCCCCCCCTCGGGACAAGGGGTTACGGGCCGGCGGGGTTCAGCGGGGCGCGGCAGGTCAGGGGACTCAAGGCGCCCGTCGGCCGGCGGCGGCCCGGCCCGGCCGGCCCGGCGGGGCTCAGGCGGCTCACTTGGCCTGGTCGGCCGCAGGGGCTTCCGCTTCCGGAGAGGCGGGCGCGGCCCCGGCCTCGGGCTTCGGGCCGTCCGCGGCCGCAGGTTCGGGCGGCAGGTAAGGATGCCAGGCGAAGCCCGCGCCCTGGGCGCGGGAGACGGTGCCCAGGGCCGGGAAGGGAAGATGAGCCCCCGCCACGAGGAGCTTCCCGTCGGCGGCCTCGTTGAAGACGCGCTTGCGGGTCTCGGCGGCGGACGGGCGGTCCACGTCGTAGGAGACGGTCGCCTCGGGCCTGGGGAACTGGATCAGGTACGCGTGCACGATGTCGCCCCAGGCGAGGAAGGGCCCCCCCGTGCCCTCGAAGCGGAAGCCGGAGTGCCCGGGCGTGTGCCCCCAGAGGCTCACGGAGTTGACGCCGGGCGCGATCTGGCTCCCCGGCTCAAAGGGGCGGTAAGTCCCGTCGGCCCGGTAAGGGGCGGTGGCCCGGCGGGCCAGGTCAGTGCCGCTCACCTCGCTCCCGTCGGAAGGAATGAAGTACTCCTCGTCCCGTTTGGGGGCGAAGAGCACGGCGTTGGGGAAGGCCTTGCCGCCGCCTTCCGCCGCGAGCCCGCCGATGTGGTCGCCGTGGAAATGGGTTACGATGACGTGGGTGACCGCCTCGGGGGCGTAGCCGGCGGCCCGGATGCGGTCAGCGATGCCGGTGCCGGTTCCGGCGTCCACGAGAAAGAGCGAGTCGCCCTTCCTGACGAGGAAGGCGTTGATCCAGCTGGGGACAGAGTCAGCGTATTCCGGCCCGGCCTGGCCGGCCAGGGCCGCGAAGTCGGCGGGGCTGATCTCGCTTGGCAGGAAGAGCGAGTAGGGCATCCGGCCCGTGGAGTCGGACAGGGCCGTCACGGTGAGATCGCCGTACTGGACAGTGAACCAGCCTTCGCCTTCCGCCGCGAGGGCCTCCCTGCCGCCCGGGGCTGACAGAAGGGCCGCGGCGAGCAGGGCCGCTTGCAGGAAAAGCATGGCTTTCACGGTGTCTTAACCTCAGATGTCGCGCCCGGGGAGGCTTCAGGCAGGCCGCCGGACGGCTGCGCCAAAGGGAGGCGGAAGGCGGAAGGAGGCCCGGCGGCCGTGCAGGCGCTGAATCCCGGAAGGGCAGGGGAAGGGGGCGGTAAGAGAAAAACGCGCCTGCGGCCGCCGGAACCGCCGCTCCCCCCAGGCGGGAAAGCGGGCCGCGCCCGCCAAGGGGGAGCCGGCCTCGGCGCCGGCAACGGAGGTCCCGGCGCGCCTCAGATCAAAAGGCATCCGGCGCCCCGAGGATCAGCACCCCGTTGGTGCCCCCGAAGCCGAAGGAGTTGCTCATGACGGCCTTGAGGGCCGCCTTGCGGGCCGTATTGGGCACGTAGTCGAGGTCGCAGAGAGGGTCAGGGTCCTCGTAGTTGACGGTGGGGGGAATCACCGAGTCCCGGATGGAGAGCGCCGCGAAGGCCGCCTCGACCCCGCCCGCGGCGCCCAGGAGATGCCCGGTCATGGATTTGGTGGAACTCACGGGGATGGAGCCGGCGAGTTCCCCGAAGACCTTCCTGATGGCGAGGGTCTCCATTTGATCGTTGAGATCGGTGGAGGTGCCGTGGGCGTTGACGTAGCCTATGTCGGAGGGGGAAAGCCCCCTGGCGGCGGCATCCTTGAGCGCCGCTTCCATGGCCAGGACCGCCCCCGCGCCATCCTCCCTGGGGGCGGTGACGTGGAAGGCGTCGCAGCTGGCCCCGTAGCCGAGCACCTCGCAGTAGATCTTCGCTCCCCGGGCCTTGGCCCTCTCCCACTCCTCCAGGACGACGACGCCCGCGCCCTCCCCCACCACGAAGCCGTCGCGGCCGCGGTCGAAGGGGCGCGAGGCCTTCCCCGGCTCATCGTTGCGCGTGGAGATGGCCTTGATGGCGTTGAAGCCCGCGATGGCCATGGGAGTCACCACCGACTCGGTCCCGCCGCAGACGACGGCCTCCATGCCGTGGTCGCGCACGAGCTCGAAGCCGAGGCCGATGGCGTGGGTGCCTGCGGCGCAGGCAGTGGCGCAAAGGTAGTTGGGCCCGGTGATCCCCAGCTCTATGGCCACCTGGCCCGCCGACATGTTGCCGATCATCATCGGGATGAAGAAGGGGCTGATGCGGTCCGGCCGCCCCTTAAGAAGGATCGTGTGGTTGTCCTCCATCATCTTGAGGCCGCCCAGGCCGCATCCCAGGGAGCAGGCGCACGAAGGCGCGAGATCCGGGGTTATCTCGAGCCCCGAGTCCGCGACCGCCATGCGGGAGGCGCCGACCGCGTACTTGATGAAGAGGGCGAGCCGCTTGTCGGTCTTCCTGTCCATGAAGTCGAAGGGGTCGAAGTCCTTCACCTCGGCGGCTATCCGGGTCTTCAGCGGCGAGGCGTCGAAGCTGGTGATGGGGCCCACGCCGCCGACGCCGGCCACGATGTTGGCCCAGGCCTTCTCCAGGCCCGTCCCCACCGGGGTGACAAGGCCGATCCCGGTCAGGGCGCACCTTTTCGGGCTGCCGGTCCTCAAGGCCTGTGCCCCTCAGGCCACGTGGCCGGAGATGAAGTTGACCGCATCCTGGACGGTCTTGATGGACTGGGCGGCCTCGTCGTCGATCTTCACGTCGAACTCCTCTTCCATGGAGATCATCAGCTCCACCAGGTCGAGGGAGTCGGCCTGGAGATCGTCCTGGAGCGAGGACTCGGGAAGTACTTCGGAGGGGTCGACGGTGAGCTGATCCACGACAACCTTCTTCACGCGCTCGAATATATCGTCATCGGACATATGGCTAACTCTCTCCTCAAAAAAAAATCGCCGGAAGGCGTCTAGCCCCTTCCGCCCGCGGCCGGCCGGAAAAAGGCGGTTGTCCACGGGGGGCTGGGGCTCCCTGCGGGGGATGGGGGGGACTGGATGCCCCCCTGCGGCCTTTCACATGTAAAGCCCGCCGTTAACGTGGATGGTCTGGCCGGTCACGTAGGCGGCCGCGTCGGAAGCCAAAAAGGAGACGGCCGCCGCGACATCCTCGGGAGAGCCCATGCGGGCCAAAGGGATCCTGGCGGCCAAGGCCTCGGCCGCCTTGGCCGGGATATTGGCCCTCGTCATCTCGGTGTCGATGAAGCCCGGGGCCACGGCGTTGACGGTGACCCCCCTGGAGGCGTACTCCAGGGCGAGGGTCCTGGTGAGCCCGGCCACGCCCGCCTTGGCGGCGGAATAGTTGGCCTGGCCGGGGTTCCCGGTGAAGGCCACCACGGAACTGATGCTGACTATGCGGCCGGAACGCGCCTTGAGCATGTGCCGGGCCGCCGCCCGGGACACGCAGAAGACCGAGAAGAGGTCGGCCTGGAGGATCCGCATGAAATCCTCGTCGGACATGCGCAGGGAGATGCCGTCCCTGACGGAGCCGGCGTTGTTCACGAGCACGTCCAGCCTTCCCTGGGCCTTGACGATCCCGTCTATCCTCCGGGCGGCCTCGGCGGAGTCCTCGGCGCGCCAGCACTGGGCCTCGCAGTGGGCCGTGCCCGTCTCCCTGAGCCTCTCCAGGGTCTCCTCGGCCCCGGGGGAGCCGGGGGTGGCGTGGGTCAGGTAAACCGCGCGGCCGGGGCCGCCCAGGGCCAGGGCGCAGGCGCGGCCGATGCCGCGCGCGCCGCCGGTAACGAGGATCGTCTTGAGGGTCCCCGCGCTCATCGGAAGGGCTCCGCCGGCGGGGGGCAGGCATCGCCGCCCCGCGGGCCGGGCAGGCCGCGGCGGGCGGCGGCCGCGCGCGCCGAAGGATTCGCGGGCGCTGCGGGAAGCGTGTGCCGGTTCATGCCTGGGTGGCCTTGTCTTCCTCTTGCTTTTTGGTCTTGATCGTCAACAAGGGGCGCCCGCGGTAATAGCCGCAGTATGAGCAGGCCATGTGCGGGCGGGCGTACTCGCCGCACTTCGGGCACTTGGAGAGGGTGGGGGAAATGGCCGTGTAGTGGGTCCGGCGCTTCCTCCCCTTCATCTTCGATTGTTTTCTCTTGGGAACAGCCATGGGTCGCAAGTCCTTGAAAGGCAGGGGGAACCGGAAGGCTCCCTCCGGGGCTGGTGAACGCTGGGGCGAGGGGCGCGGAAGGCGGCCCCTAGTGGCGGGTGGCCGCCGTGCCGCCGCAGAGGCAGGGGGCATCGTTGAGGTTCGCGCCGCAGCGGGGGCAGAGGCCCGCGCAGTCGGGGCGGCACAGGGCCCTGACAGGCCAGGAGAGCCAGAAGAGCTCGGCTATGAGCGGGGTCAGGTCGAAGTGGCCCCCGCTCACGCGGATAAGGCCGTCGGGGTCCTCGGGGGACTGTCGGCCCCCGGGCTCGCCCAGCTCGGCCACCTCGTCGATGGAATCGCCCACCTTGCCGATGAAGGTGGACAGGCACCGGGCGCAGGTCATCTCGGTCTTGACGGCGAACATGCCCTTGACGAGCAGCCTCTTGCCCGCGAGCTTGAGATCCAGGCGGCCGCGGAGGGAGGTCACGAGGTTGGGGGCCTCGGACTGAGGCTCTTCCCCGGAGGCGGCCAGATAGGGCAAGAGGGCGGCGGGGGACAGCACGAACTCGCACATCACGCCGGCCTCGGGGAAGGATTCCAGCGAGAACCTCAGATTGTCCCGGACGGTCTCCACCGTGGCTTTCCCCCCCCGGCGGGCGCGGACGGCGCAGATACCCGCGAAAGGCTGATCAAGGGCACATTATGTGCCGGCGGCGCAAACTGAGTCAAGAAGAAAAGCCCCCGGAACGCCTCAGTGCCCAAGGGCCGGAACGGCCGGTCCCGAAGAGGGGAAGGCGCGGCCGGGTCAGCTTGGCCGCTGCCGCTCCCCCGATAGCGGGGCCGCCGCCGTCAGTTGCCGGAGGCGGGGGCCTCGCCGTCCCGGGATGCGCCGCCTGAGGCGGAGGCGGCAGGAGCGTCGGCAGGGGCGGCGGGGCCTTGCGGGGCCTCAGGCGCGGCCGGGGCGCCGGGAACGTCAGGGGTTTCCGCGGAGGAGGCGGGGCCGGAAGGCGCGGAAGCGGCTTCGGCGGGCCTGGCGGAGCCGTCTTCCGCAGGGGCGCCTGTGGAGGGGGCAGGGGCGGCGGCTTCGGTTCCGGCGCCCTGGCCTCCGGCCTCCTCGCCGGCGGCGGGGGCCCCGCTTGCGGAAGGGGCCTCGGCGGCGGCGGGCAAGGCGACAGGGTCATCGGGCACGATGGAGGAGCCTGAGCCTCCCCGCGCGGCCATGGCCAGGGTGAAGGAGGTGGCCATGAAAACGACGGCCGCCGCCGCGGTGACCTTGGCGATGAGCCCTGCGGGGCCGCGGGCGCCGAAGACGGAGGACGAGGATCCCCCGAAGGCCGCCCCCAGGCCGGAGCCCTTGCCCGTCTGGAGCAACACGCTGATCATGAGGATCACGGCCGCGAAGACGTGCACGATGGTGATGCCGGAATGTAAAAATGAGGACATAGCGATGAATGTGTTCAGCCTGAAAGGGTTTGCGGCCGGGAGGAGGCGGGGCGTTCCCGCTTGCCCGCCTTGGACGGCGAGGGGCGCGGGCGGCAGGCAGCGCGGGCGGCTGCCGTCAGAAGTCGAACTTCACGATCTGGGCGAAGGAGTCTGGCTTGAGGGCGGCGCCGCCCACCAGCGCGCCGTCGATGTCGGGTTCGGCCATGAGGGACTTCACGTTGTCCGGCTTGACCGACCCTCCGTAAAGGATGCGGGTCGAGTCCGACGTCTTGGCCCCCAGGAGGGTCTTGAGCTCGCCGCGCAGGAAAGCGTGGACTTCCTGGGCCTGCGCGGCAGTGGCGGTCTTGCCGGTGCCGATGGCCCAGACAGGCTCGTAGGCGATGATCAGCGAGGCCGCCTGGGCCTCGGAGAGGCCCGCGAGGCTGCCCTTGATCTGCGCCCCCAGGACCTTGAAGGTGTCCCCCGACTCGCGCTGGGAAAGCGACTCCCCCAGGCAGACCACGGGGATGAGCGACTCGGAGATGGCCGCCTGGAGCTTTTTGGACACCCACTCGTCGGTGTCGCCGAAAAACTGCCTGCGCTCGCTGTGGCCGAGGATCACGAAGGAGGCGCCGGCGGCCTTGGCCATGCCGGCCGAAATCTCGCCGGTGTAGGCCCCTTCCTTCTCCCAGTGGATGTTCTGGGCGCCGACGAGGATGCCGGAGCCCGCCGCGGCCTTGGCCGTCTCCGCCAGGGCCGTGAAAGGGACCGCCACGGCCGCCTGGCGGCCGGTCGCCCCGGCCAGGAGGGGCCTCGCGGACTCGATAAACGAGACCGCCTCGGCCCCGGTCTTGTACATCTTCCAGTTGCCGGCCAAAAAAGGCGTCCTGGGCACGGTGGTCCTCCATTAGGCGGCGGAGCCGCATGCTTCAAGGCATCCCGCAGGCGTTGCGGGGCCCTTGTCCGGCTCCCCGGCGGGGAGGCCGCCCGGGGGCGCGGGAAAACGCAGCCGAAAGGCCCCGGCGCCCGCACAGGGCGCGGGCCGGGGAAGGCCCGGCAAGAAAAAAATCAGCAAGGCCTGGCTGAAGCTCCGGTCTGACTGAATTGCCCATATTAGCCCATCCGGCCGCGAAAAACAAGAGTTGCCGGAGACGAGCTAAGGTTATATAACGATATTCCCTGTTTTTCCGGCAGGGGCGCCCTGCGGCCGCGAAAGCCGTGGCGCGGTTCCTGACAGGCCGTCCGGGCGCCTCGGGACCTGAACAAGCCGATTGCCGGGGGCGGCTTTTCAGGCGCGGCCTTACGCCTGGGCCCAAAGCCCGTTCGCCCCGCTTCGGAGCCCCGTCATTCCCTCCGCGGCCGCCTGGCGCCGCCCCCCGTCCCGGCTTTTTCTCCCTGGCGGGCCTGCGGCCTTTTAACTGACGGCAGGGTTTGACTTCCGGCGGGCCCGCAGGCGGCCGGCGCCGCGTTTTTCCGGGGGGCCGGGCCTTCGGACCCGGCGGGCTTCCGGGAGCCGCAGGCTTTACGGTCCGCGCGGGCCGCCCGGACCTCCTGGCTGTGCGGGCCTCCAGCCATTTTTTTCTTTCCGGGCTGCCTGGACCTCCGGGCTCTTAAGCGCGTTTACTGCCCTTCCGGCCTGCCGGGCGTTCCCGGAACGACTCCCGTTTCTCAGGGCCGGCCTCCCTAAGGCGCGCCAGGCGCCCTTTGCCCGGCGCCACTCCCAGGCGAATGCCCGGTCAGCCCGCCCGCGCCGCGGCGCCTTATCCGCAAAACCGGCGCGGCGGGCCCCGGCAACCGACGACAGACAAGGACAACCGATGAAGACCCGCTTCGCCCCCAGCCCCACCGGGCACCTCCACGTCGGAGGGGCCCGCACGGCCCTTTTCAACTGGCTGGCCGCCCGCCACGCCGGCGGGGAGTTCGTGCTGCGGATAGAGGACACAGACCTGCAGCGCTCCAAGCCGGAATACACACGCGACATCCTCTCCTCGCTCAGCTGGCTGGGCCTCGATTCGGACGGCGAGCCCGTCTACCAGACCCAAAGGGCGGAAATATACAGCGAATACGCGGGGCGCCTCCTGGCCTCCGGCGACGCCTACTGGTGCCACTGCCCGCAGGAGAGGATAGACGAGGCCAGAAGGCTCGCCCTCGAGAACAAGGACAAGCCGCGTTACGACGGGCGCTGCCGCGACCTTGGCCTCGGGCCCGCGCCCGGGGCCGTTTTGCGCTTCAAGTGCCCCCCTGACGGGCTGACCGGCTGGAACGACATCGTCAAGGGCCCGGTGAGCTTCGATAACGGCGAGCTCGATGACCTGGTCATCGTGCGGTCGGACGGGTTTCCCACGTACAACATGGCCGTGGTGGCGGACGACGTCTCCATGGGCATAACCCACGTGCTGCGCGGGGACGACCACGTGAACAACACGCCCCGCCAGCTCCTGCTTTACCGCGCCTTGAAGGCCCCGGAGCCGGAGTTCGGGCACCTGCCCATGATCATGGGCGGGGACCGCAAGCGGCTGTCCAAGCGCCACGGGGCGACGAGCGTGCTGGCCTTCCGCGAGATGGGCTACCTCCCCCAGGCCCTCGTGAACTATCTCGCCCGCCTGGGCTGGTCGTCCGGGGACAGGGAGATCTTCACGCTCGCGGAGATGACCTCGCTCTTCAGCCTGTCGTCGATAGGCAAGTCCGCCGCCGTCTTCAACGGCGACAAGCTGGACTGGCTCAACGCCCACTACATCAAGGAGACCCCGGAGGAGGGGCTGGCGGAGCTCATGAGGCCGTTTTTGGCCGGACTGGGCCTGACCGGCCTGGACGAGGGAAAGCTTCAGGCGGCGGCCGGGACCGTGCGCGAGCGGGGCAAGACCCTGCGGGAACTCGCGGAGAAGGCCGCCTTCTATTTCAGAGGGAAAGTGGAGCTCGACCCCAAGGCCGCGGACAAGCTCTTGACCGAGGAAGGCCGCGATATCCTGCGCGGCTACCTGCCGGCCCTGGAAAGGCTTCCGGAATCGGCGGAAGACTTCGACGCCCTGCTGGATTCGATCTCCCGCCGCCGGGGCATCAAGAAGGGCGCGGCGGCCCAGCCTCTGCGGCTCGCGCTCACGGGGTCCACGGCGAGCCCCGGCCTTTACGAGGTGCTCGTGATCCTGGGGACTGAGACCGCGCGGCGGCGGATAGAGGCCGCGCTGGAATTCCGGGCCTGAGGCCGGCCGCGGGAAACAGGCGGGCGGGGCCTTCCGCGCCGCCCGCCCTGCGGGCCGCGGAATCCCTGCCGCGGCCCGCAGGGCGGGCGGAAGGGCCGTCAGGAGACGGGACCGGCCGCAGGGCGCAAAAACAGCCCCTGAGAGCGGCAAGGCTCGCAGGGGCGATTTTTAAGTGACCGTTCTTCTCGTCAAGCCGCAAGGACCGTCAAAGAAAAACCAGGGTTTATCCCGTTGAAGGGAACGTCACAATGTCATCCCTGAAAACGGCTCCCTTGGAGCCTGTCGAGAGAGGGGCCCGCGAACGAGCCCCGTATGGATACCCTCGATATTAATCCGGCGGCGACCTACTCTCCCACACTCCTAAAGTGCAGTACCATCGGCTCTATGGAGCTTAACTTCCGTGTTCGGGATGGGAACGGGTGGAACCTCCATGACATAGCCACCGGAAAGCGGCAGGAGCGGCCCTTGACGGGCGGCTCGCTGAAAAATGAATACGGGCAACAAATCCTAAACAGAGCGTCCTAAGCTAAAGGCTTGGAAATGGAAAGCCGAACGGACAATTAGTATCGATAAGCTTAACACGTTACCGTGCTTACACAATCGACCTATCAACCCGGTAGTCTTCCGGGGTCCTTCAGGGAAATCTTATCTTGAGGCAGGCTTCCCGCTTAGATGCTTTCAGCGGTTATCCCTTCCGAACATAGCTA
>JAITRL010000036.1 GCA_031288415.1 Deltaproteobacteria bacterium | reverse complement strand
GAAGCTCGTTTCTGGGGGATTTCGCCACCACATAATTGTTGTAGAAATCTTCCGGGCCGAAAATCCCCAGTTCGCTGACGGGCATGTCATCGGCATCGGTCGCCAGAACCGTCTTTCCCGCCTGATCATAAGAGCTTTTCTGCTGTTTGCCGGAAGAATCAAGTCCGTCAGGCGTTTTGCCTGAGCCATCAAAATATTTCATCAAAACCAATCCTTGCGGGGGCCCGCAAACGGGCCGGTATGGAATGCCGGGCTTCACGGACAAGTCGCGACGCCTCTTGGCGGCCGCTTTTCATTTTATCGGCCGCGGGGAAAAGGTCAAGGGTTTTCTTCCCTCGCGGCCCGCCTCCGCCGAGACGGCGGCGGGCCTTTCCTTCAGGGGGTTTCCGGAAGGTATCCGTTCACCCTCCCCCAGAACTCCGCCAGCCTGGCCAGCCCCGAGGCGCTTGCCTAGCCTGAGCGGCCTGACTCAGGGCTAACCTCCGCGCGGGCCGGCCTCGCCACAGGACGAGTACGGCTCAAACCGCTTTTCGCCCGGACGGGCGGCTTGAGGCCGGCCGGGCGAAACGACAGGGCTATGGCGAGTCTCGGACGATGCCGCCGGTCCGGCCTGCCGGACCGGTCACGGGCCAAGGGCAGTTGCCTGGCCTCTTTTCTTCCCGGCCGACGGCCTGGACAGCCTTGGGCACATCCGTCCCTTGGCCCCGAGGATTCTTCCCGTGTCCACCGCAGACGGCGCCTGCAGCCTGGGCTTTGTTCCCTTCGGCGCGGCAGGGGAGATTTCACGGCGGCAGCCCTCCGCCGCGGCTTTCGGCCGGGCGCGGCCCCGTGAGCCCGCCGCCGCCCGCGGCCATGGCCGCAGGCTTCGCCGGGGAGCGGCCCCGCGCGCCCGGGACGGCCTCAGGAAGCCTCAGGTTCGCGCCCGGCAGGCCTGCCCGCCGGGTTCTTCGCTGCGGCGATCCCGCAGCCGCGAGAGGCTGCCCGCCTTGTCCGGCCCTCAGGGCCCTCAGAACGCCGGCGGACGTTTACCTGCCGGGCTGTCCGGCCGCCTGCGGCCCCGGTTTCCGGGTTCGGCTCCGGGCCTTCCGGACTTCTCCCGCCCGCATCTGGCTCGTCGGCGGGGCATCGAGCCCCGGGCCTCCAGTACCGCCAGTCCTGCGCGCGCAATGCCCTCAGCCGTACCCCTCAGAGGCGAAAAAAACCCCGCCGGCCTCTCCCGGACTGGTCCGGAGGGGCCGGCGGGCTGAGACGGGTCATGGGCTGACCTAAAACCCTGTTTCGCCTGCGGCTGAGTTTCACGCTGCCAGCTGCTGGGGTCCAAATCGCATGCTGCTGAGGTCCAAGTCGCCAGCCGCTGGGGCCCGCGTAACCCGAGGCTGAGGTCCAAGTTACCTGCGGTTCCGCCTCCTGCCGTTGGAACCCGCCGCGTGGCCGCGGTCGGAACCGTCCCTTCCGCCGCCGTGCCGGATCGCCTGAGCGGGCCCGCCGCGCCTTCCGCCTCCGCCGCGCCCGACGTGACCGGAGTCGCCGCGCCTGCCGCCTCCGCCGCGCCCGACATGGCCGGAGTCGCCGCGCCTGCCGCCTCCGCCGCGCCCGACGTGACCGGAGTCGCCGCGCCTGCCGCCTCCGCCGCGCCCGACGTGACCGGAGTCGCCGCGCCTGCCGGGACGGTCATGGCCGCGCCCGTAATGCCTTCTTCCGCCGGGGCCGCCCTGGTTGACGGTCGTCTCGTTGACGTAGGTGTTGTTGATGTAGGTGTCGCCGCCGCCCCCTCCGCCGCTCATGCCGCCCATGAGATCGTCGAAGTTGACGCCGAAGCTGAAGGTCCCGTCAGGGGACTGCACCGAGAAGCCGCCTATCTGGGCCTCGGCCGGGGAGGAGTATCCCGCGACGGCCAGGCAGGCCGCGGCCGACGCCAAGGCCAGCATGGCCATCCTGGAACCGGGTTGTCCGGCGGTCCCTTTCGTTGCCGCTCCCGCGGTAATAACCGATGTGTTCGTCATGGCCAGTTCATCTCTGCAACAGTACGTCATACGGCAAAGCGTTAAGATTTTGTTCCGGTTCCCGCCCGGGCCTCCGGGAGGTCGCGTACTTGCGGAGCAAACCGGGCGCCAGGCCGGCCGAGAGACCGTTCCGCAGGGCCTGATCTTAGGCTGAAACAGTTGCGCGGAGCGGTATTGCGGGACTCCCCCCGCCGCCCGCGCCGGCTGACGGCAGGCCCTTGCCCGGCGCGGGCGGCCGGTCCCGCCGGGCAAGGGCGGGTATTCGGTATCCAGTGTCGGGTACTGAAGCGCGCGCGGGAGCCCGTTGCCTCATGCCTCCGAAAAGGTCCGTCCGCGCCCGCCCGGCCCCGAACCTTCCGCCGCGCAGGCGGACCGGCCTGTCACTCTTCTCCAGCCTTCCCTGCCCGCCCCTGCCTCCCCTGTCGCCCCTGCCTCCCCGGCAGGCCAGAGTCAAGTCAAGTCCGGCCGCGGTTGAATCCTCTCCCGGATAGGCTTTCCCTCACGCCCGGAACTTTACTGCTTTGCGGAAACGTGGCAGAATCAGCCGGCCGGGCCGTCCGCAGTCCGCCTGCCGCCTCCGCCCGGACCTCCTTCGGGCGCCCCGCGCGACCGGGTTCTTGCCGGCACGCCCCCCTCCCCTCCGGAATCGGCCCGTTCGCCTTCTCAGGCCCCGACCCGCCCTTTTCCGTCTCCTCCCGCCCAGCGCGCCCGCAAAGGAGAGCCGATGCGGAAGCCCGTCTACATGGACAACTCCGCCACCACCCGCGTCTCGGACGAGGCCCTGGCCGCCATGCTCCCCCTCTTCCGGGAGGGTTACGGGAACCCGTCGGCCATCTACGGCTTGGGCCAGGATGCCTTCAAGGCGCTCGAGGAGGCCAGGGCCTCCGTGGCCGCCTCCCTGGGGGCCCTCAAGAGCGAGATCTTCTTCACTTCCGGGGGCACCGAGAGCGACAACTGGGCCGTCCTGGGCGCGGCGGAGCAGGCGCTGGCCAAGGGACGGCACCTGGTGGCCTCCGCTGTCGAACACAACGCCGTGCGCAGGCCGCTCCAGAAGCTCGAGTCCAAAGGCTACGAGGTGACCCTCGTCGCGGCGGACAAGGCGGGGAACGTGTCCCCGGAGGACCTCGAGAGCGCCATCCGGCCGGACACGGTCCTCGTGTCGGTGATCGCCGCCAACAACGTGGTGGGCACCGTCCAGGACGTCCCCGCGCTCGCCGCCGTGTGCAGGCGGCGCAAGGTGCTCTTCCACGCCGATGCCGTCCAGGCGGCCGGGCACGTCCCCGTCGACGTCCGCGCCTGGGGCGCCGACCTCGTGAGCGTCTCCGCCCACAAATTCCACGGGCCCAAAGGCGCGGGGGCGCTCTTCTCGAAGATCCCCCGCCGCCCCGAATCCCTGATCCTGGGCGGCGGCCAGGAGAAAGGCGCCCGGTCAGGCACCGAGAACGTGCCCGGAGCCGCAGGCATGGCCGCCGCCCTGGCCGAGGCCGTCCGCAACATGGACCGCGACTCGGCCCGCCTGTCCTCCATGCGGGACAGGGTGATCGAGGGGGCGCTCGGGATCGGCGGGGTGATCCTCACCGGGGACCCGGCGCGGCGGCTTCCGGGGCACGCGTCTTTCATCGTGGAGGGGGTCAGGCACAGCGCCCTGCTCATAAACGCCCTGAACGGCATGGGGATCTGCGTGAGCTCCGGTTCCGCCTGCTCCGCCGCCTCCAAGGAGGCGGACCACGTGCTGGCGGCCCTCGGCTACGGCTGGGAGCCCTTCGCATCCCTGAGGGTCTCGCTCTCCGTCTACAACACCGACGAGGAGGTGGACTACCTGCTCGACCGCCTCGCGCCCGCTATCCGGAAACTGAGGCTTCAAAGGGCCGGCGTCAAAGGCGAGGACCCGGGCGGAGAAGGGCACCGGCCGCGCCGCCCTGCCTCCGCTGGACAGCCGGCCTTTTGACCTGCGGCGCGCGCGGCCGGCGCGTTCTCGGCCGGCCCCAGGAGACGGGGCGCCCCAGAGGATGCAGCGGCAAGCCTGTCGCGGCTCATTTCCCCCGGCGGAGCCTGGGCGGCGCGAGGGCGGCGCAGCGAGACTCCCGGCGCGCAGGCGGGCCCAGACGGCAGGCGCCTCCCCTGCCTGAGGCGCCGGACAGCGTAAGCGCGGAGCCGAGGCGCGCCGGACCTCCCTGCCACGGCGCCGCCCCTTGGCCATGGCGGCGTTAAGGCGGCAAACGCCCTTCAGGAGCGGGGCGCAAGTCCACGCAAGGCCACGGCTCCCGCAGGAAGCGGATCGCCCTATCCGCCCACAGTCCACATGTTCGCAGGAAACTCTAACCGGCCTTGCCCGCAGGAAGCGGATCGCCCAATCCGCCCGCAGTCCGCATGTTCGCAGGAAACTCTAACCGGCCTTGCCGGCAGGGAGCGGATCGCCCCGCCTGCCGGGCGCGGTCCGCATGTTCTCGGGAGACGCTAACCGGCCTTGCCTGCAGGGAGCGGATCGCTCAATCCGTCGGGCGCGGTCGGCATGTTCGCGGGAGAAGCGAACCGGCACTGCCGACAGGGAGCGGAACGCCCAACCTTCCGGGCGAGGCCAGCATGTTCGCGGGAGAAGCGAACCGGCACTGCCGACAGGGAGCTGATCGCCCCGCCTGCCGGGCGCGGTCGGCATGTTCGCGGGAGACGCGAACCGGCATTGCCGGCAGGGAGCGGATTTCCTTGCCAGCGGGGCGCGGATCGCCTTGGCGGCGAGGCGCGGTCAGCATGTTCGCCTGAACGCGCACAGACTTTGCCCGCAACAGGCGATCGCCCTGCCGGCAGGCCGTAGGCCGGCCGCCTGACGGAGCGCTGCGCAGGGCCTTTCAGTACTTCAGGCCGGTCTTCTCGCGCACGATCTCCATGGTGGCCGAGGCCACGGCCTTGGCCTTCGCCGCGCCGGCGGCCAGGATATCGCGCAGGTCATCGGGGCGCGTAAGAAGCTCCTCGCGCCTGTCGCGGAAGGGCGCGAAATACTCCCAGATCCTTTCTACCAGAGCCTTCTTTGTCTCTCCGTACTTGAGCCCCGGCCTGAGGTAGCGCCCGCGGAGCTCGGCCTCGCCCTCCGAGTCGAGGAACAGCCGGTAGATGGCGAAGAGGTTGCAGCTATCGGGATCCTTGACGTCTTCCACGGCCCTGGCATCGGTCACTATGGACATGATCTTCTTCCTGAGCTCTTCCTTGCCGGTGAAGATCTCCACGGCGTTGTTGTAGCTCTTGCTCATCTTCTGGCCGTCGATGCCGGGCACCGTGGCGAGATCCTGATCTATCGCGGGCTCCGGCAGGTTGAAGACCGGGCCGTAGACGAAGTTGAAGGCCCCCGCGATGTCACGGGCGATCTCCAGGTGCTGCTTCTGGTCCTTGCCTACGGGGACAAGATCCGCCTGGTAGAGGAGGATGTCCGCCGCCATGAGCACCGGGTAGGAAAAGAGCCCGTGGTGCGGCGTCTCTTGCCTGGCGGACTTGTCCTTGAAGGAATGGCTCCGCTCCAGAAGGCCCATGCCGGTGTGGTTGTGGAGGATCCAGGTCAGCTCGCAGTGCTCCGGCACGTCGCCCTGCACCCAGAAATGGGACTTGTCAGGATCCAGGCCCAGGGCCAGGAAGTCCGCCGCCGCCTCGAGGGTGTTGGCGGCCAAGGTCTTCCCGTCCGTGAGGGTGGTAAGGGCGTGGAGGTTCACGATGAAGCAGAAGAGATCGGCCTTTTCCTGCCAGCCGATCATGGACTTCATCATGCCGAAGTAGTTTCCTATGTGTAGCCTGCCCGAAGGCTGAATGCCTGAAAGGACTCGCAAAGCCGCCTCGCTGAAGGAATAGTTGGACCGGCGCGGCCCCGCCCCGCGGCGGCCTCCGCAGTCGGGGCCTCGGGAACGCCGCGGCGGGGCCGCCCGAAGCGCGCGGGAGGGCGGCGGCCGCGCCGTTTAAGGGCCGCGCGGAAGCGCCGCGGATCAGCGGTTCAGCGGGCAGCCCCGGCCGACCTGCGGCCGCGCCGCGGCAGGCCCGCCGCCCGGGCTAAGGCAAGGGGCTCCCTCCCTCAGGGCAGGCGCGCCCATCCGAGCGGCTCGGGGCGGAAGGCCTCGCGGAGGCGCCCCTGCCGGAACGGCGCTGCCCGCTCAAGGGCCCGCGGCCTCCGCCTCGGAAATCCGGGGAGTTCCGTCAGGAATCCAGGGCTTCCATGGCAAGGTACGGCATGCGCTGGTCAGGGAACTCGCGGCGTAACCTCTCCCCCGGCGGCAAGGGCAAGGGATCGAGAAGGCCGGCGGGCCTGTCTACGTCAAGGCCCTTAAGGCGTCCCAGGGAGCATGCCAGGAGCTGGAGGGGGATGAGGGCCGCGAACGGCCTGAGGCGCGGGTGCGCGGGCGGGAGCAGTATAGCACAGTCCGCCGTCTTTAGAAGCTCGGGATCCTTGCGCGGGCCGTCCTCGGCGAAAAGGATCAGCGGGGCGCCGCGGTCCTTGAGGGCGCGGGCGAGATCCGTGAAAGACCCTTTCCCGTTGTGGCTGTCGCTGAAGGCCATGACGGCTACGGGCGTGTCAGGGCCGGCCAGGGCCAGGGGACCGTGCCCGAACTCGCCCGCCGAGTACCCCTCGGCGTGGAGGCGGGCGATCTCCTTGAGCTTGAGCGCCCCCTCGTAGACCATGGGGAGCAGGTTGCCTTTGGCGAGCAGGAAGAGGTGCGAATGGTGCAGGAGGCGCCTGGC
>JAITRL010000026.1 GCA_031288415.1 Deltaproteobacteria bacterium | reverse complement strand
TCTACCGATCTACCCTGCATCTACCGATCTACCCTGCATCTACCGATCTACCCTGCATCTACCGATCTACCCTGCATCTACCGATCTACCCTGCATCTACCGATCTGCCCCGCGTCTGCCGATCTGCCCCGCGTCTGCCGATCTGCCCCGCTCATGACCTGCATCTGCCTTAACCCTGCCCATGTCAGCCTTAAGCTGTCCATGTCACCCTTAACGCCTGCCTTGCTTCAGCCTTCAATGTCATGCACCGGCCGGGCCGGGCCGCGCCTTAGGCGGAAGCGGCGGGCATGGAGCCGCCCGGCCCTTTTCCGGGGCCTTCCGCCAGGGCCGAGACCTTGGAGATGAGCTGCTCGTCCGTGAAGAACTGCAGCTTTATGGCCTTGCCGGGGCACTCTGAGACGCAGACCCCGCAGCCCTGGCAGATGGCCGGCTCCATGAAGGCGTGGCCGCGCCTGGACGGGTCGCCTTCATCGGGCACGATCTTCGGGACCTTCACCGGGCAGGCCCTCACGCAGGTGCAGCACGCCGCGCACTTGGCGGGGTCGGCCTCGGCGACGACGCCTCCCACCATGATGTAAGGCTTGGCCAGGACCCCTGCGGCCCTGGCGGCCGCCGCCCTGGCCTGGGCGATGCTCTCCTCTGCGGGCTTGGGGTAGTGGGCCAGCCCGGCCATGTACTGGCCGTCCGTCGCCAGATCCACGGGCCTCAGCTTCATGTGGGCCTCAAGGAGGAATCCCTCGGCGTTCAGCTGGCCCTTGAAGACCTCAACGATCTCCTCTTTCATGGGGACGGGGTCTATGCCGCTCGCCAAGGTGAGCCAGTCGGCCGAAAACCTCAAGGGGCGGCCCAGGACATGGTCGGTCACCGTCACGTAAAGCCCGCCCCCGGGGGCCCAGGACACCTCGGGGAGGGAGTCCAGCCCGTAGCGGACGAAGATGACGCCCCGCTCCCTGGCCTCCTCGTAAAGCCTCTCGCGGAAGCCGTATGACCTCATGTCCCTTATGGCCACGAACACCCTGGCCGTGGGGTTCAGGTCCAGGATGGACAGCGCGCTCTCCAGCGTGTGGGTGCAGCAGACCCTGGAGCAGTAAGGCCTCTCCGGGACCCTGGACTCCACGCACTGGATGAAGCCGAAGGAGGCGCCTGGCCTGGAAAGCCAGGGATCCCCTCTTTTGAGCATGGCATCCATGTCCAGGCTCAGTATCACCCTGGGGCTCTTCCCGTAAAGGTACATCCCCGGCTCGTGGGCCTTGCCGCCGCAGGCCAGGACCGTCGCCCCGTGCCTGAGCTCGAACTCGGCTTCCGAAGCCCCGCCGTCCGGAGGGGCCGTCGCGATCCTTGTCACGAAATTCCCCACGAAGCCTTCCGAGGCGATCGGCCTGCTGTTGAGGCGGACCTCCACCAGGGGATGCTCCATGGCTTTTTTGGCGAGGCTCTCGGCGTAAGCCGCGAGATCCTTGCCCCGGGAGCGGACCTTCGGGGCCTCCCCGCCCAGGCGCCCCGAGCGCTCCACCAGATGCGCCTTGAAACCCAGGTCGGCGATGGCCAGGGCGGCGGTCAGCCCCGCCACCCCGCCGCCCACCACCAGGGCCTCGCGGGTCAGATCCATCCTGGTCTGGTACATGGGCTCCAGGAAGGCGGCCTTGGCCACCGCGGCCCGGACAAGATCCTTGGCCTTGGCCGTGGCCCGCTCGGGCTCCGACTGGTGCACCCAGGAGTCCTGGTCGCGGATGTTGGCCATCTCGAAAAGGTAGCGGTTGATGCCGGCCTGGGCCAAGGTCTCCCGGAACATGGCCTCGTGGGTCCTGGGGCTGCATGATGCCACGACCACGCGGTTGAGCTTCAGCTCGGCGATGGCCGACCGGATCTTGGCCTGCGTGTCGGCGGAGCAGGTGAAGAGGTTGTTCTCCGCCAGCTCCACGAACGGCAGGGAGCGCGCGTAGCCGGCCACGGCTTCCACGTCCACGACGGAGGCGATGTTTATGCCGCAGGAGCACACGAACACCCCGATCCTCGGGGCCTCGCCGGTTATGTCCCGCTCCTCCGGGTAGCTCCGGGACCGGGTCCTCGTGAACCTCGCCCCGGCGACGGAGGCCCCCGCGGCCTGGGCGGCCGCCTGGGCCTCCATCACGGCGTGCGGGATGTCCTTGGGCTCCGTCACGGCCCCGCAGGCGTAGACCCCCGGACGGCCGGTGAATACCGGCTCGAAGGCGGGGGCGAGCACGAACCCGTCGGGGGTGAGCCCCACCCCCAGGGTTCCCGCCAGGGCCTTCAGGGATGGCGCGGGGGAGAGGCCCACGGAGAGGACCGCCATGTCGAAGACTTCCCTGGCGAGAGCCCCGCCCTCCTCGATGTACTCCAGGGCCACGTCCCCGTCCGGAAGCGGGGTGAGGGTGTGGATCCTGGATCTCACGAACCTGACCCCCGCCTCCTTGGCCCGCTCGTAGTACTTCTCGAAGTCCTTCCCGTGGCTCCTGATGTCCATGTAAAAGACGCTCGCCTCCAGCCCCCCGGCCGAGCCCGCGTGCTCCTTGGCGATGGCGGCCTCCTTCATGGCGTACATGCAGCACACGGAAGAGCAGTACTTCCTGTCGCAGCGGTTGATGTCCCTGGACCCCACGCACTGGAGCCAGGCTATCCTTTTGGGCTCCCTGCCGTCCGAAGGCCTCGTCATGTGGCCCTGGCTGGGGCCGGAGGCCGAGAGGATCCTCTCGAACTCCAAAGAGGTCACGATGTTGGGGGAGTCCCTGTAGCGCCAGGTCTCCGCGTCGGAAGGATCGTAGGGCTCGAACCCCGCGGCCAGGACCACCGCCCCGACCTCGAGCTCGAGCGTCTCGGGCTCCTGGGCGTGGGTCTCCGGGGTCAGGGCGCCCGGAAGGCAGGCCTTGACGCAGCGCATGCACCTGGCGCACGCCCCGCAGGCGCAGCAGCGGCCCGCCTCGTCGAGGCCCTGGGCCTCGGTGAAGCCCAGCTCCATCTCCCGAAACGATCTGACCCTTTCCGCCGGCGGAAGCTTCGCGGGGCTGTTCCTCCAGCGCCTGTCCTCGGGGAGATCCCTGTAGGGCCCGTCCAGGGTGAAGCGCGCGGCATCCCTTCCGGCCCTCATGTCCTCGCCCGCCATGAACCTCGCGATGGAGACCGCCGCCTCCTTCCCGGCGGCCACGGCGTCTATGGCCAAAGCGGGCCCGAGCTGCACGTCCCCGCCCGCGAAGACCCCGGCGCGGCCGGTCTCGAAGGTGACTGGATCCGCCTCGATCCTTCCGCCTCTCCCGATCTTCAGGCCCGGCTCGCCCGCCGCCCCCTCGCTGGACGGGAGCTGGCCCGCGGCGGATATCACGAGGTCGCAGACGTGCTCCTTGACATCCTGAGGGATCTCGATCAAGCCCGCCTTCCTGTCGTCGGGATCCCCCAGGGCCTCGGTAAGGACCAGGCGGGCCTTGAGCCGCCCGGGCCCGCCGCCTTTGGCGGGAAGGGCCTCGAAGCCCTTGGGCGCGCGCATCGGCATGAACTCCACGCCCTCCTCCGCGGCCTCCTCCCGCTCCCAGCTCCAGGCGGGCATGGCCCCCAGGCCCCTCCGGTAGGCCAGGGCGACGGAGGCCCCCAGGCGCACGGCGGATCTGGCGGCGTCCATGGCCACGTTCCCGCCGCCTATGACCAGGACCTTCCTGCCCTTCAGATCGGGGGGGCTCCCGGAGTTGACGTCCCTAAGGAAGCGCACGCCGGGCACGACCCCCGGCAGGTCCTCGCCGGGCACGCGCAGGGGCACGTTGTTGTGGGCGCCCATGGCCAGGAACACCGCCTTGAACCCCTGGCCGAAGAGCCCGTCCAGGGTGAAGTCGCGGCCCAGGGCCTGCCCGTAGCGCGCCTCCGCCCCTGACCATTCCAGGATGAAGCCGCACTCCCTGTCCAGGACCTCGGGGGGCAGCCGGTAGTCGGGGATGCCCATCCTCAAGGCCCCGCCCGGGGCTCCGGAGGCCTCGAAGACGACGCTCCTGACCCCCCTGCGGGCCAGGTGCCAGGCGCAGGAGAGCCCCGCAGGGCCCGCGCCCACGATGGCGCAGGCGCCCGTGACTTCCGGGGCTTTCGCGAACGTCTCCCCGGCCTTGGCCAGATCCCCCCTGTCCGCCACGAGCCTTTTGATGTTCCGTATGTCCAGGGGCCCCTCCAGGAGCCCCCTCCGGCACGCGGACTCGCAGGGATGGGCGCAGATCCTGCCCAGGGTCCCCGGGAGGGGAAGCACGTCCATCACGACCTCCAGGGCCTCCTGGAAGCGCCCCTGGCCCGCCAGGGCCACGTAGCCGTGGGCGTTCACGTGGGCGGGGCAGGCCGCCACGCACGGGCTCACCGCCTCCTTGGAGAGCGCGAAGGCGTTGGGGTAGGCCTGGGCGTAAGGCTTGTAGACGGCCTTCCTGGTCCCCAGCCCCTGGTTGAACTCGCTGGGCACGTCCACCGGGCAGGCCTTGGAGCAGTCCCCGCAGGCCGTGCACTTGTCCAGGTCCACGTGGCGCGGCCGCCTGAGCACCTTGGCCGTGAAGTTCCCCGGCTCCCCGGAAAGCTCAGCAAGCTCGGCGCCGTTGATCACCTCGATGTTGATGTGCCCGCCGATGTCGTTGAGCTTGGGGGAGATGATGCACATGGCGCAGTCGTTGGTGGGGAAGACCTTGTCCAGCTGGGCCATGCGCCCGCCGATGGCCGGGTTCTTCTCTACCAGGTACACGAAGAACCCCATCTCGGCCAGGTCCAGGGAAGCCTGGATGCCGGCGATGCCGGCGCCGACCACCAGGATGGCCCCCGACTTGCCGCCGGAAACCGGGGCGGCGGGCACGGGGCCGGGGTTCCGGCCTCCGGGGCCGGCTTCATGGATGTCGCTGGACATGTGACTCACCTTTGAATCGCCTGCGGCCGCCGGGCCGGCCGTGCCGGCCGGCGTTCGGGTCAGGTTGCCGTCCCTGCCGGGCCGGGGCCGGGAGGCTCCGGCCCGGCAGGGGGGCGGGTCGGCCCTGCGGCCGGAACGCCGCCTGCGGCCTCCGCAGGATTTCCGCGCGCGCCGGCTCTGAGGCCGGGGCCTGCCGCGCAAGGAACGGACCCGTGCGGAAAACCGTCCGGGCTTCAAACGTCTGACTGCTCAAGAGAGCCGCCGGATCGGCGGATCGGAGGGAGCGTGGAGCCGGCGTGACTGAAGGAACAGAGGGAACGAGAAGCCGGCGGAGTCAAGGAACCAGAGTAACATGAGGAACAAGAGGAACAGGGTAACATAAGGTACAGGAGAACAGAGTAAAACATGAAACGGGAAAACGAGGAACAGATGAACAGAGGAAGAGGAACGGAAGGGCCGGAAGATCCGGCCGAACAGTGGAGGCCGGGCGGTTTGGCGGCTCCGGGTGGCCACGCCGCCCGCGCGGCCGGAACGGACGGCCCCGCGCGCGGCCTGGCAGGGACCGGCGGGCTTGGCGGCCGCCCTGGCAAGGCAGACGAGGCAGGCTTGCCCTACGGGTCAGCCTTTGGAGAAACGGAGCTTGGGCGCCGGGCCCGGGAGGGCGCCGCAAGTCCCTGCTCCTATCAGCCCCTTCCCTTGACCGCGTCAAATAATAACCCGCCGTTGAGCCCTAGCATACGATAAGATATAATTTTTTGACGAATAAAAACCAGATGGATAACGTACAAAAACCAGACATCGGGAGGTCACGGGCATTCACGATGCCTGAGCCGCCTTAGGCCTGCCTCTCGGCCCGTCTGCGGCGGCGCCGGGGACCCGGCCTTGCCTCGGGAAGCCCTGGAAGCCCCGGGTCCCCTGATGGCTAAAGATTCGTAGCGGTCTCCAGGGCCGCAAAGGCTCCGGGGACTCCCTCAACAGGTACCCGAAACTTGCAGCCTTGTGTACGAATAAGCTATCGTAGCGCACGGCCTAATTTTTTGACGAACATTTTTCGGACAAAATAAGGGCAAAATCCTGACATTGCGGCGTCTGAAACATTCACCCCGTCGTGCCGGAAGCCCCCGGAGCCGGTCCCCTTCCTGCGCCCTGCCCTGACATGCCCATGCCGGGCCTGACAGCGGCCCCGCCCTGGGGCCTGGACCGCGATAAGGAGCTTCGCTCCTCCAGCGGAACCAGAAACCGGCACGTCGGCCGGTTAGCCCAGTCTGGCGCGCCTGGACGCAGGGGGCGGCGCCTCCGCCCCTGGCGGAAGGCGGCGCAGGCTTTCTCTTGCCGGTGCGGCCCGAACGGGCGCTTGCCGCCATGCGGACTTAAGCGCTCTGCGGGCCGCAAGCCCGTGCGCGTTCAGGTTTGACCGACAGATGCGGCGTATCCGCGCCGCCGGCAGCGGGGCCGCTGGCGCTTTTGACAGCCTTGCGCGCCCGGCGTGGCGGCTGGCACCGCACGCAAGGCTTTTCTCCGGAAGCCTGCCGTCGGCAGCCTCGCAGAGGTTTCAGCGGCGTCACAATAATGCCTGTGACATGCAGTTTATGGGCAAAGGTTGATGAAAACATTAATATAGCTTAAATTAATTATTAAATTTTAAAATTAATGATTTTTTAGAAAAATTATAATATAAATAAAATAATATATATAAAATAAAAAATATATAGAAAAATATATTATTATATTTATAAATTTAAAATGATATACAAAAATTCTATATTAATAAATATTTTATATAAAAATAATAATTTTACCGAAAAAATTCACTTGCCATTGGAAAGACAACCCTGTATAATTTTGAGCATTATGCAGGCGGCAAAAACAATGGCAGATGACACCTCAGTCAATGAAACTGAATGACCTGAAGTCAAGCCTTCAAACGCTCAATCTTTTGATAAAAGTGCAAAAGTCCAGTCCACAGTTGCAGACTATTGCATCACACAATTTACGTTGTGATTCCGCTTTAAATAACGATTTATGTAGTAGTCTATTCTCCTTCAAAATCGAAAGATAGACTTTTTGCATGTTGATCATTCTTTTAATTTTCCTTCAGGCACGATCGCGATAGTTAGGGAGATATGATCTATCACGTAAGAAAAAAAATGCTGAAGTCGTTATAATCAGTCGTCAATTAACAGAAATTAAAATTAATATTATAAATATTGATTATAAATAGAAAAAATTTGTTTCTAAGGCGGATTAACTAATGGATAATTTTGATTAGTCGAAATTTTTAAGCAGAAATTTTTCAATTAGATTGATTTTAAGATTAATAGCTTTTTTAGTTACTTAAAGTATGTTATAATATATAATTTATTATAAATTATATTGTTGATTCTAAGTTAAAACATAAAAAAATATATTGTCAGTAAATTTTTTTTATTAAAATTTATTAAGTGTATTATTTTAATTAATAAGGTATATATATGGCTGAAGAAAAAAATAAATTTTCTCCTCCTAAATCAAAAAAAATGAATGATTATGTTCTTTCTGTTATAAAAAGTGCTTTAGGTATTATTCCTTATGCTGGAACTGGCATTAATGAGTTATTAGGCTATTTAGTACAACCATCTCTACAAAAAAGAAAAGAAAAGTGGTTTGAGTTTATTGGTCTTTCTTTGGAAGATATCATTAACCGAGTTAAAAAATTAGAGGATATTACTTCTAATGAAAATTTTATTGACGTTGCCATAAAAGCCTCCGTATCGCTTTGACAACAACTAAACAAGAAAAACTAGACGCTCTTAGAAACGCAGTAATTAATTCAGCAATTATTACTAATTTTAATGAAATAAACCAACATATTTTTCTTATATTTTTAGAACAATTTAGTGAATACCATATTAAATTTTTAAAATTGTTAGATAATCAAATAGATAAAATACAGGATTTAAATTTTAAAAATCTCGATGGTTCTTTTTTGTGGAACCCTAATTTTTATCATCTAATTACAAAACTTAATCATGAACTAGAACAAAGGGAAGATTTTTGTAGAATGATTATGAATGATTTATTTTATAAAAATTTAATCAATACAAAAGATTATGATTTTCCAATAATACTAAATAGTCAAAATCAATATATAGTAGGGAAAAGAACAACTATATTAGGGCTAGAATTTATAAATTTTATTTCAGAATCAAAAAATATAGAGTAAACATGCTTACAATATTTTTAAATATAAATATTATTCTATAAGCATGTATAGCGCGCGGTGGAAAGGTGAGTCTATCTAGCGTTCATTTACATAAGTTCTTGGGAGCGTTCCTGAGCTGAGTGCCCTTGACTCTCCTGCACGCTCATCAAGATAGCCTATCCTTGACAGGCGGCGCCCTTGGCGGTTTTGCGTGGCCTCACGAGTCGCTTGCCAGTCTTAGCCAGGGTGCCGTCTCCCGCGGCGGAAACGATGCCTTTCCGGCCGGGCCTGCCATTCCCTCTAAATTCAGAGCCGTTTCAGACCCCTCTCCCTACAGCTTTGCACTTGATTGAATGCAGGGACGTTTCTGATTCCCGACTGCAGCGAACCAAATTCGTCACATGATCCTTAACGCCGCGGTCACGCAGGCGTGCCTGAGGCGTTTCGTCAGTCCATGCCGTTTTACGCAAGCGCATGAAAAACATAACTCGGAAGACCGAGGTTGCCGCGGCAGCCGCCTTGCATGACGGGAGGAACCGATGAGCTGCTTCCCAAACGCGAATTTCTCGTTCGAAGAGGTCAGAAAAAGAGGTTTAAGCTACATCGACAAGACCGGCCACGCGTTAAGGCTTCTGACCAGCCGAAACATGACAAGCTTTTTCCTTTCCAGGCCCAGGCGGTTCGGTAAGTCACTGTTCCTTTCCACGCTTAAAAGCGCCCTGGAAGGCAAAAGCGAGCTGTTCGATGGCCTCGCCATGAACAGGGGGAACTACGGTTTCGAGAAGTTTCCTGTGATCCACCTCGACATGGGCTACATCGATGCCTCAAGCCAGGAGTCGTTCAACGGAGGCATGAAC
>JAITRL010000332.1 GCA_031288415.1 Deltaproteobacteria bacterium | reverse complement strand
CAGCTCCAGAACCGCCAGGACTCCATCGCGGGCGTGAACCTGGACGAGGAGCTCGCGGACGTCCTGAGGTTCCAGTACATGTACCAGGCCTCGGCCAAGATGATCTCCACCATCGACTCCATGATGGAGACCCTGCTCGCCATGCGTTAAGGGCCGGCCCGCCCGGCTTCGCCCCGCCCGCCCCCGGAAAGCCCCCGCCGCGGCCTTCCGGAGGGCGGCCCCGTCCGCGCCCTATGGCCCGCCCGGCCCGGCCCGGCAGCCCCGGCCCCGCCGCAGGGGGAGCCTCCCGCCCCGCCGCAGGGCCCGCCTCCCTCCCCGCCGCAGGTCAACCCTCCGCCCCTGCGCGGGCAAGCAGCCCGCGGCCCAGAGCCCACACTTCCGGGTGACGACCATGATCTACCGCACCTCCCAGCGCGGGACCTACCGCAACATCAACGCCAACCTGGATCTTCTGAGCTGGCGCATAGCCCAGCTCTCGAGCAAGGTGGCCTCGGAGAAGCAGATCAACAAGCCCTCCGACAACCCGTCGGGCGCGGCGACGGTCCTGCGCACCAGGACGGTGCTCTCGGAGATAACGCAGCACAAGGAGAACGTCGGGTACGCCAACACCTGGATCACCCACACCGGCAACGTCACCTCCAGCATCAAAAGCGTCCTCGACGAGATCTACACCAATGCCGAGCAGGCGGCGACCGACACGGTGAACGGCGAGCAGCGCTCCATCATCGCCGAGGAGGTGGACCAGCTCTTCAAGACCATGATCCAGTTCGGGGACGTGCGTTACCTGGACAACTACCTCCTGGCCGGGCAGTCCACGCAGACCACGCCCTTCACCCAGTGGATGGAAGCCTCGGACGTGGTCCCGGCCTGCGACAACTCCGACCTGTGGACCGGAAAGGTCCAGAACTACGGCGACCGGAGCTTCGAGCCCAGGCCGGATCTCCCGGTCCAGAGCCAGTCCTTCCTCATCGAGTGCGTCGAGGCCGGCGGCATGGACTCCTACCTCTACGCCAACCAGTACTCGAACTCCGTGGCCCAGGCCGTGATCAACGGCCGGGAGGGAGAGTACGCCCTCACGGTGGAGACCGACGACCAGATCTACAACCGGACCCGCATACGGATCGTGGCCGGCGCGGAGAACGTCGACTTCACCGGGGCCGGGGCCTCCCGCGTGAACTACTCCGTCTCGGCCTCGGTGACCGCGGATCCGGTGAGGATCGTCTACCGGTACGGCACGTCGGCCGGCACGACCGCCCAGGTGACCTCGCCGGGCGTCGTCACGGTGAGCCTGCAGACCAACTCCGCGGGCACCGCCTCCGCGGCCAGGGCCTGGGACGTGGCCTCGGCCGTGAATTCCCTGTCCGCCGCCACGGGGGTGAGCGCCTTGCCCCAGAGCCTGACCTCCCCCGGCGGCACCGTCGAACTCGCCCGCGACGGGGACGGCCAGCCGATGTACACCGACATAACCTTCAACAACAGGCTCTCTTACTCCCTGGACGGGGACGATCTCACGATTTACCTTGAAAGGGCGGCCTTCGGGAGCGATCCCTCCGGGGCCACAGTCACGACCATGGATCAGGTGGAGGCCCTCATCAACGGCGACCCCGTCCTGAGCCAAAGGCTCACCGCGGCCCTCTCGCCCGCGCCCTCCCCCGGCTCGGCCTCCCCGACCGCCCAGGTCATGGGATCGTTCCTCTCCATGACCTACAGCGACCCTTACACCCTGGCCTTCGCGGACTACCTCATCCCCGGCGACCACAACGACGTCACCTGGTCGATCCGCAACGTGCCGGGAGCGGCCAAGGGCGAGGAGGGAAACGGCCTCACCGTGCGGTACGCCTACGCGGAACCGCCCGAGAAGTCCCACGCCACCGAGGCCAGGATGTCCGGGTCCGCCCTCATAATCACGCTCGCCACCAGCGGGTCCCTGTACCTGGAAGAGTACGCCAAGGCCTACGAGAACCCCGCGAGCCCCCTGTACCACGACGCCTACGCCTCGGATCTCCTGGCCCGCCGGCTGGCCGTGACCGCCACGGCCCGCGAGGCGGTGGACGCGGTCTCGGCCATGCCGACGGACCCGCCCGCAGGCAACTCCTTCCGGATCATGGGGACCCTGTCGCCGGGCAACTCGGGGCTGGGGAAACTGGACCAGGCCCCCCCCGTGACCCTCTCCCAGGGCTACGACCGGCCGGCCCTGTTCCGGGTGTCCCAGGACGGGGGCAAGACCTGGGGCCCGCCCCAGTCCTTCGCGGCCTCGGAGTTCCAGAACACCCTGTTTTACAACAGCCAGCTCGGGCACGCCTCGCTCACCACCGATCTGCAGGGCGAGGGCAACGACGTCGTCTTCACCGCCAACTACATGGGCACCTGGGGCGACGACCTGCGCGTGGAGTACAAAAACCCCAACCTCCCGGGCCAGGAGGCCTCGGTCACCGTGGGGCCCCAGCTCTGGAACATCTGCGTCACCTTGGGCACGGACTCCCAGGGGCGGGTCACCACCACCGCCGACGACGTGGTGCGCCTCGTCAACGACCATCCGGAGGCGGGCCAGCTGGTCACGGCCTCCCTGGCCAATTACCATGAGGGAGGCTCGGGCCTGGTCACGTCCATGGACTGCGCGAGACTTGCCACCTCCCCCCCCTACGAGGTCTCGGAACAGACCCAGATCACTCCCCTGGGCCACGCCACCGCGGCCGTGCGCTTCGCCTACGCGCCCCCGGCGGTGAAAAGCCCGGACCTGCTGTACCAGGCCATAGAGCACGGGAACGCCGGCAACTCCATCGGCATCCGCTACACCATGAGCGCCGACGCTTCCGTGTACCCCGACGCCCAGTTTCAGGACCGGGTCACGATCTCCTACGAGGACCGCCCCAACGGCGACAAGGTGGCGGTGGTCCACCTGGCCTCGACCTCGCTCCCCAGCTGCCCAGACGCCGACAGCGACCGCGCGGCCTACGACGCCTGGAGGCAGCTCTACCCGATATACTCCTGCACCTCCTCGCGTTCGGTCACCTCCACCGCGGGGGACGTGCTGGAGGCCCTCATCGCCAAGAACCTGGAAAACCCTTCCAGCGCCCTGGTCTGGGCCAGCATGGACTTCAAGGACGAGGGCTGGGACTCCACCGCGAAGGTGGGCCCCACGGACGGCACGGTCTGGCTCTCCGGCGGGGACGATCAGGCCAAAGAGGAGGATTACGGGATCGCGCTCAAATTCATCGCGGACGGCACGGCCATCCAGCGCGGGGACGTCTTCGGGGTGGGCGTGGGCTGGTACCACGGGGACTCCAAGGACCTCGAGGTGAACGTCATGGACGGCTACCGCGCCGACATCAACCTCACCGGGGACGAGCTCCTGGGCTCCAACGGCGCCTCCGACAACATCCTGGACACGGTCCAGCGCCTTTACTGGGCCCTCGTCAACAACGACTCCGAGAAGGTGGAGCAGGAGCTCCCGCATCTCCAGGAGGCCATCAAGAAGCTCACCACCATCGAGACCAACCTGGGCACGCGGCTTATCCGCAACCAGTTCGTGCTCAACACCCTGGCGGACAACCAGTACTCCTCCGAGGCGCTCCTGTCGGAAACAGAGGACGCGGACTTCACGCGCCTCATCACGGATCTCAAGAACGCCCAGCTGGTCTACGAGGCGGTCCTGGGCGCGACCGGGCTCACCACCAAGCTCTCCCTGCTCAACTACATCTAAAGGCCGCGGGCGGGCCCCTGGCACGGGGCCGCGCCGCCGTAAGTGACCCCGCTGAAGGATTCCAATCCGCGCGCCTGAGGACGGAATCCTCCTGAAGCCTGCCCGCAGGCTTAGGTCAAAGGAGAGCGGCAGCCGGCCTTCGGCCGGCAACGGAACATGAGCCTCCCGGCCCTGCCCGCGAAGCAGGCGTCAGGAGGCGTTTTTTTCTCAAGCGCCTGGGCCGTCAGAACGCCGGTTTACGGCCTCGGGCTCCGCCGAAACGATATTCCCTCCGGAAGGCCCTGCAAGCGCGCCGGCGCCATCGGCAGGCCGCAGGCCTCCCTCAGGAAACGCCGTAAAAGGCTTGGCCAAGCCCGCTCCGGAGGGCCCGACCGGCATCGCGCCGCTTCGCGCCCCTTAGGCCGCGCTTCCGCCGGTAAAACCGCAGGAAGGCCGGACCGGAGGCAGAACCTGGCCTTCCCGCCGCCGCCTGCGGCCGCGAGGGGGGCAAGCCGCCGCGGACTGCTTCGAGGGCAAGCCCGACCCCGGCGCCCTGCGGTTTCAGGGCAAGGTGTCCCCAATGCCGCTCGCCCGATCCGACGGATCAGGGAAGCGGACCGTTGCTGACGAAGGCCGCTCCCGTAACTTTGCCGGGGGAGGCGGCTCCCGTGGCTTTGCCGGGGGAGGCAGATCCTGAGGCTTTGCCGCAGGAAGCAGCTCCGGAGACTTTGCCGGTCGCCTTTCTGACGAAGCGCTCCATGCGGCTGAAGCCGTTCAGCCTCTCCGCGCGCCTGGCCGCTGCAACGAGGCCCAAGGACAGCCGCAGGGACCCGTCGTTCCGGCGGGCCTCCCCGCTCGCCAGGGAGCAGAGGTCTTCCGCCGCCCGGTCAAGGCGGCGATACTCCGCCTCCCCCAGGGCTCTGCTGCGGAAGAAGCGGGCCCGGACCCGCCCCTCCGGCGGCGGCTGGCCGGAAGGCAGTCGCCCTCCATCAGCCTCTTGGCCAGATCGTTTTCCCCCTGCCTGAGGGCCCTTCCAGGAAGGGCAGGTACGCCTCCCTCAGAACGTGGGGCGCGGCCTCGTCACCCCGCCAACCGTTTGCCGGATTGCTCAGGCAAAAGGCTTGCTTTTTCCGCAGGTTCTGCCATTTTCGTCTTACCGTTGAGGTACCATCGTCTGGCGGTCAAGGATACCTCCCTCTTACGGCGAAAACGGGGGTTGGAGTCCCGAGGGACTATTTGGCCAGGCACTGAGCGATGAAATGCCCTAAACTTTTAGCAAAACCAAGGGGTTATAGCTTTTTCCTGACGCGGCCTCTCGCCGCGGCCCTTGATTTTCCCGACAGCCCCGCGCCGTTCACGGTCCGGAATCCTGCCGCCTTTCGGCTGGCTCAATATCGCCTCCCTTACCGCCGGTTAACCGGAGGCCACAAAACGGCAAGCTGTTGCCGTTCATGAGTTTTTCCAGACAGATCTGGCTATTCTTATTTTGTAGTTCAAATTACAAATTTTCCTAGTTTTTTTATTATTATCATTTCGCAAAAGAGATCGCCGCTTGCCGGGCTTCACCCGCGCTTGGCTCTCAGGCAAATATTTGTTATTTTTAATTTCAAAGGCAGGCACCTCATGACCCCCACCGAAAAACTGAAAGAAAACAAAGACAAAGTCCTTGAGATTGTCAACAAATACGAGCAATTGGGTTTTGCTAACGTGAAAATTCACGGTTCCGTTGCAAGAGGGGAAGACACTGAAAACAGTGATCTTGATCTTATCTATACATTTAAATCTTCAAAAGTAATGAACTATAATGATTATGTTCAATTTTTTGATGATTTAGAGGTTCTTTTAGATCTTAAAGTTGATTTTTTTTCTGTGAGAGAGTTAAAACCTTTGATTGCAGAACATATTCTTAGCTATGCAGTGCCATTTAAATTTTTTTTAGAGCATCTAAATGAATAAATTTCGTATTAATATTAATTTTCAATACAATATTTAGATATTATTAGTGCAAATAATCATCTGGCGTCTATCACGCCTCTTATAGCTGTCCAGCATCCTGTTATACATTGGCGTGATTTTGATACATTAATTTATAATATTGAGAAATATTCAAGATCAATAAAAGATATTTCATGTATAGATAATTCTATCTTAATGCACTTAAATAAAAATATTAATTGGAGTTCATTATTTAAAATAGGTGATATTCTCGCACATAAGTATCATGGCATTTTATTAGATCTTTTATATCTTAATATCAATAATTCATTTATTCCTTTCATGGCAAATTTACCTGATATGCAACTTCCCGAGTATTTGACTTTGCCGCAAAAATTTACCTGAAATTTTAAAATTTACGGTCGATGCTCATCTGTTACGTGAAACTAATATTGATATAATTGAACCTCATGTGCAAAAGACGAACGAAATAAAAAATAGCGCCTTGCCATGTTCCCCGCCTGCGGAAAAAAATCAAAGCGATGATCAAAAGCAAGAGCCTGCCAAAACCTCCGAAGACCTCAATCCCCGGCCAACGCGCCCCCCTCGCCCGTAGAGGCGATCGCAAAGGCCGCCAGCTTTCCTGCGCGAAAGACGGCGCGGCCAGTCCTTTTGGCGGCGGACGGCGGGCAGCCTGGCGTATTTCCGGCTTTCACGCCCGTCAAATCGCCGCCCGGGCCGCTCCCCTTAGGCTGCGCGCCGTCGCTTTCGCGAAATTCGTCCCGGCGGCCGAGGCCAAAACCCTAAAAAAGTTCCAAGGGCACGTCAGGCCGCCCATGCCTGCGGGCTTGACGGAATCCTCCTGAAGCCCGCCCGCTTGCCTTACGTCAAAGGCAAGCGGCAACGGCGCCTTCGGCAGGCCTCGGATCATGAGCCTCCTGACCCTGCCCTCGAAGCAGGGGGCAGAAGGCGTTCCTTTTCCCGGGCGCCTGGACCGTCAGGGCGTTGGTTTCCGGCCTCGGACTCCGCCGGAAAAATATTCCCTCCGGAAGGGCCTGTCAGTCCGCCGGCGCCGCCGGCAGGCCGCAGGCCTCCCTCAGGAAACGCCGTAAAAGGCCTGGCCAGAGCCGCTCCGGAGGGCCCGGCCGACATCGCGCCTCTTCGCGCCCCTTAGGCCGCGCTTCCGCCGGTAAAACCGCAGGAAGGCCGGACCGGAGGCAGAATCCGGCCTTCCCGCCGCCGCCCGCGGCCGCGAGGGGGGCAAGCCGCCGCGGACTGCTTCGAGGGCAAGCCCGACCCCGGCGCCCTGCGGTTTCAGGGCAAGGTGTCCCCAATGCCGCTCGCCAGATCCAACGGATCAGGGAAGCGGACCGTTGCCGGCGAAGGCCGCTCCCGCAACTTTGCCCTGGGGAGGCCGCTCCCGCGGCTTTGCCGGGGGAAGCCTCCCGAGGCTTTGCAGGGGGAGGCAGACCCCGCGGCTTTGCAGAGGGAGACCTCCAGAGGCTTTGCCGGGGGAGGCAGGTCCTGAGGCTTTGCCGCAGGAAGAAGCTCCGGATTCCCACCTGGACCGGAGGCCGGGCGCAGGGAGGCGCCTGACGTTCAGGCCGCAAGGAAAGCCGGTGACGGCACAGGCTTGAAGCTGCCTGGGAAAACCTCATGCGGCGATTGGCCAACGGGTTCCTGCTGATTTTTTTTGCGGCCCTGAGGCCGGGCCTTCCGGGTCAGGAAGGCCCTTGAAGCCTGCGGGCGATGGCGCGGGGGAGGACCCCGCAGTGAACATGCCGCCCTCAGAGGCGGCTGGCGCCTCGTGAGGGCCTGAGGCGATCCCGCCGTCATCAGCCGACCACCTCCTCAGCGGCCTTGCCGAGCTTCTTCGGAGAAGGCGTCAAGCCCGCGGCGGCTTCCGCCTCCCTGAGGCTGAGCTCGACCAAGAGCCCCCGCGCTCCGCCCCGAAACCCCCGGCAGTCCCGCCGAAGGTCCAAGTGCCTCGCGAGGAGCACTCCCGCCTGGGCATCGCTCAAGGCAGGCCTGGCGGCAGCCGTCTCGAACACGCTGAGGCCGAGCAGGCTGCGCTCAAGCGCAAGCTCGGCGGGGTCCGGCGCGCAGACGGCCTTGCCGTCTGACCCCGCCGCCTTCCTGACGAAGCGCGCCATGCGGCGGAAGCCGGTCAGCCTCTCCGCGTGCCTGGCCGCCGCGACGAGGCCCAGGGCCGGCCGCAGGGACCCGTCGGCCCGGCGGGCCTCCCCGCTCGCCAGGGAGCAGAGGTCCTCCGCCGCCTGGACAAGGCGGCGGTACTCCGCCTCCCCCTGGCCGCCGTTGCGGAACACGAAGGCCCGTACCCCGGCCTTCCGGGGGAGGCTGACCGGAACGCTGCCTCCCTCCATCAGCCTCTTGGCTAGATCGCTTCCGCCCTGCCTGAGGCGCCCCTCAAGGAAGGGCAGGTACGCCTCCCGCAGGGCGTGGGGGGCGGCCTCCCTCACCGCGCCGCCGGCGCGGCCGCCCGTGCCGGGGAGGCCGATTATGAGCGGCCTCCCCTGAGCGCCGCCCTCCGTCAGGGCCTTGGCGGCGACGAGCGCCCCTCTGACGGTCGGGCCATCCAAGGTCGCGACCCCGGTAACCCGGCAGGCCAGGTCCGTCGCCACTGCCGCGTGACGTTCCCCGTCGTGCGTCTCGACCAAGTGAACGCAGAACGGTTTGTTCACGCGGCCGGTCAGGGCAAGCGACACGGTTCCCGCCGCCGCCTCAGGCCCGCGTTCCGTAAGACCGGACTCGAGGCCGGCCTCGGACTTCCCGCGACCCGAGGAAGCGGGGTTCGCCCCGTCGGCTGCTCCTTCTTCGGCCGAAACCTGAGCCGCAGGCTCCTCGGGCTGGAGGTCTGAGGAGACTTCGGCGGCCTGGGCCTGGGCCGCAGTCTCCTCAGGCTGGAGGTCTGAGGAGGCTTTGCCGGCCTGGGCCTGGGCCGCAGGCTCCTCGGGCTGGAGATCTGAGGAGGCTTCAGCGGCCTGGACCTGGGCCGCAGGCCCCTCAGGCCGGAGGGCGCAGGGGGCTTCGGCGCCCTGGACCTGGGCCGCAGGCTCCTCAGGC
>JAITRL010000287.1 GCA_031288415.1 Deltaproteobacteria bacterium | reverse complement strand
GTCTGACCCGGGCGCGCCGGGCCGTCATGTAGGCCGCGCGCGGCCTCCCGTCAGCGGATCCTGAACTGGATGGGCGCGGTGAGGGTCATGGTGGGCTCGGGTATCTCCGCCGGGAACTCAGGGAAGGGAGTCACGCGGCGGATAAGGGCCATGACCTCGTCGTCGAGGATGCCGTGGCCCGAGCCTTTGACCAGGGAGTAGTTCGTCACCGTGCCGCTGCGGTTGATGGTGAAGCGCACGGTGGCGATGCCCTGCAGATGCTCGCGCATGGCGCTGGGGGGGTATTTCTTGTTGCGCTCCAGCTTGCGGCGGACCTTGGTCTTGTAAGCCTCCCGGGCGTCCCGGGTGCCCTTGCCGGTGCCGCCGCCCACGCCGCCCTGGCCGCTGCCGGGGCCGCCTCCGGGAAGCCCCGGGGCGCCGTCGGGCATGCCTACGGTGTCGGCGGGCGCCCCGGTCGTGGCCGCGGGAGGAGCGACAGGCTGAGGCTTTGGCTTGGGCTTGGGTTTGGGTTTTTCGGCCTTGGGCTCCTCGGGCGGGGGGGGCGGTATTATGGGATCGGCCATCTCCGAGGTGCTCTCGACGAAACTCACCGGCTCAGGGTCAGGTTCGGGCTCGGGTTCCGGCTCCTCGAGCTCAGGCTCAGGCGGCGGGGGCTCCTCCGCCCCGGCTAAGACATCAAGGCCGCCTCCAGGCTCGCCTCCCAAGGGGTCGTACACGTCGTACTCGTAGACCGCCAGGGTCCGGAAGCTGGAGTCGGCTGTGCCGGCCACCAGCATGAAGGCCAAGATCGAGGCGTGGAAAAAAACCGCGATCGCAAGAGCTCTCCGGAAGGCCTTCTGATCGGTGTTCGGGGCTTCGGGGTCCATGGCAACTGGTCCGTGCTGGAGGCAGGAAGGGAGGCCAGGGCCGCGGGAAGGCTTCTCGCGCCTTCCGCGGCCCTGGCGGGCTTGCCTTGCAGTCTGGGTTGAAAACTTGCGGGGCGCCCGCCGGGCGCCTCAAGGGGGCGAGCCGGAGGAGCTTTTCCGATGTGAGTTACGAGGCGATCTTCAGGGGCCGCTCAGAGGGCCCCCGGAGGGCTGCCCGGTTTTTAAGGGCCCGGAGGCCGCCCTGAAAGTCGCCTGCGGAAGGCCCTGCCCGGTTTTTAAGGGCCCGGAGGCCGCCCTGAAAGTCGCCTGTGAAAGGCCCTGTTCGGTTTAAAGGGCCCGGAGGCCCCGCCCTGCGGGCTCTCGGAAGGCTGTCCTGAGGGCTTTCGCAAGGCTGGCCTGAGGCTTGGAAAGGGTCAGCCGATGAGGCGCCTGAAGGGCAGGCCACACAAAGTGCGGGTTCTGCGGCAGGCTGCCTGAGGGCTTGGCAGGCCCTCCCGGCGAGGGCCCTGACGGGCAGCCCGCGGCAAAAGCCCGGGCTCTCGGAAGGCTGACGTGACGGCTCCCTTGGGCCCTCCCTGTTAAGCCACCGGAAGGATTCCCTCCGGGTTTCCCGGAAGGTCAGCCCCAGAGGGAAGCCCTTCTCAGGGGAGTCAGGGGGCATTCAGGCGCCCGGGGCAGAGGCGGCCGCAGGCGCCGCCTGGGCGGCAGGGGCCGGCGCCGGAGAGGCGGGGGAAGGAGAGGACGGCGAGCCCGCCCCAGGGGCATCGGCAGCGGGCGAGCCGGCCGCGCCTCCGGAAGCCGCGGAAGCCGGCGAGGCGCCTGAAGCGTCGCCGGCGGTCTTCACGTTGGTGACGAGGGTCACCCTGGCGAAGCCGGCCTGGCCCAGGTCGGCCATGAGGTTCATCATCTCGCCGTACTTGACCTCGCCGTCCCCGCGGACGAACACCTCGCCGCTGGCGGAATCCAAGGCCAGCTTGCGGAAGAGGATGTGCCGGTCGGTGCCGTCGACGGGCTCCTTGTCCACGTAGACCACGCTCTTGGCGTCAAGGCTCACGATGAGGGGCCTCTCGGGCCGGGGCATGGGCGTCCCGGCGGTTTTAGGGAGGTTGATGCGCACGCCCCCCATCATGAGGGGGGCCGTGACCATGAAGATGATGAGGAGCACCAGCATCACGTCTATGAAAGGCGTGACGTTGATGTCCGAGATCGTCTGGATCTCGCTTTGGCCGGGAATGAGTTCGTCGCGGACGTCCATGGTCTGTATCCCCCTAGCCCTGGCTCTCGACCTTCTTCAGCACGGGCGCGGTCCGCGCCTCCAGGCCAGCGAAGCGGAGCCTGGCGAGGCCGTTGCCGGTATACCCGATGGCCGTGAGGGCCTCCTTGGTCATTTTTTTCAGGACGGCGTTGATCTTGTTGTAGGCGATGACGGCGGGGATGGCCGCCACCAGGCCCATGGCGGTGGCGAACAGGGCCTCCGCGATGCCGGGAGCCACCACCGCGAGGGTTGTTTCGCCGGAGGCGGCTATGCCGATGAAGCTGTGCATGATGCCCCAGACCGTGCCGAAGAGCCCCACGAAGGGGCTGGTGGAACCTACGGTCGCCAGGAGCGTGGTCCTGGCTTCCAGGCGGTCCAGGCGGCTGGAGAGCACCGCCCGCATGGAGCGCTCGACCCGTTCCCGGTAGTCGGCGCGGGTCTCGGAGCCGGCGCCGTCGCGGCTCTCGCGGACACCGGCCGCCACCACCAGGGAGGTGAATTCGGGGTAGTCGTCGGGGTCGACGTCGTCCTGGATAGCCGCTGCCCTCCTTTTGAAAGTCAACACGTTTCGGCTGGCCCTCTTCAGGAGGGCGGCCTTCTCGAGAATGACTACCCAGCAGGCCAGGGATGCCAGGAGGAGGAGGATCATCACGCCCTGAACCACGGGGTCGGCGTTCAGGAACATGTTCTGAATCGAATAGTTGCCCAAGATTAGGTACCTTTGGCGGGATTTTAGGCATATGGCCAAAAAAAACCCGGAATCACGTTTTGGAGTGATCCGGGACGCCCATTTATCCTGGAAACGATCCGAAATGGCCCCTGGCGTACCCCCACGCGCGGGACCTGTCATGGCAGCAGGCAGGTCTTCTGACTTATCCCGTTTCCGCTAAAAGCCTTCCCGACCTGGCTGGAGTGGTTAGTGGCTGAAAATAACGAGTAGCGGAGACGTCCGGCGAACCGGAAATGGAATTACAGCGATGGGCTCGTCCCTGACTTGCACAGGATTCCCAATTAAGCCTAAAACGGCGCCTGCTGGCGATTTGAATTATAGTTCGGGGCAGAAATCAAGTCAAGGGAAGCGGAATGACTGGGTTTTGGCAGTTATGGCATTGAAATAACTGTAATAAATCCAAAAATTCCTCTCTTTTCCGCCCGCTCGGCCCGTTTTCGTGGCGCGCGATTTTTTTCTTTTCGGACAGGTCCCCAGCCAGGGTCAGAATCAGGCCATGGGGGACCCTTCACGGTCGCCTGGAGCGTACGGACAAGCGCCCGGGCCGGGATCAGGCGTCTGGGCGCGCCAGGGCCCGGCAAAGCCAAGATGGAGTGGTAATTGCCGCGCGGCATGAGGGCTCAACGGATAGGGGGGCAGGGCCTTTCGGCCTTCCGCTCCCATCCCTGTAGGCCCTTCCGGCAGGCCAGGCGCCGGTTGCCGCCCAAGAAGAAGCGGCGAGGCGGCAGGCCGCCGCGGCAGGGGCCTCCGGGAAGGCCTTAAGGGACCCGGGCAGGTCTCCATGGACAGGGGCTTTGCGGGAAGCCTGGGCTTAAGCGGCTTCACTCGGCTCCTGGCAGGGAGGGCTTCAGGGCGCCAAGGGAGTCAGTCGCCTTCGGGGGTTCCAGGGCATTCAGGGGCATGAGAGGGCCTTGCGGGATCGGATCTCGAGACGGGTGGGGCTTGGCAAAGGATTGCGGGCGGCTTGGCTGGCCTCCCGCAGATTCGGTGAGGGGGCGGGCCCTTCAGAGGTAAGGGGTCGGGGGAAGATGGCTGAAGCGGCCGCCAGGGCAAAGAGGTCCTGAAGGGGGTTGCCAGGAAGAGGGCAAAATCCCGAAGGGGCGTGTCTGATTGAGCTAAATCCTGGATGGCCTGCCAGGGGGAAGAGGTCCGAAGAGGACTGTCAGGCGGAAAAGCCTTGGCGGATCAAGAGAAGTTCAAAGGAGCCAAGGGAATGCCAGGCGGTTTATGCGACGGAAAGATAGCCATGAAACCAGGAAGCCGGGAAGCAGGGAAGGCAGGGAAGGCAGGGAAGGCAGGGAAGGCAGGGAAGGCAGGGAAGGCAGGGGAGGCAGGGGAGGCAGGGAGTGCAGTAAGCAGGGGAGGCGAGGAGGCGTGGAGGGGGCCGGTAAGCAGGGGAGGCGGGGAAGGTCTGAGGGGGAGCCCGGGGCAGCTTGGACCGGTCCGCCGCAGGTCAGAGGTTCGGAAGGGGCATCCGGTTTGGGAAGGCAGCGGGAAGTTCGTAGGCCGTCAGGGAAGCGTGGCGGAGGGTCCAGGCGTCTTTGAGGCAGGCAGCTACCCGGGCCGGGACGGGCAACGCCGGTTTCAGGGGAACATGCCCCAGCCAGGGTGGACCGGAAAGACCAGGAAGAGCAGAGCCTCAACTCCGACGCACAAGAGAAGCGACAGAAGCGTGGCCAGGCTCACTAGCCTCTCGGCCGCCCGGACGTCCGCGGCCTCAGCCGCGCGCCCTCCCTCGCCCAGGGTAGGCTTGGCCACGGTTTTTCCCCCGTAGACTGAAGGCCCGCCCAGAAAGACCCCCAGGGCCCCTGCCATGGCGGCTTCGGTCTGGCCGGAGTTGGGGCTGGTGTGGAAACGCCCCTCCCGCCGCCAGAGCCTGAAGGCCCCTTTGGCGTGAAATCCCGCGAGCCTGGCGGAGACGACGAGGAGCAGGGCGGCGAGCCGGGCCGGTACATAGTTGAGCAAGTCGTCCATCCTGGCCGAGGCCCGTCCCAGGTACAGGTACTTCTCGTTTTTGTAACCCACCATGCTGTCGAGGGTGTTGGTGGCCTTGTAGAGCCAGGCGAGGGCGGGGCCCCCCAGGGAGAGGTAGAGGAGCGGTGCGGCCAGCCCGTCCGAGAAGTTCTCCGCCAAGGTCTCTATCTCGGCGCGGCGCACGGCGGCCTCGTCCAGGGCGGCCGTCTCGCGGCCGACTATCATGGACAGGGCGCGGCGGGCGCCGGGGAGGTCGCCCTCGGCCAGTCTCGCCTCCACCCTGGCGGTGTGCCTCAAGAGGTCGTTCAGGCAGACGGTAGTGAAGACAAGGTAGAGGCACAGGGCGAACCAGAGGACCGGGAGGAGCCTGTAGGAGAGGGCCAGGGCCGTGCCCGCAGCGGCTACGGTTATTCCCGCGGTCAGGAGGTACAAGATGGCCCCTGCCAGGATCGCCGCCCCCGGCCCCCGGGCGTCAAGGCAGGCCAAGACCCGGCGCGCTGCCGCCTCCAGGAGATCGATGAGCTTGCCTATCCAGCGGACCGGATGGGGCCAGGACTGGGGGTCGCCTATGAGCCTGTCCAGTAGAAATGCGAGGATAGTGATGAAGGGAGGGGCCATGAAAGGGACCTGGGCAGGCGGCTGGCCTGAAAGGACGGGCCTGAAGGCAGGTCCCGGGGAAAAAAGGGAGGGGCTGAGGCGGGGCGCGGCCTGCATCTTACATTATGGCGCCGAATCACACAACAACAGGGCGGCTTGCCGGCTCGGGAGACAGAAGGCAAGAGTTCCCTGCGGCTTTCCCGCCCTGCCGTCAGGGCGGCAAGGTCGCGTTCAGGGCCCTGCAGGGCTTGAAGGAAGGGAGACAGGCGAAAAGAGCGCGCGGCCAGGGATTGCAGGGCGTTGCCAGCAGTATGCATATTTTAATTTTAAGCTCATAATATATTATTTTTTAAATAATTAATGTAAATTTTAGAACCCGAACAAGCTCCGTTGCCAGGCAGGGACAGGTAATCGGCGGAAGAAGACCGACCGTTCAGGCAAGGGCGTAACTCTGATTCGGATAAGGCCGCGTCGCGGCTTGCGCGACGAGGCGGCATTCCTTCCAGGTGCGCGCGGAGGCCCGTCAGAGGCCAGGGGAGAAAACCGCCCGGAAGCCCATCGCCCAGCGGCCCCTCCGGTGCCTTGCGCGGCGGCCGGTTTGGCTGGAGACTATTTCGGGATACTGGAGGCGATTCCGTGACAATGCGGGACAGTTCCCAGAGGCGGGAGCGGGAGGGCGGCCGCCGGTGCCTCGCTGTCAGGAAATGCCGGCCTGTCGCGGGAGCCGCGTCAGCCGGAGCGCTCAAGGAGCGCGGAAGCGGGAAAGGGCCTTCAGGGCGTAGGCAGAGACGCCCGGCACGGCCGGCAAAGCGCGGAGTCCCTGTCCGGCCGGGCCTGTTTCAGGCGGGCGGCGGCTGAAGGGCCGGAGGGGCGGCGGCAAAGGGCGCAACACGGCCGCAGCCAGGCTTAAGGGCCGGGGAAAGCCGGCGGACAGGCGCTCCGGGCCCTGGATCGGCCCGGAGGTCTCCCGCCGGGAGAAGGCGGGGCACGGGCTATGAGGGCAGGGATGCAAGGCGCCCTGCGCCGCGCGGCTTCCGAAAGCGGCCTGTCCGGCCGCCGGAGGGCGAGGGCCGCAAAGCGGCGGCGCGGGACCCTCCCGGAGGCGGGGGCCGGAGCGGCAAGGCGGGGAAAGCCCCCTAACCGGGCGGCGGGCCTGAGACGGCCGCGCCCCGGCGCTACTTGAGGGCCTCCTCGAGGAAGCCGCTGTTCACCGCGGCCTGATAGAGGGAAAGGTCCCCGGCGCGGTCAAGGGCGCGCTGTCTGACGTTGAAGTCAGCGGTGGACTTGAGGGTCTGCGCGAACTCGCCGGGTTCGCCGTCGGCGCCCAGGTACCTGTGGGTGAGCTGTTCCGCGCCCCTGAGGTATCTGTTGCCGACCAGCTGCGCCAAGGCGGCAAGCGCGTCGCCGTCGAGGCTGCGGGCGATCGTCGCCGCGGCCAGGTCGGGGGAGGCGTTGATGAGCTCGTTGGTGCGGACGAGGGCCTTGACGTATGCGGTGACCAGGGTCGGGTACCTGGCCGCGAAATCCTTGTTCACCACGCTCACGTCCGCGGTCAGCGCCCCGAGTTCGGAAAGCCTCAGGCTGTCGGTCACCGTGACTCCCCCGTCTTGCAGGAGTTCCTCCAGGAACGGCGTCCACACGTAGGCGGCGTCGATGTCGCCGCGGCGCCAGGCCGCCGGCATGTCCTGCGGCTGAAGGTCAATGAGGGTCACCTCGGCAGGGTCGACCCCGGCCATGCGGAGCGCGGCGAGAAGGCTGTAGTGGGCGGTGGACAGGAACGGTGCCGCCACCTTCTTGCCTTTGAGGTCAATGACCGACCTGATGCCGCTTCTTTCGGAGGCCGCCAGCGACTCGGCGGCGCCGATCACGTCGTTGATGAAGATCACCTCGTAGCCCAGGCCGTTGGACACGCCTAAGGAGACCGGGGACGAGCCCAGGGTGCCGACATCGACGGCCCCGGAGGCGAAAGCCTCGTTGACGTGGCGGCCTGAGCCCAGGACCAGCACGTTGGTCTTCACCCCCGGGACAAGGTTATCGAAGTAGCCGTTTTGAATGGGGATGGCCGTGGCCGTGGCGGAGGCGAAAGTCGCGACGTTGAAGACTTCAGGGTAGGCCTGGCCGGTCACGGGGTCGGACCCGGCGGAGGCGGTGCGGGGGAAAGAGAGGGCGAGGGCTATGGCGAGGGCGAATGTTGGCGCGGAAAACTCGCGTAAGCCGGCGGAGACGTGAGGGGTTCGAGAGGGCATGCTGTCTCTCCGTATTATCTGTTCTGCGCGTCAAAAATGGTTCAGAAAGACGGCCGTCGCCCGTCTTCGCGGAGCCCGGCGGGTGGAAGCCTCGGCGCGGCCGGCTTGCGCCGGGCGGGGGCGGAGACCGCAAGGCCTTCTTCCGGCCCTTCCGGAAGACTTTCTTCAGCTCCGCATGGCCGGGCTAGGCATGTTGGCACATCCGACGGCCGCCCAAGGCGGGCGTCACTTCCTCCGGGACACGGCGCGGGGGGCGGTCTGTGCCGCGTGCCCCGCGAAGGAGCAAGGGATAGCTGCCCGAAGATGCGGCTTGAAAGAAGCGCCTGAAAGGAGCGGCTTCACGGGTCGCGGAGGTGCCTCCGAGGTGGGCCCGCTTGCCTTGAGAAGGCCATGCAAGGGGCCCGGAAGCCTCGGGGAAGCGGGGGGGAGGCGTTGAAGCCGCAGGGCCTCGCCTCTCCAGGGAAAAGGACGTGGCCAGGGGCCAGGGGCCAGGGGCCAGGGGCCAGGGGCCAGGGGCCAGGGGCCAGGGGCCAGGGGCCAGGGGCCAGGGGCCAGGGGCCAGGGGCCAGGGGCCAGGGGCCAGGGGCCAG
>JAITRL010000270.1 GCA_031288415.1 Deltaproteobacteria bacterium | reverse complement strand
TCGGTCCGCGAGCTGTTCCGGCTCGCGGACGAGGTGACCCAAAGGCCGGTATCCCGGCTCTGCTTCGAAGGCCCCTTAGAAGAGCTCTCCCTCACCGTCAACCTTCAGCCTGCGGTGCTGGCCGTCGGCCTAGCCGCCGCCCTCCTCCACCTGGAGACCGGCCTGGTCCCCAGCTACGCGGCCGGGCATTCCCTCGGCGAGTTCGGGGCGCTGTGCCTCGCGGGGGTGCTCACCGAGACCGAGGCCTTCTCCCTCGTGGCCAAGCGGGCCGCCCTCATGCAGAAATCCGCCATGCAGAACCCTGGAGTCATGGCCGCCGTCCTGAACCTCACGGACGAGCAGCTGGAAGGCTGCTGCGAGCTCGCCAGGGCCGAGGGCACGGTCGTCATGGCCAACTTCAACACCCCCGGCCAGACCGTCATTTCCGGGACCGCCCGGGCGGTCGCAGCCGCGGTCCGCCACGCCCAGGCCTTGGGCGGGCGAACGGTGCCGCTCCCGGTCTCCGGGGCCTTCCACAGCCCTCTCATGGGCGAGTGCAACGCCCTGTTCGCGGACGAGCTCGGCGAGATGGACTTCAAGCCGCCCAAGTTCCCGGTGGTGCCCAATGCCCTGGGAACCCCGGTCTCCGATCCCGACGAGATCAAGAGCCTGCTTTCCGAGCAGATGGCCGCCCCCGTCCTCTGGTGCAAGTCCGTCAGCTCGCTAGAGTCCCTCGGCGTCGACACCTGGGCCGAGTGCTGGCCCCGCCCCTACGTGGGGAACATGGTCAAGAAATGCCTGGCCCCCGGCCACAAGGCAAACCTGGTATGCCCGGCCCCGTAGGCTCCCCGGGCCCGCCGAAAACGCCTCCCGGAACCGCCCAAGGCTCCCACGGCGGAAAGCCTCCCGGAAGCCGCCCCGGCCCTTCCGGGTCCCCCGGAGCCTCGCCTTCCGGCCCGTCAGGGCCCCGCGAAGACTCGCCTCCCGCCTTATCCGGCGATGCCCCGGAATGTCCCGAGCCCGCCGAAGGCTCTCTCCCGGAAGAGACCTCCAAGGCCCCGCGCGCCTATGGCGCGCGGGGCCTTGGAACCTCAGAGGCCGCCTCCGACGCAGGTTCAGGCCCTCTTGCGGACCCGGCCCGCGGCCTCTCCCGGACAGCTTCTGACCCTTCCGCAGATGCCTCCCTGGCAACTTCTGGCCCTTCCGCAGATGCCTCCCAGGCAACTTCTGACCCTTCCGCAGATGCCTCCCAAGCCGCTTCTGGACCTTCCGCAGATGCCTCCCTAGCCGCTTCGGGCACTTCCGGCGCTGCCACCCAAGCCGCTTCGGGCCCTTCCGGCGCTGCCACCCAAGCCGCTTCGAGCCCTTCCGGCGCTACCACCCAAGCCGCTTTGAGCTCTTCCGGCGCTGCCGCCCAAGCCGCTTCGAGCCCTTCCGGCGCTGCCTCCGAGGCAACTTCAGGCGCCTCAGCCTCCTCCGCCAATGCCGCCGCTGACTCCCCCGATGGCTTGACCAAAACCTCCCCGTACGGCTTCGCGGGCCTTGCCAAAGCCTCATCATCAGACGGTTCCGCAGATTCCGGCCGCGCCTCTGACGGCCTTGCGGAGAACTCCGGAGCCTCGTCCCTGGCCCTCAAATACGCCTCCCCAGGCACCTCCGGAACCTCCGCCAAGGACTCCGAGGACTCCGCCGAAGCCCGGAGGGCCGACCGACAGGCGGGAGCCGCGCCATTCCGGAAAAGCTTCCCCCGCAAAGCGGCCGCCTTAGCAGTGAACCTGCTCGCGGCCTTTTTCTTCCTCATGGCGGCCTTCCATATCATCGCGGGGAGGCTCCCCGACCCCCTCTCTGGAGGCGGGGGCTGGGACTGGACCGTACGCCTCACGGACCGCCACGGGGCGCTTCTGAGGGAGTACCTCTCCCCAGGCCTCAGCCGCCGGGACCTGACCCCGCTTGAGGGCTTCAGCCCGCACTTGATAAACGCGGTGATCGCGGCCGAGGACAAGCGGTTCTGGAAGCATCCCGGCGCGGATCCCATGGCCATCGCCAGGGCGGCCCTGACCGACCTGCGGGCGCGGCGCATCGTCTCGGGGGGGTCCACCATAACCATGCAGCTGGCCCGCATCTCCCTGGGGCTCGCGCCGGGGCCGCGGACCTTCCGGCGGAAGGCCAAGGAGACCCTGCTCGCGTTCCTGATCGAACGGAGGCACTCCAAGCGGGAGATTCTCGAGGCCTACCTGAACGTGACCCCCACCGGCCCCGGCACCTTCGGGTTCGCGGCCGCCTCGAAGCTCTACCTCGGCAAGCCTCCCCGGAACCTGAGCCCGGCCGAGGCTGCCCTCCTGGCCGGGCTGCCCGCCGCCCCCAGCCGCCTTAACCCCTTCCGTAACCCTGAACGGGCCCTGGAGCGGAGGGCCTGGGTGCTCGGGCGCATGCTTATCCAGGGCACTCTGACAGAAGACGAGTACTCCCGTGCCCTCTCGGAGCCCCTGCGGCTCTCGGGATCAACCCCGCCTTTCCTGGCCCCTCATTTCGCCGCGAAAGTCAGGGAACTCCTGCCTCCCGAGCCGCCGGAGCACGTCCGGAGCGCCCTGGACCTGGACCTTCAGCTGCAGATAGAAAAGCTCGCCAGGGAGACCGTGGAGACCGGCCGCAACCGGGGCCTGGAGCAGGTGGCGGTCGTGGTGATCTCGCTTCCTGACCGCGAGGTCCTGGCCTGGGTGGGCTCCGGAGACTTCCACAACCCCCGTGACGGGCAACTGGACGGGGTCTCCAATCCACGCCAGCCGGGCTCCGCCCTCAAGCCGTTCATTTACGCCGCGGCCTTCGACCTGGGGCTCATCGCGCCGTCCTCGCTGATGGCCGACGAGCCTTCGGACTACCCGGGCTGGAACGGCGTCTTCAGCCCCCGCAACTATTCCGGAGGCTTCTCGGTGCCGGTCTCCGCCAGGACCGCCCTGGGAAGCTCCCTGAACATCCCCGCCGTGAACCTCACGAACGCCCTGGGCGTTTCACGGGTGCTCGCCAAACTCCGGGAGCTGGGCCTGTCCTCCCTGAACCGGGACCATGACTTCTACGGCCTGGGCCTAGCCTTAGGCGGGGGCGAGGTCAGCCTCATCGACCTGCTCTCGGCTTACGCAGCCCTGGCCGACTCAGGCCTCTGGAAGCCGCCCGTGCTCATACTGGAGGCCAGCCCGGCCCCTGAACCGGGCTTCTTTCCCCGCAAGGCCCGAGCCGCGGGAGGCCCAGGCGCCCCTCCAGCGGGAGCGGCAGGCGAGTCCCGGCCCGGGTCAACGCCGCGCTCCCACGCCTCTGAGGAAGAGCCGCAGCCCGCCTCTCCGGCCCGGTCCGGAGCGCCGATGCCTGCGGCCCGGTCCGAATCCACGCCTGACGCGGCTCTGCCAGGAGCCGCATCTGAAGAGGCGCGGCCAGGAACCCCGACGGGGGCGTCTTGGTCCGGCGCCGAGGCAGGGCAGGAAGTCCCGTCTGCCGCAGGCGGGCCGACGGGCGCGGGCCCTGCGGCCCCCGGACAGGCGCGCAGGGTCTTCTCCACGGCGGCGGCCTTCATGGTGCGGGACATCCTCTCCGACGACCGGGCCAGGGCCCTGGGCTTCGGGACGGGAGGCGTGCTTTCCACCTCCTACCCTTCGGCGGTCAAGACGGGCACCAGCACCAACTTCCGGGACAACTTCTGCCTTGGCTTCGCCAGCGGCTTCGCGGTGGGGGTCTGGGCCGGGAACTTCCAGGCGCAGCCCATGAGCAGAATCTCAGGCGTCACCGGAGCCGGCGAGCTTTGGCGCAAGGTCATGGACCTCATGGCGGCCCGCAGGCCTCCGGCGCCCTTTCCCAAGGCGCCCGACTCAGTCAGGGAGGTCCGGGTCTGCCCTGTCTCCGGCCTTCCGGCCGGCCCCGATTGCCCCAACTCCGTGCAAGACTATTTCCCGGCGGACAGGCCTCTTCCGCGCCAGTGCCTCCACAGCGAAATGGATCTGGCCGCAATCCCTGTCCTTGGCCGCGAACTCAGGTTCCAGCTCATCCGGCCCTCTTCCAGGGAGATTTACGCCCTCGACCCTGAGGCCCATCCTGGAGAGGCGCGCCTCTTGGCCCTGGTACAGAGCGTCCCCGGAGTGGAGGAGCTTGTCTTCAGCCTCAACGGCAGGACCGTAGGCCGCAGGCGGGTGGACGGCTACGCCAGGGCCTCGTTCTCTATCCCCCTGACCCGCGGCCAGAACCGCCTCGAGGTCGAGGGCCTGCGCGGGAACATGGCTCCCTTGCGGGACAGAGCCAATTACACGGTCAGGTAGAAGAAGAAGCACTTGCAACGCACATGCTCGATCTTTCCCAGGCGAAAGACTTCCGTCGCCTCCTTGCGTTCCTGGGACGACCCGCCTGACCCAAGCCTGCGGCTGCGCCGCCTGACCCAAGCCTGCGGCTACGCCGCCTGACCCAACCCTGCGGCTTCGCCGCCTGACAAGAGGCCGCAGCTTCCCTCGCCAGGCCAGAGGCTACGGCTTCAGTCACCAGGCCAGAGGCCGCAACTTCGTATGCCCGGCCAGAGTCTGCGGTTTTGAGCACGGGCAAAGGTACGGCTTCAGGCGCCCGGGCTTGGGAGCTATGAGGCGCCGTCTCTTAGCCGGGAAGCAACCGCTCAGCTCACGCCTGCCCTCCGAAGGACATTTGCCCCGCGAGATTCGAAGTTTACGGCCTTGAAATTTGGGATTTCCAGGACATTATGCTATAAGTTGCGGACATTGTATTTTTCAGCACCTGCCCGTGCCCTTTACGGAAGAAACCCTTGCCCCAGACCTTCCTCATTAGGGCCTGCCTCCCTCTGAAATCATGGGGCTGTCCGAAGGCGATACGCTCAGAGGCCTTTCTCCCGTTTTAAGGCACTGCCTTTTCAAGCTAATATCTTCCCTTGCCCTT
>JAITRL010000219.1 GCA_031288415.1 Deltaproteobacteria bacterium | reverse complement strand
CTGGGGGGCCGGGGGCCGCCCGGGGGGGGGGGCCCGGGGCCGGGGGGGGGCGGGCGGGCCGGGGCGGGGGGGGGGCGGGGGGGGGCGGGACCGGGGTCGGGTTCGCCGGATGTCGGGCGCGAAAAGTCAGGGCTCGCGGAGGAAGGGCATGGCCCTGCGGGCATGGAGTCTTTCGCGCGGTCGCTGGCCGTGCTATTATGACATATAATTCAGGCATTTCCATGCCGCCCCCTTGCGGCGGCACCGGACTGCCCGAAGCGGGCGGCTTAAGCGGCCGCGAGGCCCTCGCCCGCCTTGGGGGGGCGGCGTCCCCGCCCGCGAGACTGGGCGTAGCGGGCCTTTTTTGTCCGGAGGCCGTATTTCGTGTTGACTAATCAGCCTTCCGGACTGTACACTACCCTATTGAGTGTTTCCGCCGCGTTCCCGCCCCATGCGGGCGGAAGCCCTCCCCTGCGGCCGGCTGGTCTTCCGCGGCCCGCTTTCCTGTATCCCCACTCTTAAGGAGCTGCGCATGAGCGATAACATCACGGTGCTCACCGATCTGACCTTCGACGAGTTCCTGGGGGCCCCCGCCTCCCTCGTGGACTTCTGGGCGCCCTGGTGCGGGCCCTGTCAGGCCCTGGCCCCGGTCCTCGAAGAGCTGGCCGGCGAGATGAAGGCCAAGGTCTCCTTCGCCAAGATCAACGTCGACGAGAACAACGACACCGCCGCCAAGTTCAGGATCCGCTCCATCCCGTGTCTCGTGGTCTTCAAGGGCAAGGACGAGGTGGGCAGGATACTTGGCCACAAGGACAAGGCCGACCTTAAGGCCGAGCTGGAGAAGCTCCTGTGAGGCCCCGGAAATGGCATCCCGCGCGCAGGCTGGCCCTGGCTGCCGTCCTGGCGCTCGCGTGCGCCTGCGCCCTGCCCGGCTGCTCCAGCACCAAGGACCTCTGGGCGAGGCTGTGGGGGAGCAGCGTGCCGGGCCCCGGCGACGGGGCCATCGAGGCCGACGCCGATCTCGCGCTGCGCGCCCAGGAGCGCCTGGATGCCTCCGACTACGTCGAGGCGGCCGAGCTGTTCCAGCAGCTTAAGGATCAGTACCCCCAGAGCCGCTACGCCATGCTGGCCGAGCTCAGGCTCGGGGACGCCTACTACCTTAACGCCAAGTACATCGAGGCCTACGGCGCCTACGACTCCTTCACGGACCGGCACCCCATGAACGATGCCGTGCCCTATGCCCTTTACCAGAAGGGCATGTGCTGGTTCCAGCGCATGAACGGCATCGACAGGGACCAGACCCCGACCCTCCAGGCCATCAACGACTTCGCGTACCTGGTGGAGGTCTACCCCGATTCCAGGTACTCCACCATGGCCCACGCCCGCATGGCCGAGGCCATGAACAGCCTGGCGGGGCACGAGTTCTACGTCGGGGAGTATTATTTCAAGCGCAAGGACTACGCCGCGGCCATGCGGAGGTTCCGGGGCCTGATCCGCGCCTATCCCGACTCCGGCTACCATCCCAGGGCCTTCAACTACATCTCGCAGTACGAGGACATGGTGGCCAGGGGCGAGATCGAGGAAGGCAACCAGAGGCCGTCCGAGTACGATTCCCCCTTCACGGTGACCGACGGCGGGGGCGGGCTGTTCTAAGGCCCGGAGCGGGCCGAGCGGAATGCCTCCTCCAACGCGCGCCGGGCACGCCTAGGCTTTTCCCGCGCCTGCCGCGGCAGGATTGCGGCTTTTGCGCGGCTTGCCTCAACCGGGCCAGAAATAGCCTTCATGCGCTTTGCCTCTCAGGGCGGACAGCTTCATGGGGGCGTGTCGCCGTATCGCCGTCGGTTCGTTCAATGGCGCTTAAGTTCGCTCAAGCGCGTCGCCGCGGATGGCGAAGCCGCTCCGGACAGCCCGGATTTTAATGGGTTCAGCAAGGCAGCCCAAGTTTCAGGATTCAAAAACGGGAAATCTGCAATGGATGCCAAGGCGATTTTTCTGTCAGATCTCTTTAGCGGTAGGCAACGGACATTCGCGATTCCCGCCTACAGGCGGGGTTACGTGTGGCGGGAGCCGGAATGCGCAAGGCTTTTCGCTGACGTTGAGGCGATCGCCGGCGGCGGGGCAGGGCATTTCCTGGGCTCAATCGTGCTTGCCTCCTCAGGCGAAAAGAACGCGGTCACGGAAGAGTTCACGGTCGTTGACGGGCAGCAGCGCCTCACGTCCCTGCTGTTGCTTTTGAAAGCGGTTCATGACCTCGCCAGCAATGATGACGTCAAGAAAGCGATTTGGTACTATAACCTGATCAATGAGCACGCTGGAGACGACAGGCACAGGTTTAAGCTGAGGCCTGAGGAAAGCGGCGCCTCTTCCGCCTGGGCAGATGTCATTGAGGGCCGGAAGCCGGGAAACCCGTCTTCCGGCCTGTGGGAAAACTATGAGCTGTTCAGACGGAAAGTCGAGGGCGGCCCGCATACCCCGGAGGAGATTTTCGAGGCCGTAGGCAGGCTGAAGATTGTCCGCTTAATGCTTAAGCACGATGACGGCGGACTTCAAGCGGTCTTTGAGACCCTCAACTCAGCCGGCTTATCCTTGACGTTGGGGGACAATGTCCGCGACTTTTTGCTGTTAAGCTGCAGTTCGCAGGTTATGCGGTCGCTTCTGCATGGCGAGTGTTGGCTTAAAATAGAGGATCGCCTGAAGACCCCTCAGGCTGTCGCGGAATTCATCCGCGATTACTTGACGATGAAAACCGGCAGGGCCTTCGATATGCCTGAGGCATACGAAACCTTCAAGGGCCTTTTCAGGGTTTCCAGGGGAGATCGCGACGGCGCTCTGGAAGATTCCCTCCAGGAGCTGTGCCGCCTTTCCGAATATTATTCCCTTTTTCTGCAAAGCGGAAGCGGCGATGAGAAGCTGGATCGCGTTCTCGGACAGTTCCGCCTGTTGGATGC
>JAITRL010000138.1 GCA_031288415.1 Deltaproteobacteria bacterium | reverse complement strand
TGTCTTCCTGTCTTCCTGTCTTCCTGTCTTCCTGTCTTCCTGTCTTCCTGTCTTCCTGTCTTCCTGTCTTCCTGTCTTCCTGCCTGCCTGCCTGCCGGTCTTCCTGCCTGCCTGCCGGTCTTCCTGCCTGCCTGCCGGTCTTCCTGCCTGCCTGCCTGCCTGTCTGCCTGCCTGTCTTCCTGCCTGTCTGCCTTCCTTCCTTCCTTCCTGCACTTGCGGTACCGAGCTTTCGCCTTGACACGCGCGTAACGTAGGGGAGCGGATCTCCGGTTCCCGAAGTCAGCTCCTGAACATCCTCAGCAAGCTCCCCTCGTGGGAACAGGAACGCACCGCCAGGAGCGGCGCCGAAGCCCCGACCTCGTCGTCCGCCATGCCCATGGCAGCGGACACGGCCTGAGGCAAGGTCCCCAAGAGTTCCAACAGAGCCGCCTGGACGGCGCTTTGCCCCAAGGGGATGCTTTTGGCGGCGCACAAGGCGTAGTTCTCTGCCGCGCCCCACAGGAAGGCCGTCAGCAGGGAAGGCGCATCCTCCTTTGCGAGCCCCAGGGATGCCCCCATGAGACCGTAGGCCGCGACGTAGCCTACGCCCTCTCTCCGGAAGCCTTCAGGGAAGGCCGCGAGGAGGCCTGCGGCCTCCAGCAGACGCATGACCGCCCCGCCCGTCTCCCGTTCCCCCAAAAGAAGCTCCCTGGTCCCGCGCGAGGCGAGGGAGAACTCGTTCCATCTGGCGAAGCCCTGCTCGTCGCCCGCCAGAGCCGCGAGAAAGCACCTCTTGAGAGCCGGCAGATCGCAACGGGCGTGGGACAGGGAGGCCGCGTCGCTTATCCAGGCCTTAAGGCCGGCCGCATCCTTCACCTCGCCCTCCGCGACGAAGGAGGCGAGCCCCCCTGACCACGCGAAGGCCCCCGTGGGCCTGGCGGGGCTGGCGGCGTAAAGGAGCCTCAGAAGCTTTCCCGCTCCGGCCGGCCAGGCGGCGGCGGGTTCGGGAAAGCTCTCCCGCGCGCCGCCTTCCTCAAGGCGGCCGGGCGCCCGCGCGCCGCCTCGGGCGGGATCCTGAAGGCCGAAAGGAGCGCCGGCATTGATCCGCCCTTGAGCGCTCCCTCTCCCGCTCCCGTTGTGGTGATCGCGGAAGTGATCCTGTGAGTGCTCTTGGGAATGCTCTTGGGAGTGGGCATGGGCGTTCCCGCCGTAAGCGCCGCCCTCCGGAAGGAAGGGCGCCGTCAGACGGCGGACGGACAGGCCCAAGCCGCGGACGAGATCCTCCAGTACGCCGTCCTCCGGGAAACGTGCCCAGAGCTTCCCCAGCTCCAGCTCCGCGTGGCGGTTCCCCAGATGGTACGCGGCCCTGGCCAGGCTCTCCCAGTCGGGCGCGAGCGCCTCGGACAGCGGCTCGGGCGCGGCGGCGACCGTCGCCAGTTCCCCGCTTTCCGCCCTCAGGACGTCCCCGGGGGCCATGACGGTCCCGCGCGCGAGCAGCACGGCCGCCTCTCTTCCGTCCGCGAGCCGGGCCCGCTGGCGGGGCCGCCTGCGGGAAGCGGAGTCCAGGGGGAGCACAAGGCCTGATGGGCTCTCCGGCAGGCGTCCGAGGTTTTCGGTGAGCTTGAGCATGGGAAACCGCTAGTCCGGGAGGGCGTCCGAGGTATTCGGTCGGCTCGGGCCAGGGATGGCGCCGCAGGGCGCCATCCCGGGATCAGTGGGAAATCAACGGGAAGTCAACGGAAAATCAACGGGAAGTCAACGGGAAATCACCGGGAAGGCAATGGAAAATCAGCGGAGAGTCAAAAGAAAATCCGCAGAGGTTCAGCGGAAAATCCGCCGCAAAGCCGGCAGCGGCAGAAGCCGCGACGCGGAGGGCCTCCGCGGGAAGGGCCGGCGGCGGCCGTAGACGCCGCGGGAATGGCCGCGCGCGGGCGAAACGGGTTCCGGGAAGCGGGCGCCTCACGGGGCCGCAAGGCCGGCCGGGCAGGCCGCGGCGGGCTAAAACAGGAAGTACCTCTGGGCCATGGGCAGGACATGCGCGGGCCTCGAGGTCGCGATCTCCCCGTCCACCTTCACCTCGTAGGTCTGAGGGTCGACCTCTATCCTGGGGAGGGCGTCGTTGAGGACCATGTCCTTCTTGCCCAGGCGGCGGGTGTCGGAGACGGGCTCGAGGCGGCGCAGGAGGCCCTTGGCCCTGAACGCTTCCGCGATGCCCTTGTCCAGGGAGGCGCGGGAGACGAAGGTCACCGACGCGGCCGGGGCCGCGGGCCCTTTCGCGGCGAACATCGGCCGGTAGTGTGAGGGCTGGGGGGTGGGGATGGAGGCGTTGGGGTCGCCCATGGGGGCCGCGGCGATGGCGCCTCCCTTGATCACCAGGCTGGGCTTCACGCCGAAGAAGGCCGGCCGCCACAGGGCGAGATCGGCCAGCTTGCCGGGGGAGACCGAGCCGATGAGCCGGTCCAGGCCGTGGGCGACCGCGGGGTTGACGGTGTATTTGGCGACGTAGCGCCTGATGCGGAAGTTGTCGGAAGGCCCCGGCCCGAGCCTCCCGCGCTCCTCGCGCATCTTGTGGGCCGTCTGCCAGGCGCGGATTATCACCTCGCCGACCCGCCCCATGGCCTGGGAGTCCGAGGAGATCATGGAGAGGACCCCGAGGTCGTGGAGCACGTCCTCGGCCGCGATGGTCTCGCGGCGGATCCGCGAGTCCGCGAAGGCCACGTCCTCGGGGATGGCGGGGTTCAGATGGTGGCAGACCATGAGCATGTCCAGGTGCTCGTCCACCGTGTTCGCCGTGTAGGGCCGCGTGGGGTTGGTGGAGGAGGGGAGCACGTTGGGCTCCCCGGCCACGCGGATGATGTCCGGGGCGTGGCCGCCCCCCGCGCCCTCGGTGTGGTAGGCGTGTATGGACCGTCCCTTGAAGGCCTTGACGGTGTCCTCCACGAAGCCCGCCTCGTTGAGGGTGTCGGTGTGGATGGCGGCCTGGACCCCGTACTCGTCGCAGACGGACAGGCACGCGTCGATGGCGGCCGGGGTGGTGCCCCAGTCCTCGTGGAGCTTGAGGCCGGCCGCGCCGGCCTCCACCTGTTCCCGGAGGGCCTTGGGGTCCGAGGCGTTGCCCTTGCCCAGGAACCCGAAGTTCAGGGGATAGGGGTCGGTGGCGAGGATCATGCGCTCCAGGTGCCAGGCCCCCGGGGTGCAGGTGGTGGCGCAGGTGCCGGTGGCAGGACCGGTCCCTCCCCCCAGCATGGTGGTGATTCCCGAGTACAGGGCCTCGTCGCACTGCTGGGGGGAGATGAAGTGCACGTGCGTGTCGCATCCGCCGGGGGTCAGGATCTGCCCCTCCCCAGCGATGATCTCCGTGCCGGGGCCGATCACGATGTCCACCCCGTCCTGGACGTCGGGGTTGCCGGCCTTGCCCACGCCGGAGATGAGGCCGTCCTTGATGCCCACGTCGGCCTTGACGATCCGGTAGGCGTCCAGGACCACGGCGTTGGTGATCACCGTGTCGGCGGCGACGGCGCGCCCCTCCTGGCTCTGCCCCATGCCGTCCCGGATGACCTTGCCGCCGCCGAAGCTCACCTCCTCGCCGTGAAGGGAGAGGTCCTCCTCCACCTCGAGAATGAGCGAGGTGTCGGCGAGCCTTACGCGGTCGCCCTTGCCCGGCCCGAATATCTGAGCGTAGTCGGCTTTCCTGACCTTCATCTGGGGCCTCCCCTCCCTCCGCCGGGGATCGTGGCCCCCGGCCCGGACAAGGGCCCCGACACGAGCCCCCGGAACCCCACGACCCGCCTCTTGCCCCCGTAGGGGACAAGCCTGACCGAGCGGCTCCTGCCCGGCTCGAAGCGCACGCTCGTGCCGGGGATGATGTCCAGGCGCATTCCCCAGGCCAGGGGGCGGTCGAAGACGAGCCCCTCGTTGACCTCGTGGAAATGGAAATGGCTCCCCACCTGGATGGGCCGGTCGGCCTTGTTGGAGACTTCAAGCTCCACGACGGGCTTGCCCGCGTTAAGCTCTACCTCCGAGTCTTCCAGGAAATACTCCCCCGGTATCATGCGGCTCTCCTCTGGATGCCTTGGCGGCCCGCGCCTTGAGGCCTTTACGGATTGTGCTTGGGGACTGGCGCCTTGGCGAGGCGGGCTTGGGGACTGGCGCCTTGGGTCAGGCGGCTTGGCGATTTCAAGACGCGGCGCCCTTGGCCAATACGCGTCTTGGGCTCCTCGGGCCCGCCGGCGCGGGCCGGCCGCCGCGCCTGCCCGCGTCAGCGGATAGGGTCGTGCACCGTCACGAGCTTGGTCCCGTCCGGGAAGGTGGCCTCCACCTGCACCTCGGGGATCATCTCCGGCACCCCATCCATCACCTCGGCCCTTTTGAGGATGCCCCTGGCCTCGTCCATAAGGCCCGCGACGGTCCGCCCCTCGCGGGCTCCCTCCATGATGAAGAGGCTGATGTAAGCCACCGCCTCGGGATGGTTGAGGGCGAGGCCTTTGGCCTTCCTCCTCTCGGCCAGGAGCCCGGCCGTGAAAAGGAGCAGCTTGTCCTTCTCCCTGGGGGTGAGATCCATGCTAAACCTCCTTCCGGGCCTGCGGCGGGCCTGTCGGACCGCCTTCTCCCGGCTTCAGCCTGGGCAAGGCGCCCCCTTTCCGGAACGGTAAATGGGGCGGGCAATGGCGTTACGCGTGACGGCGGCTTTTGCGAAGCGCAGGGCGAACCCTGAAGCGCGAGAAAAGAATCCTGAAAAGTCGACTGGAGCCTGAAGCGAAAGGCAAGGACCGCAAAAAGCGAGATGGCGATACCCGGAACGGGCGAAAGGCCGATGAACTGAAGTACTGAAGTACCGAAGAACTGAAGAACCGAAGGGCCGAGGCCCGAAGGAACGGAGACGGGCCGGAAGAAACCTTCGGGGCGCCCGCAGCGGGCCTGAGGCGCCGGACAGCGGCTCAGGTCCGCCAGATCCTGGGGTGCGCCGCCTCCCTGCCCAGAAGGGCGGGCCGGACCAGGGCCCAGGCGGCGCGGTTGTAGCGCTCGGCCGCCTGAACGCAACCCCCCGCCGAGCGGGCGACGAGAATCCCGTCCCTCAGGGTGGCGCCGCGGAACTCCGGGTACCCTTCCCCCCCGCCTGCGGAGCCGACGTCCCTCAAGGCCGCCAGGGCCCCTGAGAGCCGCGCGGCAACGCCCGGGCTTTCCGGCCCCAGCGCCAGAAAGGAGGAAACCACGGGCCGGGAGGCGAGGCCCAGGGGGCTGGCGAGAACCCCGGAGCCGCCGCCCTCGAGGAAGCCTGCGACATCCAGGCGCTCGAAGAGGGCCAGCCTCCCGTCCCGGAAGACCCTGAGGGTCTCGCGGTACGAGCCCCTCTCGAAGGCCTCGCCGGCGGCGGCCCTTCCCAGGAGAACCGTTCCCCAGGCGATGAGGGAGCCTCCGTCAGAGACCTCGTAGGTGGCCTCCTGAAGGGCCCGCGCCCCGCTGAAGACGATCGCCTCCGGCGGCAGGTGCTCGAGCTCGGCCCCCGGCCCGGCCGCCCTCCCCCGGAAGCTCTGGCTCTGGAAGCCGCAAGAGCCCTTGGCGCGGTAGAACTTGGCCGCGGCGGGGGAAGTCACCAGGGCCTTGGCGCCGGGCCCGCACTCGGCCTCCGCCTCCAGTACGTCCCCCGTGACCAGGCCGCCCGGAGGATGAAGCGCGTAGGCCTCGCAAGGGAGGATGCCGTCTGGCGCCGGACCTTCAGGATAGAAAACGCGCTGCACCGCCAAAGGGCCGAAGCGCTCGGTGCGCGCGAGGACGGTCCTCGCGCCTTCCGCGGCGAAGAAAAGCTTCAGGCGGGCCCGCCAGGCGCCGGAGCCGTCCGGGCCGGGCGCTGAAGCCGCGGGCGGGGTACAGGGGCCGGGCGCTGAAGCCGCGGGCGGGTGAGACGTGCCGGGCGGGGAAGGCGCGGGCGAGGTACAGGGCCCTTCCGCCGGGCGGGCGCCCGACGCGGAGACGGCGCATTCTCCGGCAACATGCCCGGGCGGAGCCCAGGCGCCCCCGCCCGGGGGGAGCCCGGGGGCTCCGGGAAAGCCTCCGGGGGAAAAGCGGCCGATCTCAGCCTCTTGAGCTGGCGCGCCCGTCAAACCGTTGACCTCCGAAATTCTACAGGCCCGGGCCTCGGCCCGGACAGGAACTGGACTTGAGCCGGCGGCCGCGGCAAAGGCCGCGGCCGGCGAGCCTTAAGCATTGTCCCGAGGGGCGCCGGAAGGGCCGCCGCTCCCCGGGGGAATCGCCTCAGACGCTCAGAAAACTCTTGATCTTCTCCTCGGAGAGCCCCTCCATGCCCCCGGAGTCCACCACGCGGCCGCGCTCCATGATGGCGTAGTCGTCGCCGGCCTTGCGGGCCACGGGCACCTTCTGCTCCACGTGGAGCACCGTCACCCCCAGCTCGGAGGTCAGGCGCCTGACGGTTTTCACGATCTCCTCGACGATGTTGGGCTGGATCCCCTCTGTGGGCTCGTCCAGGAGCAGGAGTTCGGGGTCGGGCACCAGGGCCCGCGCCACCGCGAGCTGCTGCTGCTGGCCGCCGGAGAGGTCCCCCCCGCGCCTGCGGAGCATGTCCTTGAGCACGGGGAAAAACCCGTACACGAACTCCGGGATGCCCTTGGCGCGGTCCTTGCGGACGGGGAGCCCGATCCGGAGGTTCTCCTCGACGGTCAGTAGCGGGAAGATCTGACGGCCCTGGGGCACGTAGCCTATGCCCAGCCTGGCCCGCCTCTCGGGCGGGAGCGAGGTGACGTCGGACCCCTTGTAAAATACCCTGCCGGAGCGCACGGGCAAAAGGCCCATCAGGCACTGCAGAAGGGTGGTCTTGCCCACCCAGTTGCGGCCCATGAGGCACAGGCACTTGCCGCTTCTGGTCTCCAGGGAGACCTCCCGCAGGATGTTGCTCTCGCCGTAGTACTGGACCAGCCCCTCCACCTTCAACATGACGAGCCTCCCAGGTAGGCCTCGACCACTTCAGGGTCGCGCCCGATATCGTCCATGGTGCCCTCGGAGAGGACCTTCCCCTGGTGGAGCACTGTCACGGTCCTGGCCACCGCCCGCACGAACTCCATGTCGTGCTCCACGAGGATGATGGTGCAGCCGCCCTCCAGGCTCCGCAGAAGGTCCGCCGTGCGGTCTATCTCCTGTGGGGTCATGCCCGCCACCGGCTCGTCCAAGAGCAGCACCCGCGGCTTCTGGCTCAGGAGCATGCCGATCTCGAGCCACTGCTTCTGCCCGTGGGAGAGCGCCCCCGCCGGGCGCCCGGCCTCGGGGGAAAGGCGGGTGAGGTCGAGCACGCCCCCGAGGAAGTCCCGGTCCTCGCCCGACAGCCTTGCTGTGAACGAGCCGGTCACGGTCTTAGGGCCTTGGAGGGCGAGTTCCAGGTTCTGGAAGACGGTGAGTGTCTCGAAGACGGAAGGCTTCTGGAACTTCCGGCAGATGCCCGCCTGGGCGATGTACACCTCGTCTTTCTCCAGAAGGTTCACTTCCTCGGCGTACCAGGCCTCGCCCGAGTCCGGGCGGGTGGAACCCGTGATGATGTCCATCATGGTGGTCTTGCCCGCGCCGTTGGGGCCGATGACCGACCTGAGCTCCCCTTCCTTGAGGTAAAGGGAGAGCCCGTCCAGGGCCTTGAAGCCGTCGAAGGACACGGTCACGTCCTCCAGGAGCAGGATATGCATCTTGCGCCGCTGGGACTTGGGTATCCAGCCGTCCCCGAAAGGGGAGGGCGCCGCGGCGCCGTCCTCTCCGTTTCCGTTGCCGGGGCGGCCTGACCGGGGGGTGCGCTCCCGCACCTGGGCAAGCCCTTTGGCCCAATGGGACTCGACGGCCGGCCCCGTCGCCGCGGAACCGGCGGCCGCAGGATCAGTCGCGCCGTAGGCAGGCGCAGCTTCACCTGAGCCAGCGGCAGCTGCGGCATCCGCAGGAGCCGACTCGGGCGAGGCTGCCGCAGGGGGAGTCTCGGGCGCGGGAGGCGCTTCAGGCCCTGGCTTCCGTTCCACGGCGTTCTCCTTTCAGGCGGCCGGCCAGAGGGTTCCGGATCCGGGAGAGCAGGCCCGCCACCCCTTCGGGGAGGAAGACCGTGACCACCACGAACAGGAGCCCGTAGACGAAGAGCCAGGCGTCGGGCATGAGGCCGGTCAGGGTGGTCTTGAGCCAGTTGACCAGGAACGCGCCTATCACCGCGCCGTAGAGCCTCCCCCTCCCGCCCAGGGCCACGCAGATCACCGCCTCTATGGAAAAGAGGGGCGAGAAGCTGTTGGGGTTGATGATGCCGGCCTGCGGCACGAAGAGCGCCCCCGCAAGCCCGGCGGCCATGGCCGAGAGGGTGAACACGAACAGTTTGACGCGTTCCACCCGGTAGCCGGCGAAGCGCACCCTGTCCTCGTTGTCGCGGATGGCGCGCACGGCGAGCCCCAGGCGGGAGACCGAGACCGTGCGGCAGATCCAGTAGAAGAGCAGCATGAGCGCCGCCGAGAGCGCGAAAAGCGTCGTCGCCATGCCCCGGGTGTGGATGTCGAAGCCCAGGATCTCCTTGAAGTCCGTGAAGCCGTTGTTGCCGCCGAAGCCCAGGGCGTTAAGGAAGAAGGCGAGCATCAGGGCGTAGGTCATGGCCTGGCTGATGATGGAGAAGTACACCCCGGAGACCCGGCTCCGGAAGGCGGTCCAGCCGAAAACCAGGGCCAGGAGGCCCGGGGCCGCCACCGACAGGAAGGCCGCGTAGGCGAAGACGTCCGTGCCCAGCCAGTACCAGGGGAGCTTCTCCCAGCCGATGAAGACCATGAAGTCCGGGAGCTCCGAGACGTAGACGCCCTTGTCCCCGATGTGCCGCATGAGGTACATGCCGAAGGCGTAGCCGCCCATGGCGAAGAAGGCCCCGTGCCCCAGGCTCAGGATGCCCATGTAGCCCCAGACGAGATCCACCGAGAGGGCGAGGGTCGCGAGGCACATGTACTTGCCCAGCACCGACACGGTCAGCGGCGAGACCGAGAGGGCGGAGCCTTCCGGGCGGAGGCTTCCCAGGGCCACCGCCAGGGCGAAGGCCGCCGCCAGGGCGAAGAAGATCCGGGTGGGCCGGTCGAAGGCTTTCATGGATCCCCCCCGCCTCAGGCCGCCGCCGCCCGGCCCTTCTGCGGGAAGAGGCCCCTGGGATGGCGCTGGATGAAGAGTATGATGCCGCACATGATGATGATCTTGGCCAGGATCGCCCCGTTGACGGGCTCGAGGAACTTGTTGGCCATGCCGATGAGGAGCCCGCCGACCAGGGTTCCCCAGAGGTTGCCCACGCCGCCGAAGACCACCACCATGAAGCTGTCCACTATGTAGTTCTGGCCGAGGTTAGGGCCGACGTTGGCCAGCTGGGAGAGGGCCGCGCCGGCCATGCCGGCGACGCCGGAGCCCAGCATGAAGCACATGAGGTCCACCCGCCCGGAGTTGACGCCCATGGCCCTGGCCACAGGCCGGTTCTGGGTGACGGCGCGGACCTCGAGGCCCAGGCGGGTCCTCTTCATGACCAGCAGGATCATGAGGAAGACCGCCAGGCAGAAGACTATGATGTAGAAGCGCCCCCAGGTGATCGACAGGTGCTCGGTCCAGTACCACTGCCCCGCCATGAAGGGCGGGGTGACGACGGGCCGGTTGTTGGAGGACACGAAGGTGCGCACCGCCTGCTGGAGTATAAGGCTGATCCCGAAGGTGGCGAGCAGCGTCTCCAGCGGCCGGTTGTACAGGAAGCGGATCACCCCGCGCTCGATGGCCGCCCCCACGATGGCCGCGACGACGAACGATCCGGGCACCGCGAGGATCAAGGCGAGCCCGGGCCTGCCCGGCATGAGCTCCTGGAAGGCCCAGACGGTGTAGGCCCCCAGCATCACCATCTCCCCGTGGGCCATGTTGATGACCCCCATCACCCCGAAGGTGACGGCCAGGCCGATGGCGATGAGGGCCAGGACCGAGCCCAGGCTGAGCCCGAAGAACACCGTGTCGAACAGGGAGATGTGCTGGATGGTGGCCTCCATCCTGGAGAGGGCCTCGCGGGCGGCGGCGGCGATCTCCGGATCCTCCGCGCCGGTGCGCTCGCGGATAAGCCCCTGGGCCTCGGGGGAGAGGCGCTCCTTGAGCGTGCCCAGGGCGGCGAGGATGTCCTCGCGGGAGGAGGCGGGGTCGCGCAGGGCCCGGGCGGCCAGGATCTTCTCGTAGTTGCCCCTGACGCGGGAGTCCTTCTCCTCGGCGAGAAGCTCCCTGATAAACGCCCCGAACGCCTCGTCCGCGCCGCTGTCGCTCACGAGGGCGGCCGAGGCCTCGCGGCGGACGTTCACGTCAGGGTGCCGGAGGGATCTCCCGTTGAGTATCCCGGCCAGGGCCGACCGCTGGCGGTTGTTGGTGCCCACCTTCCGGAGGCTCAGGGACTCGCCGTCCGTGGGCTCGCCCGACCCGGCCGGCGAGTAGCCGGCCCCGCCGGGATCCCGCAGGTACAGGTCCGAGGTGTCCCTGTCCACGTACAGGTCGCCGGCCAGGAGGGCCGCCATGATGGCCCCGGCCTCTGGCGAAAAGTCGGCCGCCAGCCTTTCGATGGCGAGATCCCGGTCCTGCACCTTGGAGCTGGCCAGGCTCGCCCTCACCTCAGGGTCGACGGCGAGCCCGTCCTCCGCCGGGAGATCGCCCGCGCCGAAGGCGAGGGCGCAGAACGCGGCCGCGGCCAGGGCCCGCGTGGCGCGCGGGCGCCTGTAAGCCGCCGTTTCCTTGCGGCCGGCGGGCGCCGCGCGGCCGCTCCGGACGGGATTCCCGGCGGGAGAAGCGTATGGGGGGGGAGGAAAAGTCATGTCAGGGGAGCGATCCTTTTGACGGGAAGCGGGCCTCCGGGCCGGGGAACCGGCAAGCGGGAAAAGGGCGTTTGAGCCGCGAAACGGGCGGACTGTCCAAGGCGCTTTCCGGCAGGCGTTCAGGACGAATGCCCGAGCCCGCCCTGGGCGGCCTGATTGCCAGGCCCGGGGCAGGCCGTCGGGGGGGCCGGGCCGGCCGGCCCCCCCTGGCCTTGAGCCTTGCGGCCCAGCCGGCTAGCCGGCTACTGGGCCGGTGCCGCGGCCTCCGAGCCGCCGCAGGTTTTGGTCTTCTCGTTGTAGTTCCCGCAGTTGATCGGGTCGGTCCAGTCGGCGATGAGGTCCGCCGACTCGGGCAGGTAGTCTGACCAGGCGTCGCCCTCCACCTCGCCCTCGGTGCTCCAGACCACCTGGAACTGCCCGTCGTCCTGGATCTCGCCGATCAGCACGGGCTTGGTCAGATGATGGTTGGCCAGGAGCCTGGCCGTGCCGCCGGTGAGGTTGGGGGTCTCGAGGCCCACGATGGCCTTGAGGACCGCGTCCACGTCTGTGGTGCCGGCCTTCTCGACGGCCTTGACCCAGAGGTTGAAGCCGATGTAGTGGGCCTCCATGGGATCGTTGGTGACCCTCTTGGGATCCTTGATGTACTCCTTCCAGGCGGCGATGAACGTGGCGTTGGCGGGGTTCTCGACGCTCTGGAAGTAGTTCCAGGCGGCCAGGTGGCCCACGAGGGGCTTGGTGTCGATGCCGGAGAGCTCCTCCTCGCCCACGGAGAAGGCCATGACCGGGATAGACTCCGCGGAGATGTTCTGGGCGGCCAGCTCCTTGTAGAAGGGCACGTTGGCGTCGCCGTTGATGGTGGAGATCACCGCGGTCTTGACCCCGGTCGTCCCGAACCTCTTGATCTCGGCCACTATGGACTGCCAGTCGGCATGCCCGAAGGGGGTGTAGTTGATGTAGATGTCCTCCTGCTTGATGCCCTTGGTGAGCAGGTAAGCCTCGACTATCTTGTTGGCCGTGCGCGGGAAGACGTAGTCGGTGCCCACCAGCGCGAAACGCTTGACCCCCTGGTCCAGGAGGTAGTCCACGGCGGGTATGGCCTGCTGGTTGGGGGCCGCTCCGGTGTAGATGACGTTCTTGGATGACTCCTGGCCCTCGTACTGGACCGGGTAGAAGAGCAGGCCGTTAAGCTCCTCGAAGACCGGCAGGACCGACTTGCGGGAGACGCTGGTCCAGCAGCCGAAGACCACGGCGACCTTCTCGCGGCTCAACAGATCCCTGGCCTTCTCCGCGAAGAGCGGCCACTCCGAGGCAGGGTCCACCACGACGGGCACGAGCTTCTTGCCCAGCAGCCCGCCTTTCCTGTTCTGCTCTTCGATGAGCATGAGGACGGCGTCCTTGAGGGTGGTCTCGCTGATGGCCATGGTGCCCGACAGGGAATGAAGGATCCCGACCTTGATGACGTCGGCGTCTTCCTGGGCGACGGCCGGCCCGGCCGCCGGCGACGTCAGGAGCAGGGCCACGGCGGCGATCACGGCGGCAGCCAGGGCCGGCGCCGCCGCAAGCTTCTTCTTGAAACTCATTAGAAAAGCCTCCACAAAAAAAAAGTGTGCTCGTTCCGGGCGGGCCGGGGGGTTAACCCCGTCTTGGGGCAGCCGGACCGTCCGTGCCGGGGGGGAGGGCCGCAGGAAGGCCTGGAGCCCCCCTGCGGGCAAGGCGGTCCCGCCCGAGCTGAAAATCCGGGGAATAAGGCGTGTTCCTCCGCAGAGGGAAACATGGGTTCGGGCTAGACCTTGCATTTTAAGGGCCAAGGCCGTACGGCGGCCGCCATATCCAATGCCGGTGTGGCTTTGCGCCGCCCCGAAGCCCTTGGCGGCCCCTGCCGCCCGCAGACGCTTTTGGACCGAAAGTGTAAAATTCAGGGATTTCACTCCCGAGAAACCCACTAAAATGTGACAAATCCCGCCCGCCTCCGGGCAGAAGGGTTGCCTCCGGGGCACCGTCGGCGAGCCCCGGCCCGGAACTCCGGGGGAGGGAAACCTGCCGCGCCCGCGCGCCCTCCCTGCAGCAGGCGGCCTCCGCAGGATAGCCGCGGCCGCCGCCGCCTGCCCGCAAGCCAGCCGCTTTCTCAAGACCCCTCCCCCGGGCTTTCGCCCGGCCCTGCCGGGGCCTGCCGCCGGCCGCGGAACACTGCCCCGGCCGCGAACGCGGGGACCCGGAAAGAGGCCGGCCGCCACGCAGCCCCTGAGCCTTCCCCGCTCCGGAGGGGCGCAAGGCCCCGCGGAAAACCCCGGCGGCCCCGCGCGGCAGGCCCGGCCGCCGCGCCGCCGCTACCCTGGCAGGGGCGCGCGCTCGCGCGCTCCTGCCAGGCTTTTTTTTCCGGGCGGCGTGAACTATCATCATGGCACGGTAACTGCTTGACGATGGCTTAAGGCCCCTGCGGCTCCCCCTGCGGCGCGCCCCCCGGAACGCCGCGGCAGGGGGCTTCCGCGCCCGGGGCCGTACAGGCGGCCTCGCGGCGGCGTCTCGTGTTAAGGACAGACATGGACCAGGCAGAAGAGAACAGAAGGAAGCTCAACGCCCTCAAGCTTTCCTCCTTCGACTGGGTGAAGGGCCTGGACGACGTCTGGAACCTCTCCGCCTGGGACGTGCCCGCCCTCCACCGGAGGGCGGAGGAGGAGTTTTCCCAGGAGCTGGTCCAGCTCCTCTCAGGGCGCGGCCTCGCCTCGCCGCCGGGCATAATCGTCTCCGGGCCGGGAGGCGCCGGGAAGACACACCTGCTTAGCCGTTTCTGCCGGATGGCCCTCCTGAACAGGGGAACATTCCTGCTGGCGGACATGTCCGCGTCGGGGGAGGGTTTCCTGGAGATCGTGCTCTCCGGCATGGCGCGGTCGCTCGCCGCCCGGGTGCCCCTCCTGGAGGGCCGCACCCAGGCTTCCCTGGCCGCCGAGGGGGCCCTCGCCGCCGCCGGCTTCGAGGTGCCCAGGGACTTTCCAGAGCGCCACACCCGCGCCAATCCCCAGAAGCTCTCCCGCGACCTGGAAAAGATCCGCGACAAGCTCCAGGACCTGTGGCCCCTGGAGGCGGCGGAACACTCCGAGCCGCTGCGGGCGCTTTTCCTCCTGAACTCCAGGGACGCCCTCCTGCGGCGGGCGGCCCTCGACTGGCTGGAAGGGAAAAAACCCGACCCCGAGTCGGCCGCGGCCTCCGGCTTCCGGGGGGAGCGCGGGGCTCCGGAGAAGGCCGTCTCCGGGCTGTCTTTCTGCCTTTCCCTGGGCGGCAGGTACACGGTCCTCGCCCTGGACCAGATGGATCACCTGTCCGCCCTCTTCGGCGTCATCTCCAGATCCGGCCCCGGGGACCCCGCCGCCGGGCACGCCGCGGCGGCCCGGGCGCGGGCCGCTGACTTCTCCGACGGCCTGGGGAGGCTTACCGGGCTCACCCGCAGGACCCTTGCCGTGGTTTCCTGCCTGCCCGCCACCTGGGAGAACCTCTCTTCCCTGTCCCTCAACACGGCCCTCGAGCGCTACCGCAGGCCGCCTGTCTTCCTGTCCCCCATCGGCTCCGCCGAGACGGCGGCCAGGCTGATCGCCGCCCGCATGGAACCGGCCTGCCGGAGGGCGGGCTACTCCCCGCCGCACCCCGCCTGGCCCTTCCGGCCCGAGGCCTTCCAGGCCGCGGTGGGGCTCTTCCCCCGGGCCATCCTTGAGCGTTGCCACCGCCTGGTGCGGGAGAGGATCCTCGCGGGGGATGCCTCGGAGATCGCCTCCCTGGACCCGGACGGCCGCGGCGGCGCGGCCCCGGACGGCGGAACTTTCGCCGCTTACTCCGCGCCCTGGCCGGACGACGACCTCGTGGAGGCCGCCTCCCCGCCTGCGGACCTTTTCCGGCCCAAAGGCCTGCGCCCTCAGGCCGCCCGGCGGGAGACCCCGGCGCCCCCCGCCCAGGCGCGGGGGCCCGCCGCCCCGTCCCCCGCGATCTCCCTGGCTTCCCGCGGCTCCCGGCCCGATGCCCCTCCGGCCCTCATGGAGCGCGAGCCCGGCGACACCTTGCTCTTCGCCTGGAACGAGGACTCCAGTCTCCTGGAATACATCAGCGGCAGCCTCCCGGTGGACCTGGAGGGCCTTTCGGACACGGGGCCCGAGGCCGGCGGGGCTCCAGGCCCTGCGGGGCCGCGGCCGCGCCCCCCTGCGGCGGAAGTCCCTCCCCCGCCGCCCCGCGGCGCCGGTCAGGAGGCCGCTGAAAGCCGGGGGCCCGGGGGCCGGGAAGGGCCTGCGGGAAGCCAAGGTCCTGCGGAAAGCCGGGCGCCTGAGGGCACGGCGCCGGATACAGGGCCGAAGGCGAAGCCGGAAAATCCGGCGCCGGAGGGTTCCCCCGCCGGCGAGCCTTTCGCGGAAGAGGGCGCAGAAGCTGAACGGGACCCCGTCTTCGCCGCTGAACGCCGCTTCCAGCTGCTTTTCCGGGAAGCTGACACCGAGGAGATGCGCGACGAGGCCGTCGAAGACAAGGTCTGGACAGAACAGCTGCTGGGCTTTCTTACCGCCTTCGCGGAATCGCTCCCCAAAACGGACGGCCCTCGCGTCTCGGCGGAAGGGCCGCCCGAAGGCCAGGACCCGCCGCCCTACCACGCCCTGGCCAGGGCGGAGGGCCCCGGGGTTCCCGACGGCGGCAGGCGGCTGCTCGTGAGGGCCCTGCTCAAAGGCAACCCCCTGGCCTTCACTTCCAGGCTCAACAAGGCCATGGCCGCCGCGTCGCCTGACGGCCGCGATACTTCGGTGAGGCTCGCGCTGATCAGGTTCACCCCGAAACCCACGGGCGAGTCGACCGCCAAGGCCGTTGAAGGCTTCGGGCAGCAGGGCGGGCTGTGGCTCAAGCCCTCGGAGGCGGATCTGGCGCTTCTCAAGGCCGCGTCCGAACTCGGGAAGGCGCTCCCCAGGGCGGACTTCCTGGCCTGGATGCGGGCCTTCCAGCCCTGGCGGAGGCTTCTGTTCCTGGCGGCCGATCTCGCCTGGCTGACCGGCGAAACATTCTGAAGGCCGGCCGAGGCCGCCGCTTCAGGCGCGGAGGGATACGCGGCGCGGCGGAACAGGGGGGCGCGGCCATTCGCCTAAGCTGCCGGCCCCGGAGCCTTGCCTTGGGCGCTTGACCGCCTCGGGGCTATGCCTTGGGCGGCGGCGCGCGGGAAGGCCGGCGCCTGCGCCCTTGTCCGGGCTGCCGGCTCCCCCTCGCCGCGGCCTTGCGCCGCCGAGGCCCGCGACCGCCTAAACGGCCTGAAGCCCGGCGGCTTCCGGACGGCGCGCCGCCGAAAAGAGAGCCGGGCGACGGAAGCGAAACGCTTCCCGCGACGGCCTGATTTCCCCTGCGGGGCAGCCCGCCGGGCTCATGCAGGCGCCGAGCTTTCCCGCGGCAGGGCGCCCGTTCCGGGCGACTCCCCAGGGGGATTCCCCCCCGCGGCAAAATTCCGCCTGAAGGCCGCGCGCCGGAATTCCATACGCTTTGTCAGGCGTATTCGGCGGCTTGCCGTTCGCCGCGACGGGAGCCGTTCGCCATTGACTTGGCGTTCCGAGGCGCCTTCGCGCCCCGCGAAGGCCTCCGCCCGTGCCCGTTCCCCCTTCCCGCGCGCCTGGCCCCGCCTCTTCCCCGGCCTTGCGGGCGGGGGGCCACGTTTTCGCTCGCCTGCCCGTGACCCTCCGCCTCCTCCCGGGAACCGCCGCCCCCCGCCGCCTTCGGGAGCCGCTGTCCGCCTGCCGCCTTGCCTGGGCGGCGCCTCAAAGACCCGGCAGCCGGAAAAACGCGCGCGCTCACGGCTCAAGGCGCGGTTCCTGAGGAGCCGGGGCCCGCATCGCCTTTTCCGGCGGGCGAGACCGGCTTCAGGCCTTTTCCGGCGGAGACAAGAGGCCTGCGGGCCTTTTCAGGCGGGAAGGCCGGCCCTCCCGCCTTGTTGTCAGCGCGGAAGCCGCCCCTCTCCCCCGCGGACGCCGCCTTGTCAGCGCGGAAGCCGCCCCTCTCCCCCGCGGACGCCGCCTTGTCGACGCGGAAGCCGCCCCTCTCCCCCGCGGACGCCCCCTTTTCAGGGCGCCTGCGGCGCGCCGATGCAATCCGTGTTGATTTTCCCTTGGGCAAAGTACTATATTCCCCTTGTCCGCCTCCTGAAAACCCGCGAAATCTCTTGACTTTGAGCGGCCTTTCCAGGGCTCACGCCAATGTGACGCAATCCCTATAACCGAAGGCATGGCGCCCTCCCCCGCCCCTGAGCGACGGGGGCCCGGAGAAAGCCGTGCCTTAAGCCTCCTGGCCCCGCGGCGCGGGGCCGGCCTTGCCGGCGCGACCGTTATCCTGGGCGCTCCACGAAGGGCCGGCCTTACGGCGGGGAGCGCCGCGGGGAGTTCCGCGAGGAGAACCCAATCGTGCAGGCCCAGCTGATTATCCTGATCGCCTACGTGGCGATCCTGCTCGCCATATCCTGGTGGTCGACCCTCCTCCTGAAAAAGGGCACCGCCAACAAGACCCTCAACTACCTTCTGGCCGGCAGGAACCTTCCCACCGTGCTCGTCTGCGTGATGCTGGTCGGCCTGGCCGTGGGCGGCGCCTCCACCGTGGGGGTGGCGCAGAGGGCGTACAAGGACGGCTTCTCCGCAGGCTGGTACAACGCGGCCTGGGGCCTGGGCGGCATCTTCGTGGGGCTTTTCGTGGCCCGCCACCTGCGGCGGATGACCGTCAAGACCATCCCCCAGATCATGGGACAGATGTTCGGGCCGTACACCCGCTTCATCAGCGTCATCTGCCAGCTCCTGGTCATGATCAGCATCACTGCCCTCCAGTACGTGGCCGGCGGCTCCATCCTGGCCGCCCTGCTCCCGGACGTCTTCACCTTCACCCAGGGCATGATGGCGTCGGCGGCCATCTTCATCTTCATCACCCTCTTCGGCGGCTACTGGGCCAGCGGCCTCACGAACCTGTTCAACGTCGTGGTCATCTACGCGGGCATCGTCATCGCCCTGGCCTTCAGCGTCGACCATTTCGGGGGCTTCGGCACGCTGATGGCGACCCTGCCGCAGGGCCAGGACTGGTTCCATCCCATCTCGGGCCTGGGGCTCGCCACGGTGGCGGGCTTCGTCGCGGTCATGGTGACCATGGCCACCACCACCCAGGCCGTCTCCCAGATCTGCTTCGCCGCCAAGGACGAGGCCAGGGCCAGGAACGGGTTCCTGCTGGGCGGGATCCTTATCCTCCCCGCCGGCTTCCTGTGCGCCGTGTTCGGCATCATGGCCGCGGCCAAGTTCCCCGGCCTGGATGCCAAGGAGGCCGCCAAGGCCCTCCCCATGCTGGTGACGGAACTCTCCCCCGCCGTGGGCGGGTTCTTCCTGGCCTCCCTCTGGGCAGCGGACATCTCCACCGCAGTGGGACTTCTGATGGGCTGCTCCACCCTCGTGCTGGAGGACGTGGTCAAGAAGGTCTACCACAAGCCCCTCGAGGGGTCCCGGGAGCTTCTGGTATCCAGGATCGTGGTCCTGGTGGTGAGCCTCCTGTCCTTCGCCCTGGCCCTGACCGTGGTGGGCATACTCCAGACCATCACCACCGCCCTCGCCCTCACCACCTCGTTCACCTTCCTCCTTTTGGCCGGCATTTACTTCCCCGGGCTGCTCAGAAGGAAGACCGGCTTCTGGGTGGTCCTGGCGTCCCTGATCCTCTGGATCATCTGGACCTTCTTCCCCAGCCTGCGGGTTTTCCCCGAGCTGATTTACGCCGAGTGGCTGGTCTGCGGGACCATCATCATCGGTTTCGCCGCCTTCGCCAGCGAGCCTGCGGGCAGCCTCTTCGCCCGGAGCCGGGCCCTGGACGAGGAGGAGGCCGCCGCAGCCTCCCTGCCAGAGGGGCAGGCCGCCCCCACGCCCTGAAGCGCCCTCTGAGCCCGCCTCGGCCCGCCGGGAAAACCCGCCCCGGCGGGGCCTCGCGGGGCCTCCCCCCGGCGACGGCTCCCCCGGCGGGAACGTCGCCCGGAACAGGGGCGCCCGGCGGACAGGGTATCTGCGGCCGGGCCCCCCGGAGCAAGGAGACCGCATGGACAGCCTCGTGAACTTCGACAGCCTCCTGGAGCTGACGGCCGGCATCCTGGAGAAGGGATACGGCTACTCCCCGCGGGAGGCTTCCGTCACCGCGACGGTCCTGGCTGAGGCCGATGCCCGGGGGATCCCCTCCCACGGGGTCTCGCGCCTGGCCTTCTACCGGGCCAACCTCGACCAGGGCCACTGCCGCCCCGGCTCCGAGCCGCGGATCGCCTGGGAGACCCCCTGCTCCCTTTTGGTGGACGGCAACGCCGGCGTCGGGCCGCTCGTGGCGGCCTTCGCCGCGGAAAAGGCCCTGGCCCAGGCCGGGAGGACCGGGGTGTCCCACTGCGCCGTGCGGAACTCCAACCACTACGGCATCGCCGGCTACTGGGCCGAGCTCTTCGCCGAAAAGGACATGATCGGCATGGCCTTCACCAACACCTACATCGCGGGCGTGCCCACCTTCGGGAACCGCAGGGCGCTGGGCACCAACCCCATCGCCGTGGCTATCCCGGTCAAGGGCGGGGGGACCTTCCTCCTGGACATGGCCACCACCACGGTGACCCACGGGAAGGTAGAGCTCTACGACCGCCGCAAAAAGCCGATGCCCCTCGGGTGGGTGGTGGACGAGAGGGGCAAGGTGATAACCGACGCCACCGCCTTCGAGAAGACGTTCTACGAGAGCGACCTGGGCGGCCACCTGTACCTGGGCGGCGAGGGGGAGGAGTCCGGAGGCCACAAGGGCTTCGGGCTGGCCCTGCTGGTGGAGCTTTTGACCTCCGGCCTCTCCCTGGGCGCGGCGAGCCTCTTCACCTACCCTGAGGGGGGCGGCGGCGGGATCACCCACTTCTTCAGCGCCATGCGGCTGGACCTCTTCGGGGACCCTCAGGCCCTCAAGAGCCACATGGGCGGGATCCTGGACGGCATCCGCGGGAGCGGGAAAGCCGAGGGCCGCGACCGCATCTTCATCCACGGGGAGAAGGAGGCCGAGGCCAGGGCCAGGGCCATGGAGGCAGGGGTCTTCCTGGACCCGGCCACCAAGGCTTACCTGCGGGACCTGTGCGCGGCCAGCCGGATCCCCCTGATACCGGGGCTGTAGGATGAGCCAGGCCGGCTATCTCCTGAGCGTGCCTTACGGCTCGGGGAGGCAGGAGGCCCTGCTGGACCCCGGGCGGCCTGTCACGGTCCTCGCCCAGCGAGGCCACGGCGGAGACGCTTTGCGCTCCGGGGCCGGGGATAACGGCGAGGGCGCGCCAGGGGAACTGGAGACGATCCTCGCGGCCCTGGCGGCCCCCGTCGGATCGCCGCCCCTGCGGGAACTGGCCAGGGGCAAAAGAAACGTCGTGGTCCTCACGAGCGACCACACGCGGCCCGTGCCCAGCTCCCTGACTCTTCCCGCCATGCTCGCGGAGATCCGGGAAGGCTCACCCGCCGCGGAGATCACCGTCCTCATCGGGACCGGCTGCCACCGCGGCAGCACCCGAGAGGAAATCACCGCGAAGTTCGGGGAAGGGTTCGCGCGGCGGGAGAGGATCCTGAACCACGACCCGTCGGACGAGGAAGGCCTGGTCTCCCTGGGGCGCCTCCCCTCCGGCGGCGAGCTCAGGCTGAGCCGGCTGGCGGCGTCCGCTGACCTGCTGGCCGCGGACGGCTTCATCGAGCCGCACCAGTTCGCCGGCTTCAGCGGCGGGCCCAAAAGCGTGCTTCCGGGGGTCGCGGCGTTCAGGACCGTGCTGGCGAGCCACAACGCGGAATTCACCGTGCATCCCAAGGCCCGCCCGGGCTCCCTGGACGGCAACCCCTTCCAGCGCGACATGCTGTTCGCGGCCCGCAAGGCGGGGCTCGCCTTCATCCTCAACGTCACCCTGGACGGCGCCAAACGCGTCTCCGGGGCCTACGCCGGCGACCCCGAGCGCGCGCACCGGGCCGGCTGCGCGGCCGTGCTGGACCGCTGCGGCGTGAAGGCCGCGCCCGCCCCGGTGGTGGTCACCTCCAACGGCGGCTACCCACTGGACCAGAACGTCTACCAGTCCACCAAGTCCATCATGCAGGCGGATCTCACCTGCGCCGAGGGAGGCGTCATCGTCGCCGTCAACGAGTGCCGGGACGGCCACGGGTCGCTTTCGTTCCTGGACTCCTTCCGGAACGCCTCCTCCCTGGATGCCCTCCTGGCGGAGATAGAAAGCCGCGGGCGCGAGGACACCGTGCCCGACCAGTGGGTTATCCAGCTGACGGCCTCTATCCTGAGAAGACGCAGGGTCATCATGGTTACCGAGGCGCCGCGCCAGGCGGTGGAGGATCTGGGCATGACCAGGGCGGACAGCCTCTCCGCCGCCCTCGGGGCGGCAGGGGAGATCCTGGGCGACCCGCTGGCCCCCGTTACCGTGCTCCCGGATGCGGTCTCCGTGGTGATCAGCTGAAGGAAGGCCTCGTCGCCTTACGGCTTTGCAAGGCCGGCGTAAAGAGGTCTTCAGGTTTGAGGCTTCTTTGAGGATCTGCAGGGATTCCCGGCAGCCGTTCGCTTCCCTGCCCGCCCCTAAGGCGGGGCGCCCTTGGGGAGTTCCTGCCTTGCGGTTACCGGAGCGGACTGCGGCGGCGATGGCTGCGCCCAGGCCGCTGCCGGGCGCGGCGAAGGCCACGCCCCCCTTATTCAAAAGGCGCGCCGGGGACGAGGCCCTGAACCCGCTGCCGGACATCGCCTCCGGCGCGCGCCTCTGACGCGGCGCTGACTTGCCCGCTCGCCGCCTGCCCCGAAGGCTGAAGGCCGGGGCCCCCGTAACAGAGAAGGCGATGCCTTCTCCGCGATATTCGCGCCTGCAAGGGCGGGCGCTGCCGGCGCAGGCGCCGCCGTCCTGGACCGGGGGAAAGCCGAGCCCGGCCTGAACCGCGCGGCGGAACTGCCTCGGACCGCAACGTGTCGCCGCCTTCCGGGGACAGGGGGAAAGCCGAGCCCGGCCTGAACCGGCCGGCGGAACGCCGATAGGCGCCATGGCCCGCGCCGGAAACCCGTCCGCAGGCCATGAGCGGTCGCCTGAACCAGGAGCGTGGAGTTCTCGCGGCGCCTCTCAGCGACCGGCGCCGGTTCTCGCCCTGGAACCCGAGGCGGCGGGAGGGGCCTCCCTTAAAAAGCCTGACCGCGCCGCAAACGCTCAGGCGCGCAGGCGGCGCGCCCCGCTTGCGGCGGCGCGGGAGCGACGGGCGGCTGCCGAGGCGCTCACGGCGGAGAGTCTCCGGGTCCTCCGGCCCCGGCTTTCCGCAGGCCGCCTTCCGAGCCTTGCGCGGCGCGCTGGGCTAGGCCGTCAAGGCCTCCGCCCCAGGACACTCCTCCCTGCGGGCTCTCACCGTCGCCGCAGGCTCCCTGCCGGCCCCCCCGGAACCCTCTGACTTAGCCCCCTGTCTTAGCCCGGCATTCACCCGTAGCCTGGCTTTCTTCCGCGCCCCGTACCGCGGCAACCGCAGGGGAGCGGCGCGGGAGGCCATCGGGATACCGGCGGCCAGGCAGGCGGCAGGCGGATAGCTGCCTGGAAAGCCGTCGGCTTGTATCCGTTCACCCCCCTTGGTCCCTCGCCTCCCCATTCTTCCACTTAATCTTAGCCCTTACTCTCCCCAGCCCATTTGATCTGCAACAGTTTTGCCTTATCTCTCTGGCGTCCACGACCAGTACGAGCTGAAGGAAAGGATCGTCGGGAAGCTCAACCACAGGTCCAAAGCCTACAAGCGCCCCAAGCGCCGGAAGCCGCTTGACCGGTCCGTCCCCCTGCGGATCATCGGGACAGGCCTTGCGGGGATCAGGCTCCTGGCGCGGATGATCGTCATGAAGGTCGCCGGCCACGACTTAGGTCAGGCAGATCGTTGCCGGCCTTGAGGACGTGGCCGGGGTCAAGATGTCCCTGGGGGCCGTCAACAACGCGCTTAAGAGGGGAGCCCGCGCCTTTCTGCCGGCCTTCCTCGAGCTTCCCCGCGCCCTGCAGCCGGCGCCCGCGGCCGGCGCCTGCGAGAAGCGCCCTCGACGTCGCGGGAAAGACGCTGTGGCTGCGGGTCTTCGTGACGGCGAAGGCGGCGCTGTTCCGCATAGGCCCCCGCTCCGGCGAGGTCCTGGAGCCGGTCCTGAGGGATTCCCTCCCGCGCGTGATCTCCTGCGACCATTACTGCGTGTACGAGAAGCGGGCGAGGGAGCATCCCGGCCAGGATCTCCGGCGCCGCCGCGCCCACCTTGACCGCGAGTTCAGGCGCCGCGCGGATCACCTTGACCCGGAGATCGGCAGGTTCGGGAAGATCGCCCACGTCAAGCCCGCGGTCGTTGTCCGGCTTCACAGGATGTACACGGGGCTTGAGGACCCGGGCTGCCCGGAGGGCGCGAGGCTCAAGGCCCTCATGAGGGAGGCGTTCGAGAGGCCGGGCAGGCGCGCCGCGGGCGCCCCGAGGATAAGGAACACCAAGGCGCGCGCGCCCGCGAAGAGGTTCGGGCAGGGTTTCGGGAGCTACACGCGTTTCATCGACGTGCCGGGCGCGGGGCCGACGAACAACGCCGCGGAACGCGCGCTCAGGCACGCGGCGCCGGACCGGAAGAACAGCTGCGGGGCCCAGAGCGAGGAGGGCGCCCTCTTCCTCGAGGTCATGCGGGCCGCCTTCGCCGCGACGAGGATGCGGGGCGAGGCCTTTTTCCATAACGCGGCCGAAACCCTCGCCGCCTTTTACGACGGCAGGCAGACCCCCTCCCGACTGCACCCGATGGAGCCTGTCACCGTGAAGTACATGGAGGTGACCAAGGACATGCGCCGAAAGCTCAAAAAGACGAAGAAGGCCGACGACGGAGGAGCCGACGCCAACGGGGAAAGAGCCGCCGTCCCCGCCGTCGTCCCCGCCCGCGCGAAGCGGGAAATCCGCTTCCCGCCGCCCGCCCGTCCAAGGGCGGTGGCCGGGGCCGGGAGGCCCCCCGCCCACCCGGAAGGCCCGGAGCCGGCAGCGGCTTCCGTTCCGCAGGAAAGCGGGACCGGCGCCCCCCCGCGGACGGCCATGACGGCCGCGAGGGTAACCGGCGTCCCCGGAACCCCGCCTGCGGGCCCCCGGACCCTCCGTCCGAGCCGGACCGGCGAGAGTGGAGGCCGGGCTTCCGGCTCCCGGGCGACGGCCCTCCGGAAGCGGCGCGCGCGCCGGACAGGCGGGACTGGAGGCCGGGATCCCGGGGCGGCGGCTCCGCAGAGCCATCGACCGAGCCTGGCCGGCGGGACTGGAGGCTTGGGGCCCGGCGCCCCGCCGGCGGGGCAGAGGCGGGCGGGAGACGCCCGGGAAGCCCGAAGCCGAACCCTAGGACCGGGGCCGCAGGCGCCGTGTCGGCCGGCAGGAAACGTCCGCCGGCGTTCTCAGGCCACGCGCGCCGGACATGGCGGGCAGGCCGGGGCGCGACGGGCCTGAGGCGCCCGGGCAGCCCCCCGCGGTCGCGGGATCGCCGCGGCGAAGAACCCCCGGCGGGCAGGTCTGCCGGGCGCGAACCTGAAGCCTCCCGAGGCCGTCCCGGGCGCGCGGGGCCGCTCCCCGGCGAAGCCTGCGTCCATGGCCGCGGGCGGCGGCGGGAAAGCCCGCGAGCCCGCCGCGGCCTGCGGCCGCAACGCCTCCCGGGGCCGCGCCCGGCCGAGAGCCGCGGGGGCGGGCTGCCGCCGTGAAATCTCCCGGGCCGCGCCGAAGGGAACAAAGCCGAGGCGGCAGGAGCCGTCCGCGGGGGACATGGGAAGAATCCCCGGGGCCAATGGACGGATGCGCCCAAGGCTGCCAGGGCCGTCGGCCGGGAAGAAGAGAGGCCAGGCGCCGGCCCTTGGCCCGTGACCGGTCCGGCAGGCCGGACCGGCGGCATCG
>JAITRL010000271.1 GCA_031288415.1 Deltaproteobacteria bacterium | reverse complement strand
GGCGGGGGCGCGGCTTCGGGCGGCTCCCGCGGCAGGCTTGACTGATGTCCGGGAGTGTAGCGCCATGTTCACCCGTCCGCAAGGAAAACGCGCGCGTTTCGAATTTTGCTGTTTCAGGCTTAACAATCCTGATTCCGGGATGCCAAGAAAGGGTACCTGAATGGTTACGACGTTTGAGAAGAGCGCCTTGCAGGCCCTCCCGGATCGCTCAGGGACGGCCGGGGCCGGTCCGGCGCGTTCGGCCGCGGCTTATCCGGCGCGCTGACGCCTGAGTCGGCAGGCCGAGAGGCCGCCTGTGCCCGAGGTCACTCCTGCCTTCGGATGAAATCCGCCTAAGACGGAAGAAGCGTCTCAGGCTGTATCCTTGGAGGAGCCTCGCAGGGGGGAGCTTATGGGGCAAGCCCTGAGAGATGCAAGCCGATGCGCCGGGGGCAACGGGAATGGCCATCGGCCGGGCCCTCAGGCCAGGCGGGCGGGCCCTCAGGCCAGGCGGGCGGCTTGGATGGGCCACGACAGGCCTTGCTCGGTTGATTTCTGAAATGCCCTGTACTACTCTTCTCATTTGGCGGCCCTGGCGGCCGCCTCCTTTCTCAATTCGGCAAATCGACTGTTTTTTCCGTGTCAGGGTTCCCGCGCCCCTGGCATGGCTTCCGCGACCGCGACCGCGCCCGCCGGCGCCTGCGGGGAGGCCGGAGGCCCCCGCAATGCCGTGACGATTACAGTTCCAAGGCCCAGCGCCTCTGATCTCAAGGCCACAAGCCTCCAGGGGCAAGCCTCCTTGTCCTGGCCGTCTGACGGCTCCTTGCGGCTGCGGCCCTTGGCCGGAGGAAGGCGGACTTTAGATTTATAACCCGCGTCAGCGGGCGCACCGGAGCCTCGGCGCCGGGGCGCCCGCCAGAAGAGCAAAATGACTTCCCAAGACAAACTGAAAGTCCCCGGGGGCAGGAGCAAGACCGACCCTGTGCCGGGGCGCCTGGCCGCCCTCAGGGCCAGGATGGCCGAGACAGGCTGCGAGGCGGCGCTTATCCTCTCCCCCGAGAACCGCCGCTATTTCTCCGGCTTTCTGGCGCAGGACACCGGACTGACCGAGTCCTCGGGCGCGCTGCTCGTGACCGCGGACAGGCGCGTTCTCCTGACCGATTCCCGCTACACCACCCAGGCCCTGCGGGAGGCGCCCCTGTTCGAGACGGTCACTTACAAGGCCAGCCTGCCCCAGGGGCTCAAGAGCCTCGGGCGCTTCGCGAAGGAGCTGTGGTTCGAGGCGGAGCTGGTCACGGTGGAGCTGCTGGGACGGCTGGAGGAGGCCCTTCCGGGTGTCAAGCTCGACCGCCTCCCTTTCAGCCCGGGGGAGTTCCGGGTGGTGAAGACGGAAGACGAGCTCAGGCTGGTCCGCCGGGCGGTGGCGATAACCGAGGAGGCCCTGGGGCTCCTGTGGGGCGAGCTTGAGCCGGGCGTGCCCGAGGGCTGGGCGGCCTTCTTCCTGGAGACGAAGTTCAGGGAGCTGGGCGGCGACGGCCCGGCCTTCCCGTCCATCGTGGCCGCCGGGGCCAACGCCGCGCTCCCTCACGCCGAGCCGGGCAGGAAGAAGATCGGCAAGAGCGAGTGCGTGGTCATAGACATAGGCGCGCGCTACCGCGGCTACTGCTCGGACATGACCCGCACCTACATGCCCGAGAAGCCCTCAGGCTGGCAGAAGGAGATTTACTCCACCGTGCGCGAGGCGCAGCTCCTGGCGCTGGAGGTCCTCAAGGCCGGGGTGACTGGGGCACAGGCCGACGCCGCCGCCAGGGACCACATAACAGCCAGGGGTTACGGGGAATATTTCGGGCACAGCCTGGGCCACGGGGTGGGGCTCATGATCCACGAGGAGCCCAGGCTCTCCCCCCGGAGCCTGGAGCCGCTCCCGGCGGGCGCCCTGGTCACGGTGGAGCCGGGCATTTACCTGCCCGGCAAGGGGGGAGTGCGCCTGGAGGAGCTGGCGCTGATAACCGAGAACGGCTGCCAGATCCTCAACAAGGATGACCACTTCTACAGTTACGGGGACTGAAGGAGTCTCTCGCCTTAAGGCGCGCCTTCCTCCCCCTGGGAGGCTCGCCTCGGGGGTCTTCCCGTAACGCGGTTTCCCAAGCGGCTTTCGGCAAAAGGCGCTCGGGCGGCTCCGGCGCGAAGCGGCGGGGTCCGGGAAGCCTATGGCCGGAAGCCGGGGGCGGGGCGCCGCAGGGCATCGGCGGCGTGAGGCAGGGACGTTTTGGCGGCCTGAAGGGAAGCCTCCGAAGGCGGAGGGCTCCTCCGGAAGGCGGCCGCGGAAAGAGGGAGGCGCGCATGGAGCTCTGGGTTCCGGGGACGGTAAAGGAGCCTGAGGAGCGCGCGGGACGGGTGTTCCGCGGAGGGCGGTTCCGCACCATGGATCCCGCCAACCCTGAGGCCCAGGCTCTGGGAGTCTGGGAAGGGCGGCTCGTATACGTGGGGGAAGATCCCGCCGCGGCCGAGGAAAGCGTGCGTAGCCGCGCCAGGGCGGCCGGGGAAACCGGGCCCCGCGCCGTCGAGACCGTTGATCTTGGCGGGCGCGCGGCAGTGCCCGGGCTGATCGACAGCCATTCGCACCTGATAGTCGAGGGCGTGAGGCTCAGCCAGCTGGATGTCTCGGGCAAGTCCCTCCCCGAGGCGGCTGAGCTGGTCCGCGCCAAGGCCGCCTCCCTGCCGCCGGGGAGCTGGCTCCACGGCCGGGGCTGGGACCATAACCTTTGGCCGGGGCGCGGGTGGCCGAGCCGCAAGGATCTTGACGAGGCGGCGGGCGACGCGGCGGTCGTCCTGGACCGGGTGGACAAGCATTCCGTCTGGGTGAACTCCAAGGCCCTGGAACTGGCGGGGGTGAGGCCCGATGCCGCGGATCCTCCCGGAGGGGAAATCATCCGGGAGGCAGACGGGAGCCTGAGGGGTGTGCTGGTGGGAAGGGCCATGCGGCTCGTCTACGACAGTATGCCCCTCCACGACGGCCTCGATCCCCTGGAGGCGTACCTCGCCGCGGAACGCGAGATGCTCTCCCTGGGGCTTACGACCGTCATAGACTGCGGCACCAGGGCGGGCGATTTCCGCGTGCTGGACAAGGCCTACCAGGCGGGCGCGGCGACCGTCAGGTTTCACTCCTTCCTCCAGCCCGAGCCCTGGGCGGAGGAGATCCTCTCCGGAGGCCCCCGGCGGGGCCTGTACGGCGGGAAGTTCTCCCTTGACGGGGTCAAGCTCTTCTCGGACGGCTCCCTGGGTTCCCAGAGCGCCTGGCTTGCGGAGGACTACGCCGACCGCCCCGGCCACCGGGGGACCCACTACTATTCCGATGGGGAACTGGAGGCCGTGCTCGCCAAAATCCGCGACCGGGGCCTACAGGCAGCCATCCATGTCATAGGCGACGCCGCGGCGGCCCAGGCCGTGCGGGCCATGAGCAAGGTCCTGGGCGCGGGGTCAGCCGCAAGGCGCTGGAGGCTCGAGCATCTGCAGGTGGCCCCCCCTGCCCTGGCGCGGGAGGCGGCCGCCCTGGGCCTCATACCCAGCATTCAGAGCGTGGGGCTCATGACCGACCTGCACATGGCGCTTTCCCGGCTGGGCCTTAGGCGGCTCAGGGACGCTTACACGTGGAGGCGGCTCCTGGAGCTTAGCGGGCTCCTCATCAACGGCTCCGACGCCCCTATCGAGACGCCCGATCCCTTCCAGGGCATCTATGCCGCCTGCGCGAGGCGCGACCTGGACTGGAGGCCGGAGGAAGGCTTCCGCCCGGAGGAGGGGCTGACGGTCATCGAGGCCTTGTCGAGCTATACCGCCTGGCCCGCCTGGGCGGCCTTCGCCGAACACGACGTGGGGGTCCTTGCGGAAGGGAGATACGCGGATATCACGGTCCTGGACCGCGACCTGCGCTCCGTGCCCGTCAGGGAACTTCGCGGGGCCAGGGCCCTCATGACGGTGATAGGCGGCAGGCCGGCCTGGGCCGCCGATGACTTCTGAGGCGAGGGGCAGGAAGCTAAAGCGCCTGATTCGGGGCCGCGGAGGCGCGGCCGCCGGAAACGGCCGCCCCGGGCGGTCCGGGGCCTCGGGAACGCGCTCGGGCTTATCTGCCGCAGGGAAGGCGAAGGAATGCCGCCTGCCGGAGATGGCGGCATCCGGGCAGGGGAGGAAGGTCAGGCAGCGGAAAAATTTGACATGAAAGGGGAGACAAATTACTATCAAAAGGGAAGGCGGAATATTTCACCGCCCGCTTGATTGAAAATATGGCGCGGCGCATCCGCCCGGATAATCCATATGCGCTCCCTTTGTTCCGGATTCCGGAACGATGGCAGGCGTAAAAGGCAATGGGCGTCGGCGCGCCTATGGTCGGCGGCGCGCCGCGTGAGCCGCGGAGACGGCTATTTACCGCCGGGAGAGTGCTTTATTTGTCATGCGCCGCGTTCAGCGCGGCACGGGCGGCAGGCATCAACGACGGGACGTCCGATGCCGCTCCCGCCGCGGCCACGGCGCGCGGGTTTTGCCAAGGCAGCTGACATTGGCGCGGCCGAAGCGGAAAGACAAGGGGTTCGCGCAGGTCATGGGGTCAAATGATCAGGGGCATAGCGGAGACAAAGACAGGCCGCCAGGCGGCCGGCACCGGGCGAATCACGATAAGGCGGAGCATGTTCAGGACACGGGTTTTGCTTCAGACGAGTTAAAGGCCTCCTGGAGTGTTTTAGGGGTATTATTTAACGGGGGTTCGACGCGAGAGGAGGCGCCTGTCAAGCCCCCCGCCAAGGCACCCCGCAAGACTGGAACCGGAAGGGTACAAGCGCCGGTGACTGAAGAGCCGGAGATTGAAGAGCCGGCGGTTGAAGAGCCTGAGATTGAAGCGTCGGCAATGGAAGAGCAGGCGGTTGAAGAGCCGGAGATTGAAGCGCCGGCGATTGAATTGTATTGCCCTGTACAGGAGGTTAAAATCACGGTCGGCTCAAAATTGCTTGACGATATGGGGCAATTCTCGAAATTCATCCTAAGCGCGGCAGGAGAAGGGCATACGGCCAAAGAAGTGTCCGAGACGATAGAAATAAAGGAATACGTGGTCAACGACGAGATGAATTACCTGAGAAGCATAGGCTTTATCCAGGACGGCTCAGACGGCAAGCAGCTGATATCCGAAAGCGGCAAATCCTACCTTAACCTGATTGCATGCGTGAGCGGCTTTAACGGCAAGGAAGTCAAGGCCCAGCTGAACTGCTATACCGGCATGATAACGGAACTCAATCCCCGCCGGAAGCGGGAGCTGAACGCGAATGATACGGTGCTTCCTTCGCAGGTCAACAGATATCTGGTCCACAACAGGAATTTCGAGAACTCCAAGGATTACGTGATCAGCGCATACGAAGGCGATTTCAGGGGACTGAACAAAACGCAGGAAGACTCAATATACGTGAACGTGGAAGTCGAGGACACGCGGACAGTCGATCATGTGAAGTATGTCCTGGAGACGTTACCTGAACTGGCGGACAGAGAAGGCGATCCGCATCCGAAGCACCATGTCATATGTCTTGAACGGGAGCTTAACGAATATCGGCGGGTTTACAGGAACGCCAGCCTGGAGGCCTACAGGAACGTGCTGCCGACTCTCCGGAATGTGCTTGATTTCGATGATACGCTGCTATCGGATGCCGCAAAGCGGCTGTTGCGCCTGGAAGAGGCTGAAAACCTGATAAACGGCAAGGCCGGCACGATTGTCATTGACGCGGCTACCGGGGAGGAAGTGCCGGAAATGCCGCGGTACCGCCTGGAGGCCAGAAAAACGACGGCGCTGCCTGCCGGGCCAGGCCGCGCCGCGCCTGAGCCGGCGCAGGCGCAGGCGGATGACAGCGCGGGCGACGAGAGGATTGTCTATGTCCTGACGCTGGAAAAGCTTAGGACTCACGTCCTGCTGCAGCCTGTCGACTTCACAAGGTTCAGGGAGGCGAAGGGCGATGAGTGACGGGTCAGCCTTCAGGTTTTGCGGCAAGCTTGCCGGCAAAACGCGGGAGGCCGTGGGAGCCGCCGCAGGCAACAAGGTTCTGGCGGCTCTGGCCGCCGCCGAATCCCTGATCGACGCCTTGTCAAGCGTAAGCGGCTACCTGAGCGAAAAGGAAAGAACGGAAATCATCAAAAGTGCCACGGAACGCGCCAAAACGCGGCTTGACCGGCATGTCAAGGAGTCGGAGGAAGCGGCTGACAAGGCGGTTGAGGCGGCAAACGGCATTTCCGAGGAAAGGCTGCGCGGCTTAAAACTGAAATTTAAGCGCAAGGAAGAGGAAGTCAGGAGGGCTATGGAGCGCACTCACCGCGAGTTTTTCACTGAACTCGCGTACGAAAAGGAAAGGGAAGAGATGCTTGGCGAGATCAGGTCAGACTGCGCGAAGATAATCGACATGACGGCCGCGTCAATCGAGAACCTCAGCGCTAAACCGCGCAAGGATTACCGCGTGATTGCCGACATGAACGAGCTGCTGCGCATGTTTACGGCGCGATACGCCGGATTGACAAAATCCTGAGACAAGGGGCAAGGAGGCCGCATGAGCGCGTCAGGCGGGAAGAAAGGCGGTCCAGGCGTTGGCCAGGACGATTTAATCAGGCTTCTGGGTAAAGGGTTTACCGTGCTGGGCAAGGTAGCCGACGCGGCAGGCAAATTGGCGGAGGAACGGAGGAAAACCGAAGAGGCTGTCACGGAGGGCAAACGTATCGAGGCGGAAGTGGAAAAAACAGTCAAGCTCAGCGAGCACGAGACGATCCGCGAGCTGGCCGCTTGCCGTGTCCGCCTGGATGAGATCCGAAGCGAAAACATGAAATTCGAAATCAAGGCTAACGCCGCTCTGGAGCTGGCTGAAAGAGAATACTTGAAAAAAGACGGCGAGAGGCAGGAACGCCACCGGCAGCAGATGGAGGTGATGGGAGTCATCAAGGATATTATACGGTTCGCATGCTCCGAGTACAGCAAACACATGGATTTCCTGAGGGAAAACGGCGGGACCGATTTTCCGTCAGGCGGATCCGGGCCGCTCGACACGCTAAACAAGGCCATAGCCCAGCTAACCGACATGCTTAACGGTCCTAAAGGGAATTTTCCGTCAAAGCGCTGAATGCGAGAGAATAAATGTTTCAATTCTTCGTTGGCGTCGTAGTTATCGGGGCCGCCGTCGTCAGGGCGTTCTGCGACGAGCTTTCGGAAGAGGAAAGAGCCAAACAGCGGGCATGCCGGGAGGAGTACGATTCGTATAAACGCGAAAAAGAAAAGGAGCTTGAAACGATAAAGTCGCTTAAGGCTCGAAGACTGAGGGAAATATCCGTTAAAGAGAAGTCGGAGCTTGAACGCGAAATAGAACGTCATAATCAAAATTTGCGGGATATAGCCAGGCTGCACGGGGAGAAATGCGGGGAATGGCGGCGCGAGGCCGGAATCCGCATTGAAGAGAAGGAAAATCTGAAGCGGCAAATCACGGAAACGATTAAAAGCGTCAAAGCCGCCCTCAAAGACCAGAACTCCATGCTTCGGAGAAACTCGCTTCTCAGGCTCCGTCGCGAGCTTGAAGAGGCTTATTGGAAAACCGGCGCGTACATCGCCTATCTGAAGAAGTACGTAAGGCAGGCGGCCAAGTCAGATACGGCGGAATCCGAGGGCCCGTTTGAATTCACGCTGCCGCAGAATTTTTTTTACTTCGGAAAGCTGCTGTACTGGAGGAAGGAGGAAATAAAAAGCGAAGGCGAGATCCCGATACCCGGCGCCGGATCCCAGAAATACCGGTTCAAGGAAACGGAATACGTCAGCGGATATCCTGACGGGGCCGTGATTCCCTTGATGTGCGGACAGTTTGACTTTGAATCGTTTGAGACGGAGCTTTCGGCCAAAAAGGGCGAGTTCAAGGACATGGCGGTCAATTCCCCGCGCGTGGGCGTTTCCGCCGTGGTGAAAGAGTATGACAGTTCGAGGGGGCTGATACTGGATTACGGCAATGACTCGTTAGTCCTTCACCTGCGGAGGGAAAGGCTGCTGAACGAAAAGCGCTTTCATCCGCTCGGAGCCGCCTTGAGGGTCTTCCCGGTCTACTGGACATATTCGCTTGACAGGCCGGTCGAGGTCAGCGAGCGCCCGACCGACAGTTACGTCAATTATTCCTTCAGCGACATTCCCGTGGTATTTTCCGAAAGCCTGTGGACGGAATTCGAGGAGTATCTGCTGAAGCATGAGCTGCACAGTTGCGCGGGCGAATGGAAAATAGCGCCTTATAACGAGGAAAAATTTCCGGAAGAGTACAAGGTCAAGCTCCAGCTGGATACCGACCTGGTGTTTTACGCGTCAATCGTAAGCGACGGCAAGCGCTCGTATTTCTCATACGAAGGGCTTCTGGCGCCGGAGTACATGTTGACTGCGGAGGATGTTTTCCTAAGCGTAGACTGCACGCTCAACGTCGTACTGGAGGGCGAGACAGCGGAACTCGAGCCCGCCGTTTTTGAGAACATGACATGCCTCACCCTCGCCGTTTTGGCGGAATTTAAGGTTCAAAAGCAGATAAAATCGAGCCGCCCTGGAATGCAGTACTTCAACAAATGGTCAGAGATCACCGAAAAGCTCATAACATACCTGCAAAAAGGGGCGCACGCGGAAGTCAGGATCGGGCATGTCAGCCGCGACAGTGAGCTGTCCGACGGGCGCGGCGTTTACCGCCTCCCGGTCGAGGATCCGGCCGGCCTGAAACGGTACATTGACGGCATATACGAAAACGCCGTCAATAAGAGGTTCGTGGAGTTTTTCATCGAGCCGGCTCCCCAAAATTACTGTTTTGCCGCGATCAGGGGCGACGGGAGCGAGCTGCTCGTCTCAGGCGAAAAGGATGAGCTGGAACCGTACCTGACCAAAACGCGATCCGTCACACTGTACGAAAGAAATTTCTGCTACGCGGAGTACCAGCAGGCCGGCGCGCTGCACAGGTTCAGGGCGGGAAAAGTCGCCAATCAGCTTCTTCAGGGCTGTGCGCTCGACGGGTCCAACATCTCTTCCGACGCGGCCTGCTGTCAGGATTTTGAATATATCAACGCCACTATCGCCTCTGACGGTTCACAGTCCGACGCGGTGCGCAGGGCCCTTGAGGAGATGAACATTTTTCTCATACAGGGGCCTCCGGGAACCGGAAAGACGACGGTGATCAGGGAAATAATCTCGCAATTCCTGCGCCAAAGCCCGGCCTCGCAGGTTCTGGTCGTGTCCCAGGCGAACGTTGCGGTGGACAACGTCCTGAAAGGCTTCATCGGGGGGGAAGGAGCTCCGGATATCATCCGCTGCGGCCATTCCGGCAAGATAGATCCCATGATAGAGCCTTACAGCTTCGAGAGGGCGTACGAGACGTACGTCGGGAAAATCTCAGCCAAAAGCTCGGCTTTTCCTGACAACGGGCTGCTCGCGGACTGGCTGGAAGCCGTCGGTCACGGCACGAGGCATAACCCCGACATAGGAGAGCTTTTGCTCAAAGGCGCCTCCATAATCGGCGCCACATGCGTAGGACTTTCGCAGAAGCGCATCGGCCTGGACAGGATGGCTTTTGACTTGGTCGTGATAGACGAGGCGGGCAAGGCGTTGCCGGCAGAGGCCCTTCTGCCGTATATCAGGGCCAAAAAGGTTATCCTGCTGGGGGACCACAGGCAGCTGCCCCCCACGGTTCATCCGGCTCTCCTGGATCAGGACAAGATTGAAATCGAAGACAGGGAAATCTACGAAAACGATCTTTTCAACAGCACTTTTTTCTCGAGAATGTTCGAGTCGGCGCCGGAATCAAACAAACGCATGCTTACCGTTCAGTACAGGATGCCGGCGTCTGTCGGAACCATGGTCAGCAGGCTGTTCTACGATGGGATGCTGACGAACGGGCCCAACGTCGCGGAAAAGGTCCCATTCTTCTTTGACGGGAGCCTGACATTCATCGACGTGGGATCATCTGAATTCCGCGAGTCAGACGGAAACGGCGTGAGCCCCTCGAACCTGCGTGAAGCGAGGCTGGTCATCTTCCTTCTCAACAGGATCAGGAGGAAGTGCCCTCCCGAACAGGCGCGGATCGCCGTGATAACGCCTTACAAGGGCCAAAAACGCCTTATTATCCAGAAGCTCATGGACAACGGGTGTGATTTCAAGGCTAACCGGCTGGATGTCAACACCGTTGACGCGTTTCAGGGGGATGAGGCGGAAATCACGATTTTCTGCACGACCCGCACAGTCAAGAAAACGCCTTTCTTTACGGATTCCAGGCGGCTTAACGTGGCGTTTTCACGGGCGAGAAACGAGCTGATAATTATCGGCTCGCTCGAATATTTCAGGAAATACGGATCAGACGAGAGCCCTTTGAGGGCTGTCGCCGCGTATGTCGAGGAGAATGGCGAGGTGCTGGGCGCCGGAGATCTCGGATTCAGCGTTACGGGCTGATCCTCTGTCTGAGAGCCGCTGGCCGAACTTCCTTTTTGCCGTTTGCCTGCCGGACATGCCCTTCGCGGGAAACCCAAGCCGCCGCTCTTTCGCCGTTGGGGCACCCGAAACAGGAAGGATAGCCGTTTGCCAGGAGGCCGGCCCGTTGCCGATGTCAGGAAGGGAGACGTTCCTTTGACTGTTTGACAAGCTCCGCGAAGAAGCCTGGATGCTGGTTTTTCAGGACTCTGAAGCTTTCCAGCATGATCTCCATGTCTCCGGCCGAAAGTCCGTAAATCCTCGCGGCGATCACGCTGGCGCCTGCCATGACGGCGTCGTATCGCTTTTCGGTCATAGCCGTCTCGTCTTCGGTTATGCCGAATCGGTCGGCCAGCCCTGGAAAAAAATCAGGCGCGTTACTCAAGGTCAGCAGGGCCGCGTGGCGGGCGAGGTCCCGGAAAAGTCCCGGTGCCGTGAGACAGGAATCATCCGGTTGCGGAAACGGGATTCTGAAGAGAATCGATTTAGTGACATGCTTGGAGACGGAGAACCGGGCTGTCCAGTCGAACGGGATGCTGTTGATGATGCCCAAGGCAAAGAAAAGGCGTTCGGGAGGGAATTCGGCAAGACGAATGACCCGATTTTCTTCTTCGAACAGGTACTTTCCGGGAATTGACGCCCAGATGCTGTGGAGGCATGATGTCCCTGCAGGCGCGGCGGCGGCGACTGCCGTCCTCTCGTTCCTTGCGTTGGAAACATCGCGGAAGAAGATCCTCGTGAAAAGGTGGCCCGGCCTGACGAACGCGGCCAGGTTATCGGTTCCGCATTCCCAGAGCAGAAAATTCTTAAGTCTGGCTCCTTTCATCTGGGAAAGGGTTAGTTTCCTTGGATCCGCCATTTCATGGACGGAAACGGCGAACTGTTTCATGACATCGTCCAAAAGGCGGTCGACATTGCGTTTTGACAGGCGTCTTTCCAGAACCGCCGGCTCTGCCCACAGCACGGCCGGATCACGGTTGAAGTGAAATTGCCCGATTTTCTTGCCCTCGTAGATACTGATGAGCCCTGCGCCTGGTATATCCAGGAACAGGGCCTTGTCGCGTGTGGCGTGCAGGTCCTGGCTGAAGTCAAGCCATTTCATGTCTAAAGGCTTATGGGAAGCGTGGATTTTGGCAAGCAGGGGAAATTGCCTCGCCACGTCGCTGATTTCCAGGTAGGCTAAGTGTTTCGGGGACAGTCTTTTCAGATCATCGACATGATACCGGTAAACCCCTTTGTCCGAATCCAGGGCTTCAGGGTCAGTCAGCATGAAGCGGGCTTTCATCTCTTGCTTCTGAGCGGTTGAGTTTTCGATCTGGATCAGCCCGAATCTCGTCTGACGGTTAATGTCAGGGAAAATCAATTTTGAGTTCTCGAAGCCGTCGAAACTGATTATGCTAAACTTTTCAAGGATATGCTTCCTCAAATCCGCGGATCCGTCATCCGTGAGAAGGGAGGAAGGAATCACGTAATTCAGCGAGCCTACGGCGGACAGGAGCCCTAGATTCCTCTCCACGAAAAATCTGAAGAGATTCCCGGTTCCGGCGCCGCTGC
>JAITRL010000256.1 GCA_031288415.1 Deltaproteobacteria bacterium | reverse complement strand
CAGCTACCGCGAGCAGAGCCACGCCCGCGCCTGGCCCCGGGTGAGGGCCGCGCTTGCGCGGGGCCAGTCGGTGGCCCTCATTACCGACGCGGGGGCGCCTGGCGTCTCGGACCCAGGGGCGGCCCTGGTCGCCGCCGCCCGCGCGGAGGGTTTCCGGGTGATCCCCATTCCGGGCCCGTCGGCGGTGACCACGGCGGTGTCCGCTTCGGGCTTCCCCGCCGGATCCTTCACCTTCTGCGGGTTCCCTCCGGCCAGGGCCTCCGCCCGCAGGGAATGGCTCGCCCGCCGCAGGGGCCTGGCCCACCCCATGGTCTTTTTCGAGGCCCCCCACAGGCTCGCGGAGTCCCTGGCGGACATGCTCGCGGCCTTCGGTCCGCGCCGGGCGCTCGTCGCCAGGGAGATGACCAAGTTCCACGAGGAATACCTCTTCGGCGGCCTGGCGGGCCTCCTCGAGGAAGTGACCGCCCGTCCCCGCAAGGGCGAGCTGACCTTGGTGGTGGAGGGGGCCCCCAAGGCCCGGCGTGGCGCGGGAGGCTTTTTCGGGGAGCCGCTTGAGGAGGCGGGCGGGGGGCCGTCGGCCTGGCCGGGCGAAGGGGCAGGCGAATGGCCGCCTGAGGGCTCAGGCGAGGGGCCCCGCGAGGCGGAGCCTTCGGCCTCCTGCGGGGAGCCCGAAGAGGGGGCGGAAGGGTCCCGCAGGGCCTCTGACAGGGCCGTCGGCGGGCTCGGCGCGGGGCCGAGGCCTCCGGAGGCCCTTTCGGAAGAACACTTTCCGGCCGGGCCGGCCGGATCTTTGGAGGCCGCCCAGGGCCCTTTGTGTTCCCCGCGCGCGCTGGCGGCCCTGAAAACCCTCTGGGAGGCCGCCCGGGCTGAGTCCCGGCCGCTTCCGGAGGCTGCCAGGGAACTTGCGCGGCTCACCGGAGCGCCCAAGAAGGCCCTTTACGCGCTTCTTTCCGGCTTCCGGTCGCCTGAAGAGTAAAGGGCCCGCCTTTGCCGCGCCTTTTCTGGAGCCGCCGGCGCCCGCCTAAGGGGACTCCTGTTTTATTCGCCGCGCGGCCCGTGCTATATTGAGCCCAAGCACGGGCCGGGAGGCTGAGGCCAGGCGACCCCCTCAGCGGGGAGTAAGGAGCGATCCACGTTATGCCGCTTGCCACCATCGACGAGGCCATCAGGGAGATCCAGCAGGGGCGCATGGTGATCCTCGTGGACGACGAAGACCGGGAGAACGAGGGCGACCTGACCATGGCCGCGCAGTTCGTGACCCCGGAAACCGTCAACTTCATGGTCACCCACGCCAGGGGCCTCATCTGCCTGCCCCTAACCCCCGAGAAGTGCGACGCCCTCGGGCTCGAGCAGATGGCCGCCCGCAACCTCTCCCCCTTCCAGACGGCCTTCACCGTGTCCATAGAGGCCAGGCGCGGGGTGACCACGGGCATCTCCGCCGCCGACCGGGCGGCCACCATCCTCGCCGCAGCCAGGGAGGGCGCCGGGCCCTCCGACATCGTGACCCCCGGACACATCTTCCCCCTGCGGGCCAGGGAGGGGGGGGTGCTGGTGCGCACCGGGCAGACCGAGGGGGCCGTGGACCTCGCCCGGCTCGCGGGCCTCGCCCCGGCCGGGGTCATTTGCGAGATCATGAACGAGGACGGCACCATGTCCAGGATGCCGGACCTGGAGAAGTTCGCCGGGAGGCACGGCCTGAAGATAGTCTCCGTGGCCGACCTGGTGGCCTGGAGGCTCGCCCACGAGAGGCTGGTGGAGCAGGAGGCCAAGTCGGTCCTGCCCACCCCCTTCGGGGTCTTCGACCTTTACGCCTACTCCTCCAAGGTGGACCGGAGCGAGTACCTGGCTCTCGCCATGGGAGACCTTTCCCTCCCGGAGCCCGTGCTCACCCGCGTGCACTCCCAGTGCCTCACCGGGGACGCCCTGGGCTCCTACAGGTGCGACTGCGGGGAGCAGCTCAGGGAGGCCATGCGCCAGATCTCCCTCAAGGGCCGCGGGGTGATCCTCTACGTGCCGCAGGAGGGCCGCGGCATCGGGCTCGTCAACAAGATCAAGGCCTACGAGCTTCAGGACCGCGGGGCAGACACAGTGGAGGCCAACATAGCCCTGGGCTTCAAGGAGGATCTGCGGGACTACGGCCTGGGAGCCCAGGTCCTGCGCGACCTGGGCGTCAAAAGCATGCTTCTCATGACCAACAACCCTTCCAAGATGGTGGCCCTGGAAGGCTACGGCCTGTCGGTCGCGGAGAGGGTCCCCATCGAGATTCCGCCCAGGCCCGAAAACGAGAGGTACATGGTTACCAAGGGGGCCAAGATGGGACACATGCTCCGCCTCGCCAGGGAGGAAGGGCGCTGAGGGCCCGTTTCCCCTTCCCGCGCCTTGGCCGGGAAGGGGCAGCCGCGCCGCCCTCCGGATCCTTCGCCTTCCAAGCGTTCCCTCCGGCCCTGGCCGCCTGCCGCAGGGAACGGACCTGCCCCCGCAGGCGCCTGGCCTGTCCGCCAGGCCTTTCGCCGCTCCCCGCAGGCACGCGGAGCCGCCCGCGTAAACGCCTGCGGCCTTCGGGCCGCTCCGAACGCGATGGCCGCGCCGGCTTTCCGGAGCTTTCCGGTTTTCCTGACTTTCCCGGCCTGCCAGGCTTTTTGCCTTCCCGGCCTTCCCGGCCTTCCCGGTTTTCCTGACCTTACAGGCCTTCCAGAGCTTCCCGGTTTTCCAGGCCTTCCAAAAAAGCTTTCCGGCCTACCCGGGTTTTTGCCTCTCCTGCCTACCCGGTTTTCCTGGCCTTTTCGCCCGTCCCGATTTTCCCTTCCTTGCGCGATTCCTCCCGGACAGCGGGGGGTCACGTTTACCTGAGGCGGAAGCCTCCGCCGGAGCGTGTCACACATGCATCTGATCCTGGAAGCCCAGATATCCGCCTCAGGCCTGCGGCTCGCCCTGGCGGTCAGCCGTTTCAACAGCCTCGTCACCGAAAGGCTCCTGGAAGGGGCGGTGGACGCCTTCCTGCGCCACGGCGGGGCCGAGGGGGATCTCACGGTGGTGAGGGTGCCGGGCGCCTTCGAGCTGCCCCTGGCGGTCCAGGCCCTGGCCAGGAGCGGGCGCTACGACGCCGCCTGTGCGCTGGGCGCGGTTATCCGCGGGAGCACCCCCCATTTCGACTACGTGGCCGCCGAGGTGTCCAAGGGGCTGGCCCAGGTGCAGCTCGCGACCGGCCTGCCGGTGGGCTTCGGTGTGCTCACCTGCGACTCCCTGGAGCAGGCCGCGGACCGCGCGGGGGCCAAGAGCGGCAACAAGGGCTTCGACGCGGTCTGCACCGCCATCGAGACCGCGAACCTTCTGAGGCTTATCCCCGCAAGGCCCGGCCCCGCCGGGCTCCCCGGCCTCCAGGGCATCTGATGGCGAGCCAGGACCCTTCCTCCGGCGCGGCCCCGCGCCCCTGGCCAGGGCCCCCGCCCCGGCGGAGCCGCCTCGCCCGGAAGATCGCCCTCCAGCTGCTCTTCCAGCGGGATCTCTCCGGCGGACGGGACGATGAGCAGCCGGGGCTGTTCCTCGCAAGCTTCTCGCCTGACTCTGACGCCGAAAGCTCCCTGGGCGTCTCCTCCGGCGAATTCAAGGAGGCCTGGCCCCTGGCCGTGCGGCTCTATTTGGGCGTCGCCCGCAACCTTGAGGCCTTGGACGCGGCCATAGACGGGGCCTCCGCCAACTGGCGCCTGGACCGCATGAGCGCGGTGGACCGCGCCCTTATCCGCCTGGGCTGTTTCGAGATGCGGTTCAGGCCCAACGTCCCCGTGAAGGTCTGCCTGAACGAGGCGGTGGAGCTCGCCAAGGGCTTCGGGAACTCCGATTCGCAGGCATTCGTCAACGGAGTCCTGGGCGGCCTCGCTCGCGCCCTGGAGGCCGACGGCCTCCGGGACCCCGCAGCCTCCTCCGGCTCGGCCCGCGACGGGGATGCGGCCGGGGACCCTGAGGAACCTGCGGTCGGGGACCCTGTTGACATGCCTTCAGACGCCGCCCCGCTCGCCCTCGTCGATCAAGGCATTCGCGAAGCCCTCCCGGAAGGCGGGACCTGCGGCTCCAGGGGGGAATACGGCTCGGAATCCCCTGGCCTTCCTGAAAGGGGGGCCCCCCCGGATCCGGCAAAGCAGGCCCTTTCCAGTCCGGGCGAGGCGCGGCGCCCCGCGCTCCCCTTATCCGGACAGCCCCGAGGCGACAAGTGAAACCCCGTACCGGACTCCCCCTCCTGGCGGCCGCCCTGGCCGCGCTCGCCGGATGTCTGTCCTGCGGCTATTCGGTGAGCCCCAGCCCCTACAGCCTGAGGCTCCCGGAAGGCGGGATGAGCCTCCACATTCCCATCGCCGAGAACCGCTCCCGCTTCGGGAGGCTGGGCCCGCAGCTCACCCGCGACGTGACCGAGCTGCTGGAGGGCACTCCGGGCCTGAGGATCACCGGGCCGCCCGCCCAGGGGACTCTGAAGCTGTCCCTGCTCTCCGTGGTGGTGGGGAGCGCCTCGTGGGAGACCTATTCCGACTCCGGCACCGAGGTGCCGGAATCCTCCTCCAGCCGCACCGCGAGCGTGAGCGTGGAGGCGGTCTTCACCCGGCCGGGCGCCTCCCCCGGCGATCCGGCCGTCTCCAAGAGGCGGGTCTTTTTTTCCAGCCGGACTTACGTCGTGACCTCCAACCAGGGCCAGACCGACATGCAGGAGGCCGCGGCCCTCGACTGGATCATGCAGGACATCAGCCGGAGGATAGCCCTCATCATGTTCACGGAATTCTGAGGGCCGGGCCGGAAAGGGGGAGGCCGTGAAAGAGGCGGAACTGTGGGAGCCGCTTCCCGGCGGCGGGGCGAGATGCCTCCTGTGCGCGCGCGGCTGCGCCGTCAAGGAGGGCGCGCGCGGCTTCTGCCGCGTGAGGGAGCTTAAGGGGGGCAGGCTCTACTCCCTGAACTACGGCTATGACGGAGCCCTGAATCTCGACCCGGTCGAGAAGAAGCCCCTGTACCATTTTCTCCCCGGCACCCTCACCTTCTCGGTGGGGGCCCCCGGCTGCAGCTTCGACTGCCTGGGCTGCCAGAACTCCTCCCTCAGCCGCCCGGACGAGTCCTGGCCGGGGGCGGGCGCGCGCCGGGCCGATCCCGGAGGGCTGGCCCGGGCCGCGCTGGAGACGGGCGCGAAGAGCCTGTCCTTCACCTACAGCGAGCCCACGGTATTCTTCGAGTACGCCAGGGACGTTGGGGAGGCCGCGGCCGCCCTCGGGCTCCCCTCGGTCTGGGTCACCAACGGCTTCATGGGAAGGAAAGTCCTGGAAGCCGTCGCCCCGCACGTGCGCGCCATGAACATCGACCTCAAGGGCTTCACGGACTCCTTCTACCGCGAGGTCGCCAAGGGGAGGCTCGCCCCCGTGCTGGACAGCATCTCCGGCGCTCGGGAGCTGGGCATCTGGGTGGAGGCGACGACCCTGCTCATCCCGGGCCTCAACGACTCCGACTCCGAGCTGGCGGGGCTGGCCGGCTTCCTGGCCGCCCTGGACCCCCATCTCCCCTGGCACATCAGCCGCTTTTCGCCCATGCGCCTCCAGTCCCACCTGAGCCCCACGGAGCCGAAGGACCTGGAGAGGGCCCGCGAGATCGGCCTGGCCCAGGGGCTCAGGCACGTCTATATCGGGAACGCCAGGGGCTCCGGCTATGCCGACACCCTGTGCCCCGGCTGCGGGGAGCCGGTGGTCTCGCGCGACGGCTTCGCGGTCTTCCGCGACGCCCTGGGCGCGGACGGGAAGTGCCCCTTCTGCGGGGCGCGCGTGGCTGGCGTCTGGGCCTGACACGCCCGGGGCCGTGGCCCGAAAATTACCTGTCAGGCCGGCGCGGCGGGGACAAGGCGGCGCCCGCCTCCCCCGAGAAGCCCCAGGTAACCGCCGGCGCCCGCCTTCCCCGGGCGGAGGCCGGAAAAAAGCCTCAGGGGAGCCGCCCCGCGCGCCGCGGGGAAGGCGCGCGGGGCCTTCCTCCCGGGCCGTGTCATGTGGTATGCTTCAGGCGGCATGGGGCCCCGGCGAGCGCCGCGCCTCCCCGCCGGTCCTGGAGAGATGCCGGAGTGGTCGATCGGGGGCGACTCGAAATCGTCTAAAGCTTGAGAAAGCTTTCAAGGGTTCGAATCCCTTTCTCTCCGCCATGAGTTTTACCCGTCGGGCGCCGCTTTCGGCCGGCGCGCCGGAAACCCGCCTGACCCCGAGGCCCGGCGGGTTTTTTCTTCGTGTGCCCTGGGCAATGGGGCATTGATAGGCGGCGAAAGCCCGCCGGAGGCCCGGCGGCGGGAACCGTCGGCCAAGGGCAAGGGGCTCTCCGACCTCCGTACTCCGCGAGGCTTGGTCCTGAAAGAAGCCGACGGCGAAACCTCGGCCTGTCGGACAGAACCCGCAGGACAGGCGTTCCGCAACGGACGGGCCTTAAAACAAAGCAAAGTCCGGGAGGGCCGGCTTTCCTCCGAAGGCGCCCGGCCTCACGCCGCCTGAGGGCGGGGCTTGAACGGGGAAGGCGCATGAGGGGAGAGCCAACGCCCCTGCCCAGGGAGACCTGGCGCGGCCCGCGCCGACGGCAAACGTCCCGGAAGCGGCGGCTCAACCGTGGCCCTTGGACCGTAAGCTTACCGGCAGGCCGGATCGGCGGAGGCGGCGACTCGCCGCAGGCCTTGTCGCCTCGCCTCGCCTCGCCAGGCCTCAGGCCGTCCGACCGGAAAGCGGCCTGAGCGTATCCGTTCACCCCCCCTGGCCGCTTGCCTCCCCAACCTCCCCGTTCTTCCACTCAATCTTCGCCCTTACTCTCTCCATTTCATTTGATTTGCAATAGTTCTGCCGTTTCTCCCTTTTGGATTCAGGTCATCCAAGAACTTGAGACACGTCTGGCCTGCCGATGACGCCTGGCGCCTGACGCATGGATAATCCTGTGATTAACGCAAATTAAGCCCAAGAGTCACATAATTCACCTATAAAAAAATGTTGACAATGCCGACTGTTGATTTTTAGTTCTCAATTAGTTATGTTTACGGCCATGTTAGACCTAATGGCCAATCGGGTAGGGGGCAGGCTCACCCTGCCCCCTCCCACACCACCGTACGTGCCGTTCGGCATACGGCGGTTCGTCAACACGTTTCGAACTATGAGGCCAACTCCCGGTAGAGTTTGGACATGTTCAGGAGTCCCAACCCTTCCAGGTGCTGGTTGGTCAGCGTCATGGAGAGTATCTGGCTGTGGGCCGTGCGCCAGTATCCCTTGCGGGTATTGGCCCACTTCCACGCCTGCACCTTGCCCTGACCGAGTCTCCGGAGGTTTGCGAACCTCGTTCTGACTCGTTTCCATTGCTTCCAGATGTACATGCGGATTCGCGAGCGAATCCAGCCGTCCAGGTCCCTGAGCCTGGCGGACAGGGAGGCCAGCCGGTAGTATCCGAGCCACCCCCTGACGTACCGCTTCAGCTCAATCAGTATGGACGTCACCGACCGCCCCCGGTTCCTCTTGGTGATCAGTATCACCTTGTCCTTGAACCGCCTGAGGCTTTTCTCGTGGGGCCTTATCCCGGACCTGTCACCGATTTTCCACAGGGAGAAGCCCAAAAACTTAAGCTTCAGGGGGGAGCCAACCCGGCTTTTCTCCCGGTTGACCTTGAGCTTGAGTTCTCCTTCCAGGAAGCGGGCGGAGCTTTGCATCACCCTTTCCGCCGCCCTTCGGGATTTCATGTAGATGTTGCAGTCGTCGGCATGCCTTACGAACTTGAGGCCCCTTCCCTCAAGCATCCAGTCGAACTGGTCAAGGTAAATGTTGCTTAGCACGGGGCTCAGCGGGCCGCCTTGCGGCGCCCCTTGCGCGGTCGGGCTTGCCAGCCCGCCCTCCATCACCCCGCTCTTGAGGAATTTCCGGATGAGCGAGATGAGGGGTTTGTCGGCCACGTGCCCCCTCAGAATGTCGAGGAGCCTGTCATGGCTTCGAATCGAAGTACTTGGCCATGTCGATGTCGACCACGTGGGAGTACCCCTCCTTGTAGTACCCGTACGCTTCCCGCACAGCGTCGTGCGCGCTCCGGCCGGGCCGGAAGCCGCAGCTGTGCTCTGAGAAGACTGGTTCGAACACGGGCACAAGGACCTGGGCTATGGACTGCTGCACCATACGGTCTATGACCGTTGGGATTCCCAGCAGCCGCACCCCCCCGTCCGGTTTCGGGATTTCCACCCGCTTGCCGGCCTGGGCCTGTATCTGCCGTTAAGAATACACCCGACGAGCTTCTCGTGATTCTTCTCCAGGTAGGGCAACAGCTCGTCCACTGTCATCCGGTCGATGCCCGGAGCGCCTTTGTTCCTGACCGCCTGCTTCGCGGCCTCCAGCATGTTCTCATATGCCAGGGCGTTTTCCAGCAGGCTCGGTTCCATGCGTTCGTCCGGAGGTCCCCCTAATCGAGAGCGTTTCGGCAAATTCTACTCCTTCCTCACCATCTTTCGGACGCCTTCCGGGGCCCTTCGGACCTTATCCTATCCTCCCCGGCTCGGACCATTGGGTTCTGCCTACTCTTGATGATGTTCTCTTCCGGATGGGACCGGGACTGTCGACGTTCGGCC
>JAITRL010000143.1 GCA_031288415.1 Deltaproteobacteria bacterium | reverse complement strand
CCGAAGGGAGATTCCCGTCCGCGGCCGCCAGGACCTTGTCCAGGCGCTCCGCCGCGGCCGCGACGCGGTCCACCGCGGCCCGGGGGAGGGGAGGGCCCTGGTACCTGCCGATCAGCTGGACAGCCTTGTCCCGCCACCATTCGACGGCGTTGGCCCTCGCCCGGAAGCGCTTGAGGGGGGGAAAGAGGCGGGGCCACCAGGCCTCCAGGAAGTCCGCGAGAAAACCCGCGCCGTCCGCGACGGCCCCGGGCCCCCCGTTCTCGCACACGGCCGCCGCCAGGTACGCCGCGGCCAGGATATCCTTGGAGGACTCCTTGAGTATCCTGGCCGCCAGGGACTCGGCCAGAGGCCAGTTCACGCCGCCTTGGGCCCCGGACAGGGAGCTGAGCTTGTCGATCTCCGCCTGCAGCGACGCGAAGTCCGGTTCCAGGCGCACGTCCCTTCCCGCAGGCGAGTCCCCCGGGATCGGGTCGGCCGCGGCGCTTTTGAGATCTTCGGGGCTTAAGGCCATGTGGAAAAGGGTCCTTGCTTCGGAATCGCCGCCGTCCTCGGAATCGCCGCCGGCCTTCGGGAAGGCCGTCCTTAAGGCCCGGCCGCCCGTGCGGCCCTGCCGCAGGCCGCCGGCCGCCCGGCAGGGCCCCGGCGCCCTTGCCGCCCTGCGGCCCGGGCCCCGGGGGAGCGGCGGCCCGGGCATCAGCCCAGCTTGATCATCATGCCGGTGACCTGCACCATGCCCGGGCCGGCGTCTATCTTGGCGCCGGCGGCGGAAAGCTCCAGCTTCGCAGGCCCCCCCGCGACCGAGGCGGCCGTCTGGCTGGAGAGCTTGGCCTCGGCCTGGGCTATGGAAAGCTCGTTGCCAGCGCTCTGGGTCAGCTTGGCGGCCCCGGCGGAAATGGAAAGCTTGGCGTTGGCGCCCACCTTAAGTTCCGCGCTGCTTGCCTGCATAAGAAGCCCGACGTTGTTGCCCTGCTGCAGGAGCGCCTTGGACTCCTCGAGCGAGAGCGTCGGGGCGGCCGACCAGTCCGCGCCGGACCCGGTCCCCGCGGCCACGATGATCGAGCCGCCGTTGACGGTCCGGATCACGATATCGGAGTCCGGGGCTGCGGCCGAGATCTCGACGCCGCTTTCGACCACCGGGCCGCTCATTTTCACCACCCTGTTCTGGATGCCGGTGATGTTCGTGACTGAAGGCACGGTGGCCTTCTGGTTCGGGCCGGTCTGGATGGTGACGGCCCCGGGCGTCTTGACGGCCACCCTCTTCGTGGCGGTGAGCGAAAGATCATCGCACAGGGTGCGCACGAGCGGGCTGTGGAGGAGCACCCCGTTGCCGGATGTGATGTCGGCAGGGACCGGCCCCCCCCGCTCGTCCGCCAGGCAGGCGGCGGCGCCGGACCCGCTGAGGGCGAGGCAGTCCGGGCTGCGCATGTCGTCCGAGGCCAGGGCGTTGATCGACTCGATGATCACGGGACCGCTTTTGGCGCCCACCCCCGCCCATGTCTCGGACAGGACGTCCACGTAGGCGTCCTTGCTCTGGACGAGGATCCCCTGCGCGTTCTGCCCCTTCTTGGCATCCGACAGGGCCCCCATGAGCTTGAAGAGGACCAGGATGTCGACGAGCACGGCCGGGATGGTGGAGGTCATGGCCAAGCCCATGGAGTATTTTTTCTGGGTCCCGCTCGACTTGGTGTCCTCCTTGTTCGCCTTATCCTGCTGATCGACCTTCAGGGAGCTGGTCATGACGTCCCGGGCGGACTTCATGAGCATGAGAAAGCCCGTGAGCCAGACGGACATGGTGCCGAGCGAGTAAGGCGCCCTGCTGTACCAGGTGGCCGAGGATCCCTTGGTGTCGCTCACGAGGCTCAGCAGGTTAGTGTCGGGGAGGCGCGGATCCGGCTCGGGCGCGGTCGCCTTGGTCACGATCTGGCTGATGATGGGCTGCAGGGGGGAGATGCAGTAGTCGACCATGACGGCGATGTTGTTCGCCAGCTCGGGCGGCATCGTTGGGTCTTCAACGGTCCGCAGGTAAGCGGCCGCCGCTGCGCCCTCGGCGGCCTCGCGGAGGCTCGCCATCACCAGGGCGGTCTTCCTGACGATGGTGTCCGAGGCGTTGATGGCGAAGCAGTGGCCGACGGTGTTGGTGCTGGTGAAGATGTCAGTGTTGATGGAGGCGGTGGCGGTGGTGGAGGCGATGTCCGCGGTGAGCGCTGCGGTGGTGGGGCTCCCCGCGGCGATGGCGAAGTGCCCCCTGTCCGATCCCCCGGAGAGGGCGGCCCTCTGCTTGCCCGGCGTGTTGCTGAAGATGAGCGACCCGCCCCCTTTGGTGCCCAGCCCCGAGACGTTGGGTACCGCGGAGTTGACGATGTTCCCCGTCTCGGCGTTGGCCACCGCGCCGGTGATGACCGGCCGGTCCGGGTTCCCGTCCACGAAGGAGACCAGCACCTCCGTCCCCGGCGTGAGCGGGAAGTTCTGGCCGTAGCCCGCGCCGACGTAAGGCTGGGCCATGCGGATCCAGGAGCTGGCCTTGCCGTTGGCGCGCCCGGAGAGGTCCTGGGGGAAGAGCACCTTGTAGCGGCCGTAGCCGTCGATCTCCGGCGTGTCCCCGGAGCCCTCCCCGTCAATCCAGGCGGTCACCTGGCCGGCCGCCTTGGGCCGCGGCGTGACCCTCCGCGGCCGGTACGGCACGTCCAGGCGGGTCATGGTGACATCGTGGACGATCTCCTCCAGCTCGGCGCCTGCCTCAGGCCCGGCCGCTGCCGGGTCCACCCCGAGGCCGGAGGCCACCCGGGCGGCCTGGCTGCCGCGCATGGCCGTGCCCGTGACGAGGTAGCGGCCGTTGAAGGCCGGGTTCCCGGCCCGGGAGACCTCCAGGGTCAGGCCCGGCATGATGCCTGGGATCCTGGCCGAGGCGCGGAAGGTCTCGGCGGCCCACAGCTCCTCCTCGCGCCTGATCCCGGCAAGGCGCAGGCCTTCCGCCTCGGTGTCGAAGTTCTCCCCGTAAAGGTAGATCTCGCCCCGGCCGTAGGGGGCCACATCCAGCCGCGCCGTGAGCGGCCGGTTCGGGTTCTCCCAGTTGTAGTCCTTGAGCAGCACCTTGGCCTTGGGCACGCGGGACTCGGAACTCATGAAGTGGAGCTCGGGGGAACCGTCCCCCGATCCCAGGCCCGAGACCTCCACGGCCCGGGCCTTGAGCTCCGAGTCCCCGTCCGTCAGCTGGGGGAACCGGGAGTTGCCGCTGGTGAAGACCGCCACGTCGCCGCTTCCGGCCTGGTCGAACCTGAGGCCCACGCCCTCGCGCTCGAGCAGGCGGCGCGTGAAGAGCCAGAGATCCTCCTCGTGCTGGAACACGAAGTCCCGTTTGGGGTAGGCCGACTGATCGAGGTCGAAGCGGAAGCGGTCGGAGGGGATCCCCCCGAAGACGAGGCTGTCGCGCACCGCATCCAGGCTGGACCCGTCCAGGTGGATGCGGCTCTGGATCTGCCCCTCGAGCCGCGAGAGGGCGGGCCCGACGGTGATCTCGAGGATGGCCCAGTCCCCCGCGCTCCCGGTCATCCGGAAGCCCGTCACCACCCCGTGCCATACCGCGTCCCAGGCCGAGGCGGCCCCGGCAGGGGCCTCTCCCGCGCGCGCGGACCCGTCGCGCACCCCGAAGGAGGCCTCCCCCGCGAACAGGTCGCCCGCCCCCAGGCGCGCCGCGTCGGCCGCCCAGGCGAGGGCGGTGACGTCGATGGAGTAAAGGTCGTTAAGGGCGGCCTTCCCCCGGAACCTCATGACATGGCATTCGAGGTCCGGGAGCGCGCTCAACTTGAGCGTCAAGTTGTATTGGTTGGCTGTGCTCATGGGATCCTCATGTTCCGGCGCTGCCGGCCTTTCAGGGCCGGCGCAAAGCCGAGCCGCAGGGTCGCGGCCCAAGGGGCGCCGGACTCCGGGGCTCGGGGGCGGCTGCTTTTCGGCAGGAGGGGACGGCGGCGGGGGCCGCCGTCCTTTTCAGGCCGATTATAGCCGATCGGTCGGGGAAATGCCTTCCGGGATGCGCCCGCCGGCAGCCGGGAGGCGAGTCCCGGATCGGCCGCAAGCCCGTACGGGAAAACCGCAAGCCGCGGACGGCGGCGCAGGCGTCGCCCAAGGCGGTCGACCGGCGCCAGCCGACACCTGCGGCAAGGCCCGCGCCCGCGGCGGGCGCGGGCCGCAAGGAGCCCCAAAGGCGGCCGCCGCGCGGGCCTTGCCCCTGCAAAGGCGGAGAGGGCCACAGGCCGCTGTTGGCGCCTCGCCGCGCAAAGGAGGCATAAGCAAGACATAAGCAAAACCGGCGCCGCCCCCCGGTTCGGCCGCGCGCCTCCTGCTGCCGCCAAGCCCCTGCCCCGCACAGGGGCCTGCCCCGGCGCCGGGGGAGGCGGCGCCTGTCCGCCCTGCCACTGCCAGTTGGCGCTAACCGATCTTGGGGCGATGTTCCCGCTCCCGCCGCCTGCCCTGTCCGGCAACCGGCCCCTGCTCCTTGCCAGGCGCCCGGCGGCGCCTTCAGCCTCAAGCGCCGCGCGCCGTTGCGCGGAGTTGCGCGGCACGCTCCCTGCGGCGGCCCCTTGACCCTCCTCTCCCTGTAATCGGCGGCCCTCCCTGCGGCGGCCCCTTGAGCCTCCCCTCCCCTGAACCGGCGGCGGGCCCGAGGGGGGCCCCTTGAGCCCCCCCTCCCCTGAACCGGCGGCGGGCCCGGGGGCGGTCGCCGCAGGCCGGCGACGCCGGAACATGCGCGGCGCGAGGATGCGCAAGCCCGCGCGCCGCGGCGCGGGGCTCACTCCTGAAAACGACTTCCCGCAAATTCGCGGAATCTTCCCTGAGCGCCTGTCATCGCCTCCGGCGCGGGATTTTCCCGCCGCGGCCGGGCGGGGCCGCCCCCGGCTTCCCATGTCCTGAACGGACCGCGGCGCGCAGGGCATCGCCTGGAGGAGCGCGCCTCCCGCCCCCCGGGTTCCGCGGCCCGCGCCGTCATGACCCTCCGGCTTTAGGCCGCGAAGCCCCGCGGCGCGTTTTGCCGGCCGAAGGGAGGCCGGCCCGCGAACTCAGGCCCTCCCTCCAGGATATCCCCCTTAACCTTTGCGGAACCGAGGCCGGCCGCGGCGCCCCCCGATGCTGAAGCCGCCGCCGGCCGGGCAGGGATCTTCGGCCGGCCCGTCAGCCGCGTCGGCATCGGGGCAGGCGCCGCGGAGAAGGCCGATGGCGCGGAGGCCTCCCCCGCGAAGGCCAGGGGCTGTCCTGAGGCCGCGTACTCCGTTAAATGCTGCCGTCCCGGCCAGGCGGCTGCCGCCCGAGCCGGCTAATTCCCGCCCGCTAGAATCGGCCGTCGGCGGCCAGGGCGCCCGGGCCTGCGCCCGCCCTCCGCCTTGCTTTGGGGCGGGGGGAGAGCTGCCTCCCTGCCTGACCCTTGGCCCCGCCTCGGCCGCGGCCGGCCGCGATAAGCCAGGCGCGGCCCTTCCGGCCGGGCGCAAGCCGTAAGGGGAGGGGGCTCCTGAAGGGGTCAAGTCCGCCTAGCCTCCTCCGGCTCAGCCCTGCCGCCTGCCGGGCTCCGCCACGCCGCCTCCAGGCTTTCCAATGCAGGGCACGTGCACCTCTTCCACTATCTTATTTATTAAAGTTGCTTATAACAGCATATCAAAACAAAACTTAAGCAGCTTCGCAAAGCACGGTTGCCTGAACGGCTGAACGGTTTTTCCTTGTCAGCCGATTCTCCTTGACAACCATGAAGAGGGGGCCTAAATTTCAGATCGGGGCCGCGGCACGGATGCCGGCGGCGCGGGAAAGGCGGGAAAAATCGTACCGATGCAGGAAATTCCCCAGACGCAAATCGAAATAATCCTGGCCTTCCTGATGACCCGCTGCTCCCGGGACCTGCCGCTGTTTATAGACAGGCTTTGGAAGTCCTTCATTTTGGATTTTTGGCAGGAGTTTCTGCGGCTGTCCGCGCCTCACGTCATCAGGCTCCTTTCAGCCGGCGCGCGGCCTGAAATCCAGTTCAGCCCGGAAATCTACGATTCTGACGGAATGCGGAAAACGGACGTCCTCATGATTCTGCAGGCGCTTAACTGCAAGGAGTACCGAAGGCTGTTTTTCGAGTTCATCGGCAGGAAATTCGATCCAAAGTCCGACAGGCCGCTCATAAGGCTGTTCATCGAGCAGCAGGAGCGATATGACCCTCTCATGCGCTTCCGCATGGAACGGTTGAACATCGCCGTCAAAACGACCCGGCCGCCCGGAGTCACGCTGGGGATTCTCCTGGCGACCGGAGACAGCCGAAAGGTCCCCCCCTACCGCGCGGAGTTCGGCGGATACGAGGACCGGCTGGTTTTCCCCGTGCTCTTCGCCTCCGACTTCACCCCGGAGAGGGTCAAGGAGACCGGCAACAACCTGTTCTCCGTGCTTATGCTGGCGTCGAGCCTTGCCGCAAAGGTCACCGGGAAAAACCGTAAGAAAACAGTCCCTAAATACGCCGAAGAGCTCAAGAACCTGATTTTATCGCTGAACTACGGCGACGACCTCGAAAAGGCGGCTCTTGCCTTCGTTTTTATCAGGTTCCACCTGGATGACCCTGATCTTGAGATTTGCCCCGAGCTGTTGGAGGTTTTCAAAATGGCTGGACTGACCTATCTCACCGATCACGGTGACCTGCTGAAAAAATTCACTGTCGACGAGATCGCGAAAATGAACCTGGA
>JAITRL010000136.1 GCA_031288415.1 Deltaproteobacteria bacterium | reverse complement strand
TATACTCTCTCAGATTCTCCGGTTTATCTCTTATAGCTTTTGCTCTGTCAACTTGCTCTTGAGTGTATGTAGTAGTACGAGACATGGGGCACCTCCATGACTTGAATTCTACAATAGTTAGATTTCAAAAGCAAATTGGAATAATAAGCTTAAATTAGAGGATTTTCATGAAATTTCGGTTTTAGAGGACATGATCGTCAAACCGGCCGATAACGGAGGCGATTTCGATGCTGTTTTTCTTTTGCAGCTTGGCTATTTGAGTCTGCGGCCCAGCCCGGAACAGGGGTCATTTCTTCTGGATTATCCCAACACGGAAGTAAGGAATTCAATGGCGTTGCATTTATTGAGAAGCTATTTTAAAAGACCTGAGACCGCCGACAACGCCTGCATGGACTTGAAGAAAGCCTTAATGAACCGTGATGCAGACGCATTCACGGAACAAATCAACAAGGTTTTGTCCGAATACCCTTACGACTATTACCAATCAAACAAAAGGGACGGGTATTTTTACTGTCTTGGTCTCTTTACGTTTTTTTACGCTTCCGGCTTAATGTTTCAGGCGGAGAAACACGCAAATTTCGGCAGGGCCGATTTTGTCCTTAAATTCGATGACTTTACCTGGGTCGTGGAAATAAAAGTATCCCATGGCGACGCGGACGACGCTAAGCTTGCCGCCGCCGCCTTGGAACAGATCAAAGCAAAAAATTACGCCGGCGCCTCACGGAACCGCGTTCTTTTAGGGGCTGTCATTAATGATGACAGAAGGATGATTACTGCCTGGGAATGCCGGGGAGGGATCAAGGAAAAGCCTGAATAACCGGCGATCGCGCAGGCGCCTGAGACTCCGGAAAAGCAGGCTGGGGCTGAAGGGGGGGAAGAGCGTTCCGGCCCCGTGCCTTGTTGGGGTGTTGCGCCGCCGTGTAATCATGTGACGGAATCAACGGTGCCGGCGGCGACCGGATAAATCGCCGCATCTCATGAGAGGCGGGAGTTCCGGGTTCCATGTTTAAAACCCGGCCGGCACGCCAGCCCCGGGTCTTGTCTGGAATCGTGAGGGAGCCCATGAAGCGTAGGCTCGGTCCGGCAGGCCAGCCATTGCATTGGGCGCATGAAAACATGGTTTCAGGATGCCCATGCCTTGTAACACGCGGAAGGCGGCGCCTGTCTTTCGGTATAGCGAGCCGGCAGGGGCGCCGCAGCGCCTGTGAAACGGCATGTTACCCGAACGTTTCAGATGATGACGGCGGGATCTTTGCCGCTCCCTGTCATGGAACGCGCGGGGCGGCATGGAAATCCGGAAGAGCCGGAAGATAGCCGGTACGTTTTGTCTCCACGTGAATGACATGTTTTGCCGCAGGTTCATCTGGAGAAATTTTAGATGCATCACGGACAATCGATACGTTCAATCGGCGGCCGCATATAAAATCCGCGTGATTGCCATGCTAGTCATGGCATTTATGCCGCTGGCCGGGAAGCCATTCATTGCCTTGCCGAAGGCGCCGGGAAAATTAATTTCTTTTTTCCGTCAAAACTTTCCCTGAGCGCGGGGTGACCCCGTCACGCATGTCCCGTAGACGCCGCCGGGCTTTAGTCGCATACGCCTCTTGATTCTGAGCCGCTTGGATTATCTGGCATCTGACGCCAGATTCAGCGGCGTTCCCTGTGCGGCGCCCCCCCTGAGCCGTTTGCTTTTTTTAAAGATGGTTTTCCCGATGGATCACGCGCTTATTCCTGGTTTTTCGGCGAATATTTGAGCTTCACGGTGAAATTTCGCCTTCAAAAAAGAGCCTGGCGGACAAGATGTTCTGTGATAAATATTGAATATTGCCGATCAAATATCCAGTTCCAGGCCCACCGGGCAGTGATCCGATCCCATGACGCCCGGCTCCAGCCAGGCTTCCCTGATCCTGGGGGCCAGCTCGCTTGACACGAAGAAATAGTCGATGCGCCACCCCACGTTGTTGGCGCGGGCGTTGGCCCTGAACGACCACCAGGAGTAGTCGCCCCTGGTGTCGCCTCTGGCCTTCCGGAAGGCGTCGACGTAGCCTTTCGCGATGAACCTGTCCAGCCAGGCCCTTTCCATGGGCAGAAACCCCGAGACGGTCTCGTTCTCCTTGGGGCGGGCGAGATCGATCTCCCGGTGGGCGGTGTTGAAGTCGCCGCAGACGACTATAGGCTTCGTCTTCCGGAGCCGTTCCGCATGCCTGAGGAAGGCGCCGTAATAGCCCATCTTGAAGCTCAGCCGCTCCTCGTCCTTTTGGCCGTTGGGGAAGTACACGTTGAGGAAGTGGAAGCGGGGGTACTCGGCGTGGATGAGCCTTCCCTCCTGCGCGTATTCGGCGTCCGGGAGCTCGAAGGCGAGGCTCAGCGGCTCTTCCCTGGAGTAGAGGGCCACCCCCGAGTAGCCGCGCCTGGCCTTGGAGCTGGACCAGTAGCTCAGGAACCCGGCGGGGTTCAGGAGTTCAGGGCCGAGCTGGGAGGTCTCGGCCTTTGTCTCCTGGAGGGCCACGAGGTCGGCACGGGAGTTCTCCAGAAAATCGAAGAAATGCTCTTTCTTGGCGGCGGCCCTGATGCCGTTCACGTTCCATGAATACAGGCGCATGGGTCCTTAAGGCTCCCGCCCCGGAAGGGGCGCTGCTGCAAATGGGTGAAGTGGCGGCGGCGATCCGCCTGCGGGGCGGCGTCATGGCCCGGAAAGGGGCCAGGCGCGGGGCGGGCTTTCGCCTGCGGGGGCTGGAGAGGCCGGGGCGGCCCGGCCCCAGAGGCGAGGCTTGAGGGGGGGCTCCGGGAGCGCCTGCTGAAGGCCGGTGAGGGCTGAAAACGGAAGTTTTGCAGCTCCAGGATCGGCTTTCCGGGGAGGCTTGTCAATGCCGGGTTGCCCTGGGGGCGAAGAGGGCGGCCTTGACGCCGTCGGCTGCCGTGCGCGGCGGCTTTGCGGGAGACGCCATTTCCTGCAGCCCGGCCCAACGGGCGGCAGGCCTCAGGTTTCGGGAAGCCGGAATGCCGCTGGTTCAGGAAGGCCGCTGGCCGCAGATGCCGGAAGAGCGGCAGGCACGGGTTCTGGGAGGCCGACAGGCCGCGGGCCGCGGCTTCAGGGCGCCCGGGAGGCCAGCACTCTGGCGTATACCCCCGGCGGGCCGGTGATCACCAGGAGCCTTTCCGCCAGAGAGGCCGCCCTGAAGAGACCCATGCGGCCCAGTGACCTCTCGGAACCCCTGCCCAGGGCCACCACGGCCGCCGGAAAGCGCGCCCAGGGCGGGGCCGAGGCCGCAGTGAGGGCCCAGGCCGGGAGAAGTTCAGGGAGGAGCCCCGGGCCGTAGCTCAGGCTGCGGCCTTCCGTCTCGATCGTGGCCTCGAGGGCCTGAGGCCCGGCGCGGGTTATCAGCCCCCGGTCGCCGCGCAGGACCCTGCGGGCGGGATCGTCGCGGGAGAAAAGAACGCGCCCGCCGGGCCTCAGGTCGCGCCCGTTCAGGGTCAGGGGAGGGGGAAGCTCACGGCGGAAAGCCCGGTGGACGGCCTCCGACAGCGCCCTGTGGCCCAGGGGGCCGCCCCCCGGGCCCGTGAGGACCACGGAGGCGTCTTTTCCCGGAATGCCGAGCTTGCGGGGGATGCGGTCGCGGATGAGAACTGCCGCCTTGGCGGCCAAGGCGGCCTCGTCCTCGCCCGGCAGCCAGAAAAAATCCCCGCGAGGGGACCGCGCGCCCGGATGGGCTTTTCCTTCCCGCAGGAGCCTCAGGGCCTCCAGCAGGTCCGAGCCGGGAGGGCTGTAGGTCCCGCAGAGCTTGGCCGGCCTCAGGAGCCTCTCGCCAGGCGCGGGCCTCCTGGCTTGGCCGGCGGGTTCTGGCTTCCCCTCCGCCAGGGTTGCCAGCCAGCGCGGGATGCCGGAGGGCGGAGCCTCCTGGACGTCAAGGCCGGGGCTCGTCTCGGGCTCATGGGCTGCCCTAAGGCCGGCTGCCCCGCGGCCGAAGGCCGCCTCCGCGGCCTCCGGAGGCGGAAGCCGCCAGGGGTCGGCGAACAGGGCGAGCGCGGAGCCGGGGGACAGGGCGCCCAGCAGCCGCGCAAGCTGTCCCGGAGCGAGCAGTTCGGCCTCGCACACGGCCAGAAGGCCCGGCGGAAAAGGGTTTACGGGGCCCCGGATGTACGCCCCGGCTTCCGGGGAAAATTCCAGAAGGTCCTCGGCCGCCGCCGCCGGGGCCCCGGCGGCAAGGGAGAGCTCAAGGGCCCCCCTGCGGGTGACCGAGGCGAGAGCCGCGGGAAGCCCCCTGTCCCTGAAGACCTCGCGGAGAAGCGCCGCCAGGAGCTTCTTGCCAGATCCCCGCGGGCCGATGACCAGGGCGGCCTTCCGGCCGGCGACCGCCCGGAGCGCCTCGCGCTGGCCAGGGTCGAGGGCGAAGCCGCAGAGGGCCTCCGAGAAGGCCACTGCCTGGGCTTCCGGAGGGAACGCCTCCGGGAAAGGGGCTGCCACGAGCGCGGCCAGTCCCCGCTCGACCGCCCTGATCTCCGCGAGGCTTTCCGGGAGCATGACCCGCCGCCCGTCAGGGCAGGCCGGGCCCTCCGGCCGCTCCAGGCAGAGCGAGCCCCTGACGAGGAGCCGGTCGAGGACCGGCTTGAACGCCTCGCCCTCCAGGGAGCCGGGCCCGGAGGCGGGCGGCGCCACCGCTTCGGAAAGCGCCCGCTCGCTGACGGAAGGGATCCCCCTGGCCCGCAACGCGTGAAGCACGGCCGCCATCTCCCCCGCAAGAAGCGGTTGCGCCCTATCCCAGAGGCCAGGCGGCGGAGCTGAAGCTCTTGGCCCCGCGATCCTCCAGCCCTGCTGGAGGATCGCGGGGCCGCTTGGCAGGGCTGCCTGCTTTGTGCCGGGCCGGCCGCTTGACAGGCCTGAGCCTGGCCGATCGTTTGACAGCCCTGAGTCTGGCCGGCCGCTTGACAGATCTGTGCTTGGCCGGCCTGTCGGCTCCGGGCTTAAGCGGGCTGTCTGCCCAGGGCCCGGCCTGCCGCCTTGCCGGACCGCCTGCCTTGCAGCCAGCCTTCGGAAGACGGAGGGGCCCAGGATACGGAGGGCTGAGGCCAGTTTCCAGGGATCCGTGAGGACGTCTTGGACCCCCTCGGGGCGGCTTTCCGCGCGGCCGAGGCTTTTGAGGAGCAGGGCGGCGGGCACCGGGCCCAGCCCCAGGGGGGCCAGGGCCGAGGCAAGGTCCTTAAGGGCCAGGAAGAAGTGCGCCCCGCTGATGACGGCCTCCCTGGCCCCTGGCGGAAGGCCGGGCGCGCCCGCCAGCCGTTCCGGGGCCTCGGCGAGGATTTTCAGGAGTTCCGCACCGAAGGCCCTGACCAGGGACCGGGCCAGCGCGGTGTCCAGTCCCTCTATGTAGCCGGCGGAGAGGAACGCCGCGAGCCCTTCCGGGTCCCGCGGCGGGGTCAGGATGACCTCCTCCGCCAGGAAGACCTGCGGCCCAGGGCCGGGCGCGAAGGACCCGGCAAGCTCGGCGGACTCGCCGACCGCAGGGAGCCCGAAGGGGCCTCTGGCTTCCACCGGGGCGCCGGAGCCGGCGTCAGCGACTATCCTGCCCTCTCCGGTCAGGCCGTCCAGGAAGAGCACGCGCGCCACCCGGCCCCTGAGGCGCTCCCGCAGGTCCGGGGCCGCGCCGGGGCCGTCAGGAGGCATCAGAAGTCATCCCCCGCCGCCAGCCTGAGCGCCGCGCGCACGCCTTCCGTGGGGAAGAGCAGGTGCGGGAAGGCGGGGTACAGCCTCCAGCGGCCGTCGCCTTCGGGGCGTAGGCGGATGAAGAACTCCTGTACGAAGGACCCGTCCACCACTTTGGTGTTGAGGAGGCCCTCCTGTCGTTCAGTGTCGAAGAGAAGCCCCCTGAAGACCACGCTCGTCTCCCCTGAGATTCCCTGGGGGCTGTAGTTTTCGGGATCGAGGGACGGAAGGAAAGTCGGCTGCATGTCGGCTCGGCCCGGCGGGGGAAGGGAGGGGCGGAAGGCGCGCGAGCCTTCCAGGTGAAAGAAGCTCCGGGCGCCCAGGCCCTCCCACTTGCGGCCGTACTTGGTGTCGGCCCCGGCTTCTTTCTCCGTGAGCGAGAGCGGGAGGGCCGAGCCTGCGGACTGGGCGAGGGTCCAGGAGGCGAGGGTCGGGTCGTCGGTGACCATGAGGAAGCGGGCGCCCTCGGAGAGCCTGCTGGCCAGAAGGTCCAGAAACCCCCTGGAGAAGAGCCGCTTGTTCGCGTGCCTCTCCTTGGGCCAGGGGACCGGGAAGAGGGCCACGGCCCCGGCGAGGGATTCTTCGGGGAAGCAGTGGCGGAGGGCGGGGGCGGCCGGCATGCAGATGAGCCTGGCGTTGGCGCGCGGGGGGGCCCCCAGGCGCCTCAAGGCCCGTTTCACGCTCGGCCAGGAGATCTCGATGCCCACGAAGTCCCGGTCGGGCGCGGCCAGGGTGGAGCGGTGGAGGCGCTCGCCGTTCCCGAAGCCTATCTCCAGCTCCAGCGGCGCCTCCCTCCCGAAGATCTCCCGCCAGGAAGGCCTCCGGCACAGGGCCTCAGGGGGAAGGAGCGGCGCGAGCGACCGGTAGTACTTGCGGGCGGAGACGGGGTTCATGGGATCCCGGGGGGCGGGGAGGGTTGCCGCCGGCCGGTAAGCGCGGCCGCGCGGGACATAGGGAAGATTACCCGGAACGGCCTGTTTTCGCAAGCGCCCGGCTGAATGCGGGGCCTCGGGCTCTGTGGTAACATGGCGCGAAAGAGGCCTTTTAACGCCGCGGCGGGCCAGGGTCTTTCCCTCCCGCCATGCCAGCTCCCCGCGAGGTTCCCCCAGAGGACTGCCCCACCCATGCCTTACGTCAAAATCCTGAAGGACAGGGCCTTCTGGCCCTTCTTCTCCAGCATGGCCCTCGGCGCGTTCAACGACAACTTCATGCGCCAGGCGCTGATAGCCCTTCTGGCCTTCGGGGCGGCCGGCCTCGGCCCGGAAGACAAGTCCGCCTACTCGAGCCTGGCGACCGGGCTGATGATCCTGCCTTTCTTCCTGTTCTCCGCCCCCGCCGGGGAGATGGCCGACCGCTTCCGGAAGTCCTCGCTCCTCAAGGCCTACAAGGCCCTGGAGCTCGTCTTCGTGGGGATCGCCGCCTTCTTCTTCTTCCAGGGCTGGCTGTGGCCGCTCATGGCCGCGGTCTTCCTGATGGGCCTCCAGAGCGCCCTTTTCGGGCCGGTGAAGTACAGCCTGCTTCCCGAGATCCTCCCGGAAAAGGGTCTGATCCCCGGAAACGGCCTGGTGGAGGGCGCGACCTTCGTGGCCATAGTGCTGGGGACGGTGGCGGGATCCTATCTGGGCGCCTCCTCCGGGGCCGCGGGCGCGGAGGCCCAGGCCGCCGCCGCCGCGGCCGGCGCCGCCTTCGGCGTCTCAGCCGATCTGCCCGGGACCGGGCCGGCGGTGCCCATCGGCCTGGTTCTGGTCTCGCTCGCCGGGCTGGCCCTCGCCCTCAGGCAGCCTCAGTCCAGGGAAGGCGACGGGGCCTTGAGCGTGCGGGCCAACATCCTGGGCTCGGCTCTCTCGATACTCAGGGACGCCCGCTCCCAAAGGGAGGTGTGGCTGTCCATCCTCGCGGCCAGCTGGTTCTGGGGGGTGGGGAGCGTGCTGCTGGCGCAGACGCCTGTCCTGGTCTCCGCCTACGCGGGCGGCACCCCCGCCGCCGGAACGCTCATGGTCTCGCTTTTCGCGCTGGGCGTGGCCGCGGGGGCCCTGGGGGTGCAGGCCTTCCTCAAGGGAGAGGTGTCGGCGCGCCTCGCCCCGGCCAGCGCGGCGGCCCTGGCCGTGCTGCTCGTGCTGTTCGCGCGGTGCGCGGCGACGCTCCCGCCCGCCCCTCCCCTGAGCGTGGGGGCGGAGGCATTCGTCGCGGACTGGACCTACATGCGGCTCGCGCTTCTCGCGTTCCTGACGGCGGCGGCCGCCGGCTTCTTCGCCGTGCCCTTCAACGCGGTCATCCAGCACAGGGCCCCGGAGGCCTCGCGCTCCCGCGTGATAGCCGCCGGCAACGTCATGAATTCCCTGTTCATGGCGGCGGGGGCCGGGATCGCGGCCCTCTTCGGGCTCGCGGGGCTCGGGATCCCGCAGCTCTTCCTGTTCCTGGCGGCGACCGCGGCGGCCGCGGCCGCCGCCACGCTCTGGTTCCTGCCGCGGGAGGCCGTGCGCCAGGCGGCGTCCTTGGTCATCAGGATCCTCTATTCCCCGGAGGTGAGGGGCCTCGGGAACGTGCCCAAGGAGGGGGAGCCGGTCCTGGTCATACCCAACCACACGTCGTTTCTGGACGTGGCCCTGCTCGCATGCTGGTTCCCCAGGGAGATAGCCTTCGGGATCAACGCGCGCTGGGCGCAGGTCTGGTGGGTCAGGCCGTTTCTGCGGCTGTTCAAGGCCGTGCCCGTCGACCCCGAACGCCCGCACCAGATCAGGGCCCTGACGCAGGTCCTGGAGTCCGGGGGAGCGGTGGTGATCTTTCCCGAGGGGCGCATCACGGTGACGGGCTCGCTCATGAAGATCGAGGAGGGCTGCGCCGCCGTGGCCGCGCGCGCGCGCGCGCGGCTCCTGCCCGTGGTGATCGACGGGGCGGAGCACAGTTTCTTCGGGAGAATGAGGAAAATCCTGCGCCATGCCCCCCGCGGCTTCAAGGTGCGCATGCGGGTCTTCCCGCCGGTGACCCTGGAATGCGCCCCGCGGCCGGGGGAGACCCGCCGCTCGGTCCGTGAGAGGCTTTCCCGGGACATATACGAGATCATGCTCCAGTGCCGGTTCCGGACCAGGGAATGCCGCCGCAACCTTTGGGAGGAGCTTTCCCTCGCCGCCCGCAGGGCGGGGAAGGGCAGGGTCATCGCGGAAGACGCCAGGCGGGTTCCCGCCACTTACCGGCAGATACTCAGGCGCTCCCGGGCGTTGGGCGCGGCGCTGGCCGGAAGGCTCCCCCGGCGCGCGCCCATAGGGGTGCTCCTCCCCAATTCCCTGGCCCTCACCTGCCTCCTGTTCGGCATGTGGCGCCAGGGGCTGGTCCCGGTCATGCTCAACTACAGCCAGGGCAGGAAGCCCATGGCCACAGCGCTCGCGGCCTCCGGGGCCAAGGCCGTCGTGACGTCCCGGGCGTTCCTGGAGTCCGCCGGCCGAGCGGCCGAGGCCGCGCGCGGCGCCGCCGCGGACTCCGACGCCGAGCTCGTGTGCCTGGAGGATCTGGGCCTGGGGGTCAAAGCCTGGGCCCGCTCGCTTTTCCTGCCGGCGGACCTCCAGGACCCCGACAGCCCAGGCGCGGTCCTGTTCACCACCGGCTCCGAGGGGGCCCCCAAAGGGGCCGTGCTGAGCCACGCGGCCCTCATCGCCAACTGCAGGCAGGCCCTGTGCGCCATCGAGCTCAACGAGGACGACCTCCTGTTCAACCCCATGCCGGCCTTCCACGCCTTCGGCCTCAACACCGGCATCATCCTCCCGCTGATCTCGGGCATCAGGTCCTTTTCCTACCACTCCCCCCTGGCCGTCCAGGCCATCCCGCAGCTCGTCTACGACTCGCGCGCCACGGTCGTGCTGGGCAGCGACTCCTTCGCCAGGGCCTGGGGGGAGGCCGCCCACCCCTACGACTTCGCGGCGGTGCGCTTTTTCGTCCTCGGAGCCGAGAAGGTCCTGCCCTCCACGCGGGAGCTCTACTCCGCCAAGCTCTCCGTCAGGATCTTCGAGGGCTACGGGGTGACTGAGGCCGGGCCCGTCGTCGCCGTGGGCTCGCGCATGCGGGTCCGCGACGGCTCGGTGGGGGCCCCGCTCCCCGGCATCCGCTGGCGCCTGGAGCCGGTGGAGGGCATCGCCGCAGGCGGCAGGCTTCTGATCAAGGGACCCAACGTCATGACCGGCTACCTCACCGACGGGGAGCCGGGGGTCATCCGCCGGCCCCCTGACGGCTGGCACGACACCGGGGACATCGCCGAGGTGGACCCCGACGGCTTTTTGTGGATCCGCGGCCGTTTCAGGCGCTTCGCGAAGATCTCCGGCGAGATGGTGCCCCTGGGCGGGGTGGAGGCCGCCGCCGAGAAGGCCTTCCCCGGCGTGGCCCTGGCCGTCGTCTCGGTCAGGGACGGCAAGCGCGGGGAGAGGCTGGTGCTCGCCGCGAAGGAAAGCGATCCCGATCCCGCCCTGCTCAAGGCGGCGGTGCGCGAGGCCGGCTACTCCGACCTCGCCTGCCCCAAAGTCATCCTTAACGTGCCCGAAATCCCCCTGTCCCCCACCGGCAAGGTGGACATTCCCACGCTCACGAGGCAGGTGGAGGAGATCCTCGGCGAGGGGGGCGTCTCCGGGGAGGGCGCGGCTGACGGCGCGGGCCGGGAGGAAGGCGCGGCTGACGGCGCGGGCCGGGGCCAGGGCAGCGGCACTCAGGCCGGTTGAGGCGCGCGGCGGGCAGCCGACGGGCTGTCAGGCCTTCGGGAAATATTCCCGGATGCCGGGGATCAGATCGTCCTCCGGTTTCCCTGAGACAATCTTGTAGACGGAATCTATGGATTCCCTGATGATGTTCACCCTGACTCCCGGCGACAGTAAGACCGTGACACATTTGCCCTCGCTCCGTTCAAATGTCGCTAACACCCCGCCGAAGGTCAGTATCCCGTCGCCCGGCTCAAGGGTGTCCACCATATTGTTGAATTTGGCCTTGATTTTGCCGATTTTGACGCGATAGTAAAGCCTGTAAGCGACAAAGGCCAGTACGGCGGCCCCGAAGAACATCGCGGCGACAGGGGGTTTGCCCCCGGAGGGGCGTTGCGGGCAAGGGGCCGTCCCGTCTGAGGCGAGGCAAGACACCGGAAAGGCCAGGGCCAGGGCGGCGGATATGACAACGAAGGCAATGGCCGGAACATGGCGTATTACGCGGCGGGGCGCGGTCATGGTTGCATCCTTGCGGCATACGGGGCGCCGACGGCGGCGGCGGATCAGTTGACGGCGGGGCCGAAGGAGGCCGTAAGGCCTCCGGGCTTAATGGTTGAAGGGGGCAGAACGGCCTTTAAGGGGCCTGGCGCCACGGGCAAAAGGAGGGGGAAGGGCACGTCAAATTTTGCGGCGCGTTTGCGCTAACGGTTTAGCGCTACCTTACGATTACAGGCTCTTCACAAGGATGCCTGTCTTAGGGGGGGCGGCGCGCGGTAAAGGGTCTCCCCATGATTTCTTCCGCGGCTGCAGGGAACAAGATGTTGCTCAGGGGGCGGTCAGGATTCCTTCTGGAGAGGCCGGGAGGCCGGGAGGCCGGGCCGGGCCCTCCCGCCCGGAACAAGGCATGTTCCTGCCTCCCGCAGGCCTGATTCCGGGGCAACAACCCTTTACCCGGCGCGGCGCGGCGCGCCCATGCCGGCGCCGGGAGGACAAGAGGGCTCGACGGTTGGCTGAAGGCCGCGCGGACCGCGGCCTGTACGGCCCTATGAGGCGTCGAAGGGCCTCAGCCCGTACGGGTCGACTTCAATGACGGCCCTGACGGCCATGACCGGAAGCTTGAACACGCGCGTGTTCCTGTGCCCGCAGGCCCTCCTGGCCCTGGCCTTCTTCTTGTCGTTGAGCCGTTCCGGCGGCCCGGAAGAGACCGGGTCCCCGCGGCGGTTCGGCATGCCCTCCGCATGCCTGCCGGCGACGTTCCCTGGGCCAGCGATCTCCGGCGCGCCGGAAGCCTGCGCGCGCCTGACGAATTCCCCGATCGCCGCGGCCGCCTTCTCAGATCATGGGCAGGCCTCCCCCCCGGCCGTGAAGGGCCGGGATTGCCTCGACCGGGAGCTTGTCCCGGACGTATTCCGCGAAGATCTTCTCCGGGCTGAACTCGCGGAAAGCCGCGTTCATCTTTTCGTACCCGGATCCGCGCCGCGGTTCCAGGCCTGGAATGGCTTCATGTCGTATCCTTTGTAATGGTTCATGGCTCTGCCTCTGGCAACTGTCGATTTGTATGCTCATATAGCAGATTTGACATTCTAAAGTCAAGATAAAAAGCAATTTTTTTAAACCTTTTTTTATGCCTGGAATTTTTTTTATATATGTGTTTGCCAACTTTTCAGAATATTTATGACATTATTCTGCCTAACTTTGCTTTAATGATACGAAGAGGCAGTCAAGAGCATTTTACGGGGAGTACTCTGACCCCTCACCTATGAAGCGGTCATCACGCTTTTCGCGTTGGAATCAACCTTGGCGAAGAGCCTGAAAACCGCGGCAGGAAAGATATCCGGGAGACGCGGTTCAGGGCTTTATGCGGCCGCGGCGCCTTCAAGGCCTTCAGGGGCCTCGATGCCCGGCGCTTCAGGGCCTTCACGGCTTGCGGAGCCTTGAGTGGCCTGCGGGGTCTTACTGCAAGCGGCGCCTTCAGGGTTTTCAGGGCGCCTCGCGGCGTGGCGGGCGCCGCAGGGTCCCTGCGGCGGAAATTGCCCCCGCGAGTCCGGTAGGGGCAAGGAACGGCCAAATTCCTTGACAACGGGCCTGCCAGTCCGGAAAATCTTGAGATGGCCTGTCCGGCCCGGGCGCCTTCGGGACCTCGCGGCTCCCGCTTTTTCCTGGCGGCAGTCTGCTTCACGGCCCCGTGACGGCGCCTGCAACCCCTTGCTGGGGCCTTCGGGGCCAGGACGGGCTTCCTCCCGGACTCCGGGAAGAATCCCCTCCGGTCCCGAGAAGGCTCTCAGGACTGCTAAAACGATTCCCGCGCCGGAGGCGCGGGCGGTGTTCAGGCATAGGCGTTCCGGCATCAGCGGGCGCCGCCAGCTCCGTACGGCCGGAGGCAGCCGACCTTCCGGCGCAACCGAGGAGATTTTCGCATGAGGATCGAGTTATTCCTGCTGTCTGCCTTGTTGCTCCTTCCGTGTCTGCCCTCCGCGGCTCAGGCTCAGGAGGCGGCAGGCGAGGCCGCTTCCAGCGGAGCCGCAGCCGCTGCGGCTCCCGCCGTTCCCGCGGCCGAGGCTCCCGCCGCTCCCGCGGCCGAGGCTCCCGCAGCTCCCGCGGATAAGGCTCCCGCAGCTCCCGCGGATGAGGGCTCCGTTGCTCCAGCCGCCGTATCGGCGGAAGGGGCGCCTGCGGCCCAAGGCGCCGGCGCGTCTTCAGCCGCGGAGGGAACCGATGCCGCAGTGCCTGCGGAGGCGGCGGCCCTGGCCTCAGGCCTGGAAGGCTTCGCTTGGAAGCTCTACCAGGCGCTCCCCCAGGACGACGGAAACGTCCTTGTCTCGCCCCTGTCAGCGGCCGAGGCCCTCTCCATGAGCTATTTGGGGGCTTCCGGAGCCACCGCGGACGAGTTGGCCGGCGCCCTGGGCTTTCCTTACAAGGGCGAGGAGCTCCAGAAGGCCTGGAAAGGCCTCAGGGCCTCCCTCGCCCTGGACTCCGGCAAAGGCGATCCCCTCTTCAGGCTGGCGGACTCGCTGTGGCCTGACAAGTCCCTGAAGCTACGCCAGGGGTTCCTGGACTCCGCCGCTGACGCCTTCGGGCCTGCGGTTTACCCGGTCGACTTCGCCGGGGACGCGGCCGACGCCCAGAGCGCCGTCAACGACTGGACCCTGGATGCGACCGACGGGAAGATAAACGGCCTCCTGGCCTCCCCTCCGCCGCCCGAGACCAGGCTCCTGCTGGTGAACGCCGTCTACTTCAAGGGGCTCTGGGAAGAACCCTTCAACCCTGAGGCCACGGAGGACGGCGAGTTCTGGACCGCCGGAGGCCCGGTTAAGGCGAGGTTCATGAGGCGCCTGGGCGCCTACGGGTACCTCGAGGACGAGCTGGGCCAGGCCCTCGAGATCCCTTACGAGGGGGGAAGGCTCTCGATGGTGTTCCTGCTCCTTAAGGAGGGCGAGCCGACCCGCGCCACCCGCGAGGAGCCGATTACGGGGGACGCCCTCTCCGCGCGCCTCAAGGGCCTCTCAAAAAAGAACGTGGAGGCGGTGATCCCCAAATTCTCGTTCGGGTGGGGGAGCTTCTCCCTCAAGGGGCCACTGGCCTCGCTGGGCGTGAAGGAGGCCTTCGCTGACACGGCCGACTTCTCCGGACTTGCGGAGGGCCCGGGCCTGAAGATCTCCGAAATCTTCCACAAGTCCTTCATCGATGTCAACGAGGAGGGCGCCGAGGCCGCCGCGGCGACCTCGGTCGCGGGCACCGTTACCTCCGCGCCGCTGCCGGCCGCGACTTTCCGCGCCGACAGGCCGTTCGTGTTCTTCATCCGGGACAACCCCACCGGGGCGACGGTTTTCGTGGGGAGGCTCGCTGACCCGTCAGCCAGGTGACGCCTTTGGCGGCCGCCGCCGGCCCCCCGCGCGCTCTGCTGCCGCCCAGGGCTCACGTTCGCGCGTTGCCGGGGGGCCAGCCGGCCCGCCCGGTTGCGATACTTGACCAGGCCGCCGGCCCGCCCGGCTGCGATAC
>JAITRL010000038.1 GCA_031288415.1 Deltaproteobacteria bacterium | reverse complement strand
CGCGGATGCCATGGACGGCGCCCCGCAGCACACCGTTCGCCTGCCCGCGCGATCCTGGCGGAGGCCCGCCCCGGGTTCACGCGCCCTGCGAGGGGCCGCCAGCGCGTTCCGGCGACCGGCCGGGATTTCCGATGCCTGCCTCCGATCGCAGGATACCCTGCGCAAAGCCGCGGCGCGCCTATGAAAGCCGGGGCCCTCCTGGGAGAAGCCGGAGCCTGCGGCTGACCCCCCAAGCCCGGGGGAAAGGCCCGTGACATCGGCGTCATCGTTCCTAGGGAAAACCCGACTGGCCTACGCCATGAGCCCGGGAACTTAACCTGGAAAAGAGCGGCCGAGGCCAGGGCGCCTGCCTCGCGCACTTTGCCGGCTCAGGCGACCCCGCAGGAGCCTTCCGTCTTCAGGCAGGCCGCGCAAACCAACCCGGCCCGCCCGGCGCCTTCACCCGCCCTGTCCGCCTGGGGTCTGCGGCCTTGGCATTCAAGTCAGCCCCTAACCCAAAGAAAATTCCGCCGCCTGATCGCCTCTTAATCGTTCGCCTCCCTCCTGATTCCCTCCCCCCTGATCGCCTCCTCCCAGCTCCCTCCTGCCTGATCCTCGCCTGCCTGATAGCCTCTCCCCTGTTCACCGCCTCCCTGATACTCACCTGCCTGATAGCCTCTCCCCTGTTCACCGCCTCCCTGATCCTCACCTCCCTGATCGCCCCTCGCCTGTTCACCGCCTCCCTGATCCTCACCTGCCTGATCGCCTCCTCCCTGCTCCCGCCGGCCTGACCCTTGCCTGTCTGATCGCCTCAAGGCGAGCAAGGGGTTTTATCAGGATAAGGCAGGCGACGCGGAAGCCATCTCAGTTTCAGGGCCCGGACCAGGGAAAGGCGCCGCCGAACACGGCAAAACAGGAGCCGCGGCTTTCGCGCCCCGGAACGGCGCCCCGGGGCTCCAGCCGAAACTTGTCCCCGCGCATACGGCGGCGCTTCGGCGGCTCAGGCATGGGAGCCAGGAACCCTTGTCGGAGGGCAATTCCCGTCAAACGCGCCCGGCCCCGGCCATTCCGGAGGTTTTTCAGCAGTGCAGGGGGGGCCGGGGCAATCCTTAGGCGAGACGTTCAGCGGCCTTGGCCTCCCCCGCTGAGGCGGGTTTGGCAAGGCCGTCGGCCTGCTGAAACCAAAAAATTCCCGGCAGAGGGCCGCGGAGGGCCGGGGTCGGCCGCTGAAACCTGGCTTCAGCGGTCCCCTGAACCCTTAAGGGGCCCTGCGCGGCCGACTCCCTTGAAAAAACTGAACCGCAAGCCTGCAGATCCTGGAGATCTTCAGGTCTGGCTTTTACCTTATCTTGTGGCTTATTTCTACACACTAAACGAAAATAGAGGTTGGGCGGGTTCATCGGTTAGCAAACCATTAGAATTATAAAATTGCTTTTTATATATTTAAATATTATAAATTTTGTATTTTTAAATATATTTAAAATATTTTTAGAATCTTTGTCCTAGATGTTTCCCCTGCCTGCCTCTCATGGAACGTACGCGCAAGCCTGCGTCAGAGACGCTTGCTAGAGTTTAGGAGGGAATGAATGTTCCAGAAAAATAAAAAAAAAGTTGCGTTTTAAAAAGGATTATGCTAGCCTGATTACATAAAAAATGTTATAATGATTTTGTTCCAGGGTGACAGTTCCTAGTTTTCCGGGCTTGCGGAGCTAGGCGATTTCCCGGATCACTGAGTTCAGGGAGTCCAGGGCCGGATTTTTCCTGGCCTTTCGGCTAAGCCTAGGCCTCCAAACAACGCTAAATTCGTTAATAATTTGTTAGTTATATATATTATTTATAATTATATGCTTAATAAAATTTAATAGGATAATTCCAATCTCATTAGATCTTAAATCGATAATTTTCTTAGGATTTTGAGATTGTAATTTCTAATTTCACCATAAATATCGAGCACAACTGGAATCATTCCTACCAGATACATGCATAGGGCAAGTCTCCATTAGCCAAAGTAACGGGTATAATCTTTTTTGAGATTTGACTTTATGTGACTACTTGTGCTAATTGAATCTTGTGAGTTAATCTTCAGCTGAAATGCTGGAGACTGTTCCGTCTTGTCCGAAAAATTCCTGCTTAACCAGCCGTCCGAGGCCGTCCGGACTCCCAGCGAAGGCGGCGGCCCCCCTGGCGGCGAAACCCCCCGCCCTTCCTGGCGCCCCTCCCAGGCGTAGCCTGGACGGCAACCTGAGCCGAGACCAAGATGACTGCTCGCACGGACACCCTCACCAAGGAAAAGCTCATTAAACGGCTGGCCGAGGCCACCGACAAGCCTATCCCGCTCTGCGGGGACATCGTCGACAGGATCCTGACCGAGATGAAGGAGTCTCTCCGGAACGGTAACGATATCCTCATAAGCGGCTTCGGAAAATTCCTCGTGATGGAGAAGCACACCCGGAAGGGCAGGAACCCCCAGACCAAGGCCGCCATGGAACTCGCATCCCGCAAGGTGGTGACATTCAGGACCTCCTCGAAGCTCAGGGAATACCTGAACGAGGAGTGATTCCCCCGCGAGCCCGGAGGCCAGGGCCCGGGCGAGACCAACGTACCGGCCCCCGCCGGGGCCGCCAACCCTCAACGAAAGGCTGAACCGCAATGACGACTCTTAAACTCAGCAGACTGGCGGAAATCCGTGAGCAGCGCCTGATGAGCAGGGCCGAGCTGGCCCGCAAGGCAGAGATCTCGCCCCTGACCATTCTGAAGATCGAAAACGGGCAGAGGTGCCGCCCGGAGACCGCCAGAAAGATCATCATGGGCCTGGGCTACAACCTCGAGGACAACGAGCGGCTCTACCAGGAAATCATCGGGCCCAACGCTTACGACCCCGACACCGAGGAGGAGATCGCGGAGCGCGAGGCCAAACTCAAGGACCTCAAGAACAGGGGCAAGAAGTCCTAGGCGCCGGAAGCCGGTCCCCTCCCAAAGCGGCCGTGCCTGCGGGCGGCCGCCAGTCCCCCGCCTCCGGCCTGCCGTTTCGGTCGAGACGGGCCTGGATCACAGTTTTTTTCTGCAGCCCCGTTTCCAGCGGCAGGCTCCCGCGCCTCAGCAGCCCCTCCCTCCGCTTCCGGGAGGGGGCGACTTTCCGTGTCCGTACCTAGGCGGCCCCCCCTTTGCCGGGGGAGGCCGCCTTACCTGTTTCCGGGCCGGCCGCGCCGGGAGCTTCCCCGCGCCCTGCCGGAGCGGAAGCTTCTTTCCCGGCAGGGCGCGGGCCGGAGTCCTCGTTTTTTACTTCAAGGCCTTCAGGCTTTTTTACCAGGATCCCCGGCCGCCGCTCCGCAGGCGACTAAGGCGCGGCCGGCGCTGGGCCTTCCCTTGCGGCCGGGCCTTATTTCATGCGGGGGGGCCCAAACTCTCCCGCGCCCCGGCTAAAAGAGCTGTCCCCTCCTTCCCCCGCCTCCGTTCAGGGGCCGTCGGGGGGACTGTCGCGGGGCCCTTCAGGCTCCCGGCCCGTCAGGGCGCGCCACCTTCAGTACCCCCCTCAAAGGCAAGGCGAATTACCCTTTGCCCTCCGGGCCGGGGAGGGGAGGCAGACTTCCTTTGCCCCGTCAACCTGGGAAGGCACCGTTTCCTCCGGCCCCGCCTAGCCGGGGCAGGAAAATCTTCCCAAGCCCTTCCGGAGCCCCGGAAGCGCTTTGCGGCTCACGGCCGCGGCGGGCCCCGGCAGGCCGGAGGTCCCGCAGGCCGTTTCTTCCGCGCCCCGCCGAGCCCTTCCGGATCCCGGAAATCAGGCGAGCGGCCTGGAAAAGCTGTCCTTGATCATGGGCCTGTGATCTGATATCAATTTGCTGAACCGCGCCTGTCCGCGCCCGGCGGCCCCAATCCGTTCTGGCCGTGCCGCCTGTCCCAGGACGGCCTGCCCGGCCCGGCCCTGCGGAGGCCCCCCGCGAACGCCCTTCCGCGCGGCGAAGGAGCCCCATGGCCATCATCGATCTCGTAAAATACAACGGACCCAACAGCGTCTTTGCCTGGAAGTTCCCCAGCGAGGAGCTCAGCACCTGGACCCAGCTTATCGTCAACGAGTCGCAGGAGGCCGTCTTCTTCAAGGGCGGCAGGGCGCTGGACGTCTTCGGGCCCGGCAGGCACACCCTGGACACCGACAACATCCCCCTGCTGACCGCCCTCATCAAGCTGCCCTTCGGCGGGCAGTCCCCGTTCGCGGCCGAGGTGTGGTTCGTGAACAAGGCCCATTCCCTGGACGTGAAGTGGGGCACCCCCTCTCCCATCCAGGTCCAGGACCCCAAGTTCGGGATCATGGTGCCGGTGCGCTCCTTCGGGCAGTTCGGGATCCAGGTGGAGAACTCCGCCAAGTTCCTGGTCAAGCTGGTGGGCACCACCAGGCAGTTCGACCAGGAGACGCTCACCCGCGTCTTCCGCGGCCTCTTCCTCACCAAGTCCAAGGACACCATAGCCCAGTACCTGATCAAGAAGGGCATAAGCGTCCTGGAGATGAGCGCCTACCTGGACGAGCTTTCCGCCCACATCCAGGAGAAGACCGCCCCGTACCTGGCCGAGTACGGCATCAGGCTCCTCAACTTCTTCGTCAACGACGTCTCCGTTCCCGAGGACGACCCCGCCGTGGCGCAGCTCAAGAGCGCGCTCGCCAAGAAGGCCGAGATGAACATCATCGGCTACGACTACACCCAGAAGCGCTCCTTCGACGTCCTGGAGGGCGCGGCCAAGAACCCCGGCGGCGGGGCCGCCGCGGTCATGGGCGCTGGCATCGGCCTGGGCATGGGGGCCGGCATGGGCACGGCCTTCGGGGGACAGATGGCCGGCATGGCCGCCGGCATGTCGGTGGCCCCGCCCGCCCAAAAGGTCCAGTGCCCGGCGTGCAAGGCCGAGTCCCCGGCCGGCACCCGCTTCTGCCCCAGCTGCGGCAAGCCGCTGGATCCCCAGGCGTCGCCTCCCCGGCCACAGATCCGCTGCGACAAGTGCGGGACCCTCATGTCCCCCGACGCGAAGTTCTGCCCCAACTGCGGGGACCCCTACAACCCCTGCCCCAAATGCGGCCAGGACATGCCGGAGGGCGCGGCCGCGTGCCCCTCCTGCGGCTTCAAGGCGCCCCCGCCCTGCCCCAAGTGCGGGGCCTCCCTCTCCAGCGCCGGCCTGAAGTTCTGCCCTTCCTGCGGCTTCAGCCTGGCCCCCAGGACCTGCCCCAAGTGCAACGCCGAGAACGCCGCCGCCGCCAAGTTCTGCCTCAACTGCGGGCAGAAGCTGTAGGCCGCGGACGATCCTCGCCCGGGCGCGCGGCCTCCGGGCCCGGGCCTTGCCGCGCCTCAATCCTGCCGCGCGCCGCGGCTCTCCCCGCCTCAGGCGGGGAGGAAAGGGCCCTCATGCCGTCCGTGGACTTCTCGCGCTTCAAGCCGATAGTCATCGCCTGGATAGCCTTCGACATCCTGGCCTTCATCCTTTTCGCCGCCGCCGCGGGAGGCGATCTCACCGTGGCCAAGCTCCTGGCCTTCCTCGCGCTTTTGGGGGCCGGCGCCGTCGCCGCCGCCGCCCTGATCCTTCTGGGGTCCGGGCTCCCCCGCCAGGGGGCCCCCCTGGTCCCTGTCGCGGCGGCGGGCCTGGCCATCGTTTACGTTCTCCTGGCGGCTGCCCTGTCCGTCATCTTTATGACCGGCCTCTTGGCCGGGGCCGTGCTTGTCCTGCTGCTGCAGCTGATCCTGCTCGCTCTCTTCGTCCTCGCGGCCGTCGGCCTGCGTTACGCGTTCAGGCGCAAGGCCTTTTCCGACGCGGGCACGGAGCGCAGGGCGGACTTGGCCCTGGGCCTCCTCTCCAGGGCCCAGGCCCTGCTGGCGAAAATCCCCGAGGGCTCCCCCGAGGCCAAGTCCCTGGAAGCCTCCATCGAGGAGATCCGCTATTTCGACAAGAACTCCAGCGTGCCCTCCGACCGCCTCATCGCGGACAAGCTCGTGGACTTGGAGGCGATCTTCAGCCCGGCCCCCGCAAGCGGCCCCCTGGCCCCGGCCCCCCGCCCGTCTCCCGGTCCCGCCTCCCCTGAGGCGGGCCTGCTCGAGTCCCTGGAGGCGGCCGCCTCCGAGGCCTCTCCGGCCTCGGGCCCGCCGGAGGACTCCGCCGCCGCGGGCGCCGCCTCCGGCTCCCCCCTTCCCGACCCCGCGGCCCAGCGGGCCAACGCTGTCATGCTCCTGAGGGAACTCCAGAGCCTGACCGCGCGCAGGCGCGAAGAGAGCCTCAACTCCAAAAGGGGCGGCTTTTAGCCCTGCCCCGCGCCGCGCGCCCCCGCAGGGCCTCCGGGCCGCCCCAGGCCTGCGGCCCTGCCTCACGCCCCGGCCGCGCGGACATGCGGCCAGCGGGCGGCGGAAAAGGACCCATGGCCACCGAATCCCAGATCAGCTGCCCCTCCTGCGGCGGCACCATTGACGTCATACCCGGGCAGTCCAAGTACGACTGCCCCTGGTGCGGGAACGCGGTCGACCTCTTCAAGGCCCAAACGCCCGCCGCGGCCGCCGGCGCCCCTTCCGACGTGCAGCGCATAGTGCCCTTCAAGATCAGCGAAAACGATCTCCACGCCCTCGTGATGCACATGGTGATCCAGCCAGACTACGCGCCTGACGACATACTTTCCGCGGGGAACGTCGAGAGCAAGGAGCTTCTGTACCTCCCCTTCTGGCAGCTGACGGGCAGCTCCGACATAAACTGGACGGCGTCATTCGGCTACGACCGGCAGGAGCCGTACACTGACTACGTGACGGAGACGCGCAACGGCCGCACCTACTCGCGCCCCGTGACCCGCTACCGCACCGTCACCGACTGGAGGCCGGCCTCCGGCAAGGCCCGCGCGGACTTCACGGTGCGCGTCTACGCGGGGGAGGCGCAGCCGCCCCCCGTAACAGGCCTTCTGGAGAACGGGCTTCTCGCCCAGCAGGCCGCGGCTTACGCCCCGGCCTACGTCGCGGGCTATTCCATCGAGCCCTTCGCGAAGTCCCCGGAGGAGGTCCAGGGCCGGGTGGCGGAGCTGGTGGACCCGTTCGAGGCGAGCGCCATGATGTCTCATGCCCAGGGCGACCGCCAGCGGGACTGGCAACGCTCCTCCAAGAGGACCTTCCAGGACCCGGTGCGCTGCCTCATGCCGCTCGCCAGGGCCGTGTTCTCCTACAAGGACCGGAACTACGTCATCTGCGCCGACGGCGTCAGCTTCGCCAGCGTGCTGACCGACCAGCCGCTCCCCGTCGACAAAAGCCGCGGCTCGCGCGTGCAATGGGGCTTCGCTCCCCTGTGGGCGTCGCTGCTGTCGGGGATCGCCGCGGGGTTCGCGACCGACATGGAGTACGCGCACCCGATCCTCCTGGCCGGGCCCGCCCTCGCGCTCGTCTTCGGGCTGCTCCGCAGAAGCTCCATCCTCGGCTTCTCCCGCCGCTTCAGGAAGGCCTCCCTGGCCCAAAAGCGCCTGGACGAGTACATGCAGCTGGGCAACCTCTCGTACGAGGAGGCCGAGCGCCTCAAGACGGAGGCCGTGCTCCCCTCCAAGCCGCTCCTCGCCAGAACGGGGCCGGATCCGCTGACGCTCACCCTGCTGTCCCTGACCTTCTCGGCAGTCACGGCGTTCGGGTTCTTCGCGATGATGTTCCTTTAGGCTTCATTTTCCGCCCGCGGCCGCGGCGGGCCCCGGGGGAGCCGCCTCCGCGGCTCCCCCGGGTTTGCCCGCAGGGACGGGCTTCCCCAGGCCCCCCGCCGCCTGGCTTGGCCTTATTGCCCTGCCCTTCGCCAGGCCGTCAGGCGGCCTTGCCATGTCCGCTGCCAGGCCTTCAGGCAGCCAGGTCCTGGCCTTCCCCCTTGCCGGAGGTCTTATGGCCGACAGCGCTTTCGGGGCCGGAGGGGACTCGGGCGGCAGCCCCAGGCGCTTCGCGGCCTGCGGCCCGGCCGACCCGCTGCTCCACTTCACGCTCCCCGCCGAGGATCGCTTGCCGGAAGCCCTCTCCGCCCTTGAGCGCGGCGAGGCCTTCGTCATTCCGCCCGCCAGGCTCTCCGGCAGGACCACGCACCTGAAGTCGCTCGCCTCCGCCCTCAACCGCCGCGGAAACGTGCTGGCCCTCCACGTGCCCCTGGAGACCGCGGCCATGGCCTCCGACCAGGCTGACTTCAGGCGCCTCTTCTGCGCGCGCCTGCGCGAGGCCCTCGCCGACTCCGCTCAGGAGGAGCTCCGGAAGGCCGGCTTCTCCGGGGAGGAGGACCGCGACCCCCGCCTGTTCCTCAAGCCGGCGCTCTCCGGCCTCTGCGCGTCCCTTCCCCGGCCTCTGGCGCTGCTTCTGGACGATCTGGAGACCTTGCCCGGATATTTCCTGCTCTCGCTCCTGCACCAGTTCAGGGACTCCTGGGCCGGCCGTTCCGCCTACCCCTTCCCCCGCTCCTGCGTGCTTTGCGGGGCCGGGGCGGAACGGGAGATCTCCCCGGCCCCCGAGCCGGGGCTGGGCGGGCCCCGCGCCCCGGTGGATCTGCCCGCGCTCCCTTTGGAGGTGCCGCCGTTCACCGAGGCTGAGATCAGGAGGCTTCTGGCCCTGCATACCGCGGAAGGAGGCCGGGAATACTCCCCGGAGGCCGCGGAGGAGGCCTTCTACTGGTCCGGCGGGGCTCCCGCCGCCGTGGGGGCGCTCGCCCGGGCCGTCGACGAGGAGATCCTGACCGGCGACCACTCCCGCAAGGCCGCGGGCAAGGACTTCGACCAGGCGGCGGCCAAGGTCATGCAAAGGCGCGAGGCGGGGATTTCCGGCGCCGTCAAGGCCCTCGAGGACCCTGCGGCCGCCCTCGCCTTCGAGGCCATGGTGCTGGGCGCCCCCGGGCTTCCCAAGGAGGCTGACGGGGAGGCCCTCAGGCGCGCCCGCCTGGCCGGGCTCCTGCGCGAGGGCGAGGGGGAGCTCGCCCCCGCGAGCCCGCTCGTAAGGGATGCGTGCCTGGAGGAGATCACCCGGATGATCGCCTACGGCATGCACAAGGGAGCCGAGAGGCGCGCCCCTGAAGGGCGCGAGACCGACATGACCGCCGCCCTCAAGGCGTTCCAGGGCTACTTTCAGGAGAACCGCGACGCGGTTCCCGCCCCCTTCGGCATGAGGAAGGCCCTGGGGCACCTGGCGCTCCTGGCCTTCCTCAAAAAGACGCTTCCCTCCGACTCCTCCCTGCTGGCGGAATTCGGCCTGGGACGCGGGAGGCTCGACCTGCTGGCGCTCATCCGCGGGGAGGCGAGCCCGGTAGGGGCGGTCGTCAAGGAATCCGAGACGCGCCTGAAGGAGGCCGTATCCCCCATGTCCCGCTACATGGATCGATGCCGAGCCAAGGAGGGGTGGCTGGTCGCCTTCGACCCCGACCCCTCGGTGGGCTGGGAGAAAAAAATCACCTGGCGCACCGAGAAGCACGATGGCCGCGCAGTGCATATCGTTGGAGCCTGACCGGCCGGGCCGACGATAACCCGGCGGGGCCGGAGCAGGCCTGGCGGGGCCGGAGCGATCGCCCGGCAAGGCAGCCGAGCCGGCTGCGGCCCGGAAAGGCAGGCGAGCCGGCGGCGGCCCGGAAAGGCCCCAAGCGTGCCCCCGCCCGCCTGCGGCCCCTCCCGAAGCGAAAACGCTTCGCTCCACTGGGGACTTGACGCGTTTAGGGCCGAGGCGCGGGCAAGGCGCGCCTGAACGCGTCGCCCGCAGGGAAGGCCGAACGCTCTGTAAGGGCGGACCGCTCGCCGGGACGGAGGCGAATGCCCGCGACGCCGCGCGGGCGTTCGCGTAAAATTCCCGACGGGCCCTTGTCCCGCCAGCGGCACGGAGCCTCCTGGCCCCGCCGGAGGCTCGCCTGGCCTGCCCTGCCTGCCTTCCGTCAAATTTCCCGCCGGGAGCTTCGGGCTGATCTTCCGCAGTTCTGCCGCTGTTCTTCCGGATGATCTTCCGGCGGAGCTTAAGGCGAAGCTTGAGTCGAACGGCCCGCCTGTCATCCGCCGGAGCATGAGACGCGCGCGCGCCTCCCCTTCCGGGCTTTGCGGGCCGGGGCATTTCAGGCCCCGCGCGCGCCTCCCCTTCCCTTCAGGCGCGCGGCCCTCCGCGCCGCCGGTGAATGCGGCGGCGCGGAGGGCCGGCGGTTCCGGATTTCCGCCTCTCCCCTAAGGCGCGAGGCGCCCTGGCCCGGAAGGCGCCTCAGCGCCAGATTTCCTGGTCGGCGCCGATCTTCAGGAGGGTCTCCTTGGGGATGTCCAGGAACTGCGGCCCCTGCGGGAAGCTGTAGGCCTCGTATGGGCCGAGGTGGAAGCTCACGCCCAAGGAGGTCAGCAGGGCATGTCCCGCCATGTCGAGGCTCGCCGCTTCCGGGGACAGCTGGGCGGGCGCCGGCGGCACGGCGGGGGCGCACGGCTGGCTGCCGAAAAAGCTTGGGGCCTCGAGGTTGTCGTCGCGGCCGCAGTAGCCCTTGTACACGATCTCCCAGAGCAGGGGCAGGGACCGGGCGGAATCGCTGAAGAGCCGCTGGAAGGTCAGCTCCGACCCGTCGGCGAGGAGGTTCTGGGAAAAGTAGCCGTAATTGGCGTGGGCGCCGCCCGTGTAGGTCGACCATGAATAGAGCACGGAATAGGCCCTGGAGGAGACCCGGAAGGGCAGGCTGCCGACCCTGGCGTAGGCCGGCTCGGGGCTCTCGCACTCGGCTCCGGAGGAGATGAACCCCTCGCCCTCTCCCCTGCCGATGGCCAGGAGGCGCTCGGCTGCCGCACCCACGGCCTTGTCCACCGGTCCGCCGCCGTCGAAGCCCTGCGGGTACGTCACGGAATACTCGAAGGGGGATTCGGGGCACTTCTGAGAGGAGAGGCTGTCCCCGCCCGTGACCGGCGCGGCGCCCGAAAACCGCGGGGCGCTCATGGCGAACTCCGAAATGACGTCCTCAGTCCACTGGGCGCAGAGCGGAAGGCTGAGGGACAAGACGGAAAAGGCCGCGGCCACGGCGGGCAGGGTGCGCATGGCGGTACCTCTGGCGGCCCCCGGAGGGAGGGGGGCGGAAGGCGCCCGCCTCCGCCGTCCGTTGCCGGGCCCGCGCGGCGGCAAGGGCCGGGCGCCGCGGAAGGTGTCCGCAGGGCCGGAAAACGGCGGGCTCTGGCTTATGGCATGCCCCATTGTACCCCGTCATGTCAGCATTGTCGATCCCGGCCTGCGGGCCGCCGGGAGGCGCCTCCCCTGAGGAAGGTTTGCCGGTCAGCCCGGGACGGCTCAAGCGGCGTCAAACGGCCGGCGGGGGGCGGCCGCGGCGGGCCCGAACGACAGGCGCGGGGCGGGCGCCGGAAGACTTTCCCCGGCGCGTACGAAACGAAACCGCTCAGGGAGGGCCCTGAACCCGCCCCGCAGGGCCCCCTGGCCTTCGGAGGCGCGCCCGGCTCAGGAACGGCCGAAGGAGCCCGGAGGGCGCGCGCCGGAGCCCGAGGCGGAAGGAATTCCGCCAGAGGCTGCCGACAGGCCTGAAACTCCCGCGACGCGCGGCCGCGGCTAAAAAAAACGACTAAACGTAAATTTTTTTGCGTTTTACCGGCCGAGCCTGGGCAGGCCATGCAGAAATTTCAAAAATCGCATGAAATCGTTTAAATTCTTCCAGTTCTGTCAGGTTTCCGGAAGCCGCGGAAAACCCGTCCTCCGACATGCCCGGCGCGAAACAAGGTTCCTGCGCGCAGGGAGGCCGGAGCCGCGCCCTCCGCCCCAACCGGCTCCGCGCCCCTTCAGGCGGAGGCTGCCGCCGCCGCGCGGCCCCCTCGGCCGCGCCAGGCGATCCGCAATGGCGTGACTGATCGCGCGGCACACCCTCGACGCGGCCCTGCGGCCGGCGCCGGACGGGAGTCCCTCCTCAGCGCGGCCGGCCGCGCGGCAGTCCGCTGTGCGGCCGCTCGTTAGCGCGGCCGGCAAGCCGCGGGCCGCGCCCCGGAAGGCCGGCGCAGTCCGGGTTTCCTCAAGGGGAGACAGGCTCAGACGGGGGGCATGGCGCCGCTCGCCAGGCGCGCCGCCACGGAAAATTTTCCAAATAAGCCGAAATTTTCCTTCCATGCTTAAGCGGTCATGCCTCTGCCGTAACCGCCGGCGCCGGATAATTTCCCGTATCCAGGCGCATGTCGGAGCCGCGCCGGCCGCGCGCGGAAGGCTCCTGCCGGAAGCCCGCTCCCTCCGCCTCTGGGCCGAGACGCGCGCCTCCCGCCCCGGGCCGGTCCGGTCCGCCGGCACGGAGATTTTGGCCGTCTGGGATGCCCGCGCCGAATTGCCTTGAGCGACGGACGCCGCAGGACAACATCACGTCAACCGCGAGGCATGCGCGGTAAATGCCGATGAGCGGCGCGCCGCGCTTAAAGCCGTGATCTCCGCGCGCGTTGCAGGGCCTTCCCGCGCTCCCTAAGACCCCGCGCCTGGGCGCCGGCGCGCGGCGGCGAACGCCGTCTCCGCCTGCGCGCGCGCCTCGCTGAACCGGAGCGCCTGGCTGCCGCGAGAGCCCCCGGCGCCCGCAACCGCGCCTGAAGATTGTGCGGACGATCGTTCACGCAAAAGCGACTGTATTTCAACGAACGGCAGTTACAGGATTGGCAACGGCCGTATTTTACGGTTCGGAATTCCTGAACCATGCAGGCAACGGAAAGCCGATTCCGAAAAAAGATCGGAGATTCTTCTTGACTTGCGGTACTCATGCGGTTATCATCCTGTTCATACCGGCAAACAGGCGGCTGCGAATTTCCGGCCGGCGCTCTCCGATGCCGCAACCTTCGTCGGGAGCGCGGCCGGCGCCTGTTCAGCGCAGGATCAGCGGGGCTGAAGGCGCCGCCGCCATCGCTACGGCCCCTTAACCGATCCGCCCTTCCGCAGACGGCTCTTCGCGCCTGCGGAACGTTCCCCGCGCTTGACGGCGCATTTCATGACTTCTTCAGGCTGGCCTCCAGCCGCCCCGGCTCAGGTCAGCGGCCTCCCGACATAGATAGCGGCGGACCCTGTCTTTTCCGCGCTCCGCCGCAATCGAAAAATCCGCTGGCTTTCCCTGCACAGCCCGTCTCCCGGCCGGACTGACACCCTCCGCGGCGATGTTGCCCCCGCGCCCCACGAGCCAAGCCCCCCTCTAGTCCTCTGCCGCCTGGCTCGAAAAGGCTCAGCTCCACTAAATCCCGATGCCACAATGCCCCTCCGCCTCTGTGCCCCTCCGCCTCTGTGCCCCGCCGCCCGGCTGCCCAAATTACTAAATTACTCGATCCCGGAAGCCTCAGTCCCTGGATGCTTCCTTCCAGCATTAGGTAACGCCCCCTTCAGTTTTTCCGCGGCAATTTAGCCTTTTGCCCTGATGTCGGCCTTCGGCCGCGGCGAGGCCCTTCATGTCCGGCTCCCGGTCGGGCACGGCAGGAACGCCCTCCGCCTTGGTCTTGCGCCCGCCTTACCTTGGGTGTCGGGCCGCAGGGCGATCGCGCGGCCTTGACGGATCCCGCGACGGGAGCCCCTGCGGCGGGCCCAGCGGCCGAATTCGGCCTGCCGGACAGCATTATCGGTATAGCCAATGTCTGATGACGAAAAACGCTCAGTGGGAAGACCGCAGTCCGGAACCGAAGGCGTTCCGGACATGCGCCACACCATCTTGTCGAGCGCCCTCAAGGCCATAGCCATCTTCGGCACGCCAAAATTCTCGATAAAGGACGTGGCTCGCATCGCGGGGGTGTCGCCTGCCTCGGTCTATTACTACTTCGGGAGCCGCCAAAACCTTCACAAGGAAACGGTGGAGCAGTACTTCTTCCCGCTTTTCAGGCGGATTGGCGCGGCAGTCCGGGAACTCCCGGACGTCATGGAGCTCCTCGTCGAAATTTTTCGCATCATACAAAGCGCTTGCGAAAGCGACACGAACTTCTTCTGGCTTTACGCCAACATGACGTTCCATGAGCGCTTCACCCTCCGCGACATGCCGGCATACTGCCTCCCGGAATTCCAGCCGCGCCTCCGCGAGAGGCTCGCGGAGGCGCAGGAGAACGGGGAACTCAACCCCGACCTTATTCTGGAGCTCACCTACCATTCGGCCATCTCCAGCGCCCTGTTCTCCACAGGCTGCATCGAGAACTGGGGCAAGTTCTGGGGAAAGCGCTTCGACAAGAGGAAGGCGCGGGATCACTTCCTGTACGCTTTCTGCCGCGCCGCCGAAGGCCCCAGGTGCGCCTACCCCTGGCGGGAAATCCTTTTCCCCGACGGCCCCCCCGCGGCCCCCGCCGGGGCGTGGGGCGGGGGCGGGG
>JAITRL010000023.1 GCA_031288415.1 Deltaproteobacteria bacterium | reverse complement strand
CCTCACCGTCACCTGCTGGCAGCGCCACGGCGGGGCGGATCTTTCCGCGGCCGACCTCGACATGCTTGACACCCGGCGCCCGGTGCTCCTGCTTTCCGGCGACTGCCACAGCATCGTCCTCAACCGCAGGGCGATGTCCGTCTACCGGGACTTCCTGCAGAGGGACCCGCCGGGCGGAAGGGTAATCAGGGACTCCCAGGGGAGGCCTACGGGAGTGGTCGAGGACGGCCTGGCCATGAGCATGTACGACCTCCACTCCGCCCAGGGGCCGCGTGCGGCGGCGGAGACCCTCCGGAAGGCCTTCTCAGCCCTGAACGCCCAGGGGGTAACCGCCGTCATGGACGCCCGGGCGACGGACGAGGCCTTGGATGCCGCCGTGCGGCTGTGGGAGATAAACGACCTTACCGTAAGGCTCTCCGGGGCCTGGGAGATCACTCCCTCCGACTGTCCGGGCCCCGAGGCGGCCCCCGGGGCCCTGTCCGACGCCGACCGCCGCATGGCCCGGTACAGGCGCGGGCCGGGGGGCCCCGACCCGGGCACGGCCGCCTGGCCGGATCCCTTCACGCGGCCCGGCATCGCCCTCCGGCACGTGAAGATGTTCGTGGACGGCATGCCCGGCAACGGCACGGCCTTCCTCAGGCGGCCCTACCTCGCCGTCCCCGGCCCCAACGGGCGGCTGGCCCCCCCGGACCCGGACCGCGCCGCCGGCCTGTGCTACTTCCAGGCCCAGACGCTCGCCGCGATCTTCCGGGCGGCCGCGGACTACGGGCTCCATCCCCACTGCCACGCCATAGCCGACGGGGCCCTGGACCTGGTGCTGGAGGCGGCCCAGGCCCTGCGCTCCTCCAGGCCCGGCCTGGACCTGCGGCCCGCCGCGGCGCACCTGGATCTCGTCGCCCGGGACCAGTACCCCCGCATGCGGGAGCTGGGGGTGGCGGCGGTCCTGTCCTTCCAGTGGGCGGCCCTCGCGGGGGAGGACCTGGCCGAGATCCTGGGCATGTACGGGGAGGACAGGTTTTCCGGGGCCGAGACCCACGGCAGGTTCCTGGATGCCGGGGTGACCGTGGGCTACGGGAGCGACTGGCCGGTGGAGCCGCTGGACCAGTGGGACAACTTCCAGGCGGGGGCCCTCCGGCGGATCCCCGCCGGGGCGGGCGCGGCCTTCCCGAGGCTGGCCAGCGACCGCGATTTGACCGTCCCCGAGCTGCTCTTCGCGGCCACCCGGGGATCGGCATGGATCATGGGCCAGGAGACCTGCTGCGGCAGCCTGGCCGAGGGCCGCCCGGCCGATCTGGCGGTGCTGGATGGGCCGCTGCTCTCGCGGGAGCCGGCCTCCCTCAAGGACACGCGGGTGCTCAGGACTCTCGTGGGAGGCCGGACCGTGTGGCGCACGGACTAGCGGCGGGCCGGCGGCCCCGTGTTTTCCGGCGGAGGGCTCCCGCCGTTCTCCCCCGCACCCAAAGCCGCGGCCCGGGCGCGTTCCGGCCTCGCGAACGACCTTGCGGGGAAAGGTTACCGGAAAAAAAACCGCCGCCGGCCGGGCTAAGCCGCGGCGCGGAACCTGCGGAGCCCCCTGCCCGTAAGGCCGCTTTCCGGCATGCCCGGCCCTGGCCCGGAAGCGCCGCTGGCGGGGCCGGCCGCGCCGTTGCCTTACGGCCCCCCTGCCTTGCCGTTGTTTTTCCTGTCTTGAGCCGTCGGGGGGCCGAGGAAACACGGCGGAGGCGGGCAGGATTTGCCTGCGGCAAACGCCAGGTTCCGGCGCGGGTTGCCTGCGTGACCGCCGCTGAGCGGTCGGCCTTGCCTGTTCAGGAAATCCAGGCCCCGGAAAACGGCCGGGACTTGCGGGGGGGGCTGCGGCCGCTTGAAGCGCGGATCCGAGGCAAAAGGCTAAGGCGGCATGAGGTGAGCTGACGGAGAATTCCCTTCCTGCGGCAAGGCGAGGCCTTGGGCCGCCAAACCCTGCGTGTCGCGGCTTGCGGCAGCCTCTGCCGCGCAGCCGCGACTCCTGAACGATGAGCCAAGCGCATCACGGCCAGGTGACCGCCCGGTTCCGCCGCAGGCGGGAACGGGCCGGCCCTCGCCGCATCCGGGCCGCCTGCCTGGTTCCGGTCCCGGCCTCGCCCCGCAAGGCCCTCCGGTTCAGGATTCGCGCGTGGAAAGGATCGTCCAAAAAAAAATATCCCCAGAACTTGTGTTCAAGGGATTTATTCAGTACAATATCTACGTGGGTTGACCTTCCGGAAAGGAGGGGCACCTATGGGAGATTTTCTCCTAAGCATCCTGGCATCAGTGCTGGGAAGCCTGCTGGCAACCATCTTTATTAACAAGGATTAATGAGATGCCCCTGCAGGAAACTTAGCGGATCCCTGCAGGGGCCATTACTACTTTCAAAAAACGGAGGGTTTCCCCGCCGGGCCGGGCGGAGTTCGTAGCTCCTCCCGGCCCACTTAATATAGCCATGCCGGAGGGAAAAAGCAAGAGGCCCCCGTCACTCCGTAACTTGGCCGAAAGATTTTCCGGCGCCTGCGGTTCACCTCATGGAAGTCCCTGCAGGCGGAAGCCGCCCTCCGTGACCTTCCCTGGCGCTCCTGAAGGCTGAGAGGCCATCGACCGCTTAAGGGAATACCGCAGGCCGTGACAGTGCGGGCTGAGCCGGGGAAAGCCGGTTGCGGGAATGATTTCCGGCGGGTTTAGGCCCCGGCGCCCGGCGAATCCGCTCCCCGCTCAACCCCTTGCTCCCGCCCGCGCTTCGGGCCGCGTTGCTGCCTGAAGCTCTCCGGGCGGGGAGCCGAGGCTTCCTCGCAGGCGCCAGGGCTTGCCTGCGGATCGCAAGCGGCCTAATCCCTTAAGCCGCGCCGGCTCGGAGCCTGATTAGCCCAAGGCCTGGCACGGCCAAGCGATGGCCTATGCCGCCGCAGGCGGGGGCGTGGTGCCGCCCTCGCCGAATCCGGAAGCCTTGCGGGCTCCGGTCCCGGCCTCGACCCGCAAGGCCCTCCGGCTCGGCATTAGCGCATGGAGAGGAACGAATAAAAAATATCCCCAGAACTTGTGTTCAAGGGATTTATTCAGTACAATATCTACGTGGGTTGACCTTCCGGAAAGGAGGGGCTCCTATGGGAGATTTTCTCTTAAGCATCCTGGCATCCGTGCTGGGAAGCCTGCTGGCAACCATCTTTATTAACAAGGATTAATGAGATGCCCCTGCAGGAAACTTAGCGGAACCCTGCAGGGGCCTTTACTTCATTCTAAAAACGGAGGGTTTCCCCGCCGGGCCGGGCGGAGTTCACAGCTCCTCCCGGCCCGCTTAATATAGCCATGCCGGAGGGAAAAAGCAAGAGGCCCCCGTCACTCCGTAACTTGGCCGAAAGATTTTCCGGCGCCTGCCGTTCAGCTCATGGAAGTCCCTGCAGGCGGAAGCCACCTTTCGTGACCTTCCCTGGCGCTCCAGAAGGCTGAGAGGCCATCGACCGCTTAAGGGAATACCGCAGGCCGTGACCGGGAGGGCTGAGCCGGGGAAAGTTTGCTGCGGGAATGATTTCCGGCGGAATTAGGCCCCGGCGCCTAGCGAATTCGCTCCCCGCTCAACCTCTTGCTCCCTCCCGAACTTCGGGCCGCATTGCGGCCTTGGGTCCCTGGGCGGGGTCCCGGCTTCCCCGCAGCCGCCAGGGCTTGCCTGCGGATCGCAAGCGGCCAAATCCCTCAAGCCGCGCCGGCTCGGAGCCTGATTCGACCAAGACCCTGCCCGGCCAGGCTGGCCCCTGCCGAAACAGGGGGAGCGTAAGGCTTCCATAGCCGGGCAGAGCCGCCGTGCGGGCGGCGGTCCCGGCCTCGCCCCGCAAGGCCCTCCGGCTCGGCATTAGCGCATGGAGAGGAACGAATAAAAAATATCCCCAGAACTTGCGTTTAAGGGATTTATTCAGTACAATATCTACTTGGGCTGACCTTCCGGAAAGGAGGGGCACCTATGGGAGATTTTCTCCTAAGCGTCCTGGCATCAGTGCTGGGAAGCCTGCTGGCAGCCGTCATTATTAACAAGAGTTAAAAAATGGTGCCCCTGCAGGAGACTTAGAGGATCCCTGCAGGGGCCTTTATTCCTTGAAAAAAACGGAGGGTTTACCCGCCGGGCCGGGCGGAGTGAACAGCTCCTCCCGGCCCACTTAATATAGCCATGCCGGAGGGAAAAAGCAAGAGGCCCCCGTCACTTCGTAACTTGGCCGAAAGATTTTCCAGTGCCTGCGGTTCACCTCATGGAAGTCCCTATAGGCGGAGGCCGCCTTCCGTGACCTTCCCTGGCGCTCCTGAAGGCTGAGAGGCCATCGACCGCTTAAGGGAATACGGGCCGAGACCGGGAGGGCTGAGACGGGGCCAGATGGCTGCGGGAATGATTTCCGGCGAAATTAGGCCCCGGCACCCGGCGAATCCGCTCCCCGCTCAACCCCTTGCTCCCTCCCGAACTTCGGGCCGCGTTGCGGCCTTGGCTCTCCGGGCGGGGTCCCTGCTTCCCCGCCGGAGCCAGGGCTTGCCTGCGGATCGCAAGCGGCCAAATCCCTCAAGCCGCGCCGGCTCGGAGCCTGATTCGCCGGAGAGCCCTGCCTGGCCAGGCTGGCCCCTGCCGAAACAGGGGGGAGCGTAAGGCGTCCATAGCCGGGCAGGGCCGTGCGGGCGGCGGTCCCGGCCTCGCCCCGCAAGGCCCTCCAGCTCGGAATTAGCGCATGGAGAGGAACGGATAAAAAATATCCCCAGAACTTGCGTTTAAGGGATTTAATCAGTACAATATCTGCTGGGCTGACCTTCCGGAAAGGAGGGGCACCTATGGGAGATTTTCTCCTAAGCGTCCTGGCATCAGTGCTGGGAAGCCTGCTGGCAACCATCTTTATTAACATGGATTAATGAGATGCCCCTGCAGGGAGACTTAGAGGAACCCTGCAGGGGCCATTACTACTTCCAAAAAACGGAGGGTTGCCCCGCCGGGCCGGGCGGAGTGAACAGCTCCTCCCGGCCCGCTTAATATAGCCATGACGGAGGGAAAATGCAAGAGGCCCCCGTCACTCCGTAACTTGGCCGAAAGATTTTCCAGTGCCTGCCCGTTCAGCTTAAGGAAATTCCCTGCAGGCGGAAGCCGCCTTTCAGCGTGACCTTTCAGGTCGGCGTTGAGCGCTGGGGGGCCTTCTTCCACAGAAAAGATTTCCGGCGGCCCCGCCGTCGGCAAGCGAGGATTCGCCCCGCGCAAGGTTTTATCGCCTTGCTGCCTGCCGCCCTCCTGGCCGCCCTGCGGCCTCGGCCTCCCGTTCGCCGGGCCCGCTTTGCCTACCGTTGCCGGGGCAGCCCAAAGGTTTTGCAGGGCGCGGTCCCATCGCCTGAACCGCTTGCCGGCAAGGCCCTCAAACCGTGCCGTCTCCGGGCCTTGTGCCGAGAGGCATCTCTCTCTCTCTTCCGGGCGCGCTCGGCGGCTGCAGCGGCTCGGCCGGGGGCCTGATCGGCGCCTCGGCTCCGCACGGCCAGGCTAAGGCAGGCCGAAGACCGCAGGCGAGGCGGCCTGCCCCGGGGTTCGTTTGCATCAGTCCCTGAAACTTTTCCTGAGCCGGCGGCCTTCGCTTCGCTCCCGCGCCGGACAAAGGGGGCTTGGCGAAAATATCATACGTCTCGCGGAAGCCTTGTATTGCCTGCTCATTCTCCATTAAGCCTTTGAAGTTTCCGCCTCTCAACGCCTTACTGGGCATTGTCACGGCCGGAAAAGCCGCCTTGTCCTCCGCGGCATGCCGCGGAGGCGGCAAAACGAAAGCGAGCGTCGGGAAGGGTCGCTAGCCGTTCGCCGAATTTTTCGCGTATGCCGCAGTTGCCCATGAGCGCGCGACAGCCTGATCCGCGCGGGGCTTATGAGCGATCTTACCCGGAAACAGAGGCGCCCGCTCTTCTTTCCTTCCCCGCGAAAGCAGCCGCGATCCCGTTTTGAATTCCAAAGCGGCTGATCATTCGTCTTTGCCGCTGATCATTTTCTTTCTTTGACTACCCCGGACAGCCGCTCCGCCGTTTGAACGCGCGCGCCCTGAAGGGCGCCCGAAAGCACGGAAGCCCTGCTTCCCGTCAACGCCCGGGACGACGGCTCCTTCAGGCGGATTCGCCGGTAATCCCGCCTGGCCCGCCGGCATTCACGCGCGGCAGGGTTCCGCTTATGCGGAGGCGGCGCCGTCCAGGCGTATTCCCGCAGGTTTCAGGTCGCGGCAAACGTCGACGGCGGATATGCCATGAGCCAGGGACAAGCCGTTCCGTTCCGGGCCGGCTGCCTTTGGGCGGGGCTCTTCCGGCTTTCGCGTGTGGCGTCCCTTGTTTCGGCGGGATCGCGCTCCGGGGGCCTGCCTGAGGCCCGTGAGGCGTTCCGGCCTTTCCCCGGCAAGCCGCCGCCGCACTCTGCCGCAGGCAATCGCGGCAGTCCCCGTCTTATCGGCCGACATCGGCGCCGGATGCCGTTCCGTCTTCCGCCGTCAGGAATATTTTCGCCCCGCATGGCGTTCCGGCTTCAGGGGCCCTTCCGGCGGGCGGTCCCCCGGAAATGACGGCTTCGCCCTAAATCGCCGCCCGCAACGGGTTTTCCGGCGGCCGGCGGCATCGGGAACCTCCGAAGGCTTCGGATTGCGAGACTTAAAACCAATTGCCGCGGCCGCGCGCCGGCCGCCGCAGCCGATAGAGCAGAAAATCATGCATGCCGCCGTCGGGCGCGGCGGAAACTCAGCGAGCCGCCGTCGGGCGCGGCGGTATATTTCAGGATATTCCTCCGGCCCGGCCAGGCGCGGAGGCGCGGCGGTCCTTTGCCGTGTCAGGCCTGACACGAACCCGCGCGGGCCGCCCTGCGGCCGCCTCAGAGGCAGGCCGCCCGGCGGCCGCCTCCGAAGCGGCTGGCCCGGCGGCCGCCGCCGAAGCGATCGCTCCGGCTGCCGCCTCTGAAGCAGGCGCCCGGTCCGCGGCCGGCTTTTGGGTTTCGCCGCGGCCGGCCGCAGGGTTTTGAATAGCGTAGCGGCCTGCTCCAGGGCTTTCCGCGATTCGCGCCTCACGCCGTTCCCGGTCCCTCCCTCTCTTGATGGACCCGCCAGCCGCCCCGGCAAGGGCCTGTCCAGGCGCCATAACGCCTGCAGTTTGCCGCGGGACAGGCCAGAGCCTTTACGGCGGCGGTCCGGCAGCCTCGCCAAGGCGGCCCTCCGCCTTTCCGGGGGGGTAGCCCGCCTCTTTACCAGTCATTTTGTGAAGCGCCTTCAGGCGCTCCCAGGGTCCTTTCCTGGCCATGCCTCCGCTTTGCCATGAGCCTTCCGTGAGCTTCGGGCGGAGGTTCCTTCGGCCTGTTCGGCCGTTGGCGCCACTTTGGAGCCAGATATCCCTAGATAATGCCGAAGCAAGTCGGAATAATAAAGTAACAAATATGTGGAAATTACCTTTCGGAAGAAACACCCTGATGTAAGAAATTCCGGTCTAAGGCCTCCTTCTCCCGCAGCCTTGCGGCGGGCGCCGGGGCGCCGCCATGTCTGCCGGGAAATGGCGCCATTGACTTAGGAGAGGGCGGGGTAAGACCGGGGCAAGGCCGGGAAAAGACTGGGAAAAAGCTGGGGGAGGCGGTCGAGAGCCTGGGCGGAGTCCGGGAAGCGGCCAGCGGGCGGCCAGCGAGGGCCCGAGAAGAGCCCGGGAGAGCCCGGGCTTTGGCCCGGGCGAGGCAGCTGCGCTGAGGCTGGCTTAAGCGGAGGCGGGGCAGGCCAGAGGATGGGCCCTCCCGCGCGGGGGGCGACTCCGGGCCTTAGGCGGTCAGGCGGGAGAAAGCGGGGAAGGGCATGGGCGGGGCGGCTCCAGCGGCCTTAGGCGAGTATTGAAGGGAAAGCCCGGTTGCGGCGGGGCGCGGCGCTCGCCTCCCCGCATTGCTATCCAGGGAAAGAAAACCAGACGTTTCGGTCGAAACCGGGGTTTATTTCGCGTATTAAAATTAATAAAAATAGTGATTTAAGAATATTATAACCTACTAAAATAGATATTTTCACTTTTTTGATAATGGCCCCGAACTTGCTTATGCACTCTTGTACAAGAAACGCAGCCGCTGGCGGGCCGCCATCAGCCTCCAGGCCGGCGCGAAGGAAGGAAGCGCCAGAGAGCGAAACGCGCTGGGTTCCGCACAATTTCAGGAAGGACAACAGCTAAAATGAAAAGACGCGAATTCATCAAAAAGGCCGGACTCGGAGGCGCGGCGGCGGCCATAGGCGCCGCCGGAGGGGCGGTAGTCAACGCCCCCTTCGTGCACGCGCAGAGCAAGACCCCCATCAAGTGGAGGCTCCAGACTTACGCCGGGGCGGCCCTCGCGGACTTCGTCATCAAGCCGCAGATAGAAGCCTTCAACAAGGCGGCCAACGGGGAGATGATCATCGAGCTTTACACCTCCGATCAGCTGGTCCAGGCGGGCGAGCTCTTCCGGAGCGTCCAGAACGGCACCATCGACGCCTGTCAGGCGGATGAGGACTCCATCGCCTCCCCTGCGGACGTGGCCATCTTCGGGGCTTACTTCCCTTTCGCGACCCGCTATTCCCTGGACGTGCCCGCCCTCTTCGAGCACTGGGGCCTCAACGAGATCTGGAAAGAGGCCTACGACGAGATAGGCGGGGTCACATGGCTCAACGCGGGCTCCTGGGACCCCTGCAACATAGCGACCACCACCCCCATAACCAAGCTTGACGACTTCAAGGGCAAGAAACTCTACGCCTTCCCCAGCGGCGGCAGGTTCATGACCCGCTTCGGCATAGTCCCGGTCACGGTGCCCTACGAGGACGTGCAGATGGCCCTGTCCACCGGCGATCTCGACGGGGTCTGCTGGTGCGCCATCACGGAGCTGTACACCGTGGGCTGGGCCGACGTGCTCAAGTACTACCTCACCAACAACGTCTGCGGAGCCTGGATCGGTTCCTACTTCGTGAACACCGACAAGTGGAACCAGCTTCCCGAGCACCTGCAGCTGCTCTTCAAGCTCACCTGCGACAGCTCCCACTATTACAGGCAGCACTGGTACTGGTGGGGCGAGGCCCATTACCGCGTCAACGAGAAGAAGCTCGAGCTCACCACCATCCCCGACGCCGAGTGGAAGACCGTTGAGGATGAGGCCCAGAAGTTCTGGGACGAGACGGCGGCCAAGTCGCCCAGGTGCGCCAGGGTGGTGCAGATACTCAAGGACTACACCGCCCAGATGACGAAGGCCGGAAGGCCTTACCGCTACTGAGACGAGACCGGGGCCTGCCGGCCCCCAGCCCCGATAGCCCCATTTCACGCGGGGGGGCCTCCGGCCCCCCCCCGTCAACCCCAGGAACCAAGCCATGCCCGGATTCATCAAGACATACGTGCGCGTCATCGACAAGGTCAGCACCTGGACGGGCCGAGTCACCCTCTACCTCCTCTTCGTCATGATGGGAATCCTCATCGTCTCCTCCCTCTCCCGGCTCTTCATGGAGAAGCCCTTCCTCTGGGGCGTGGAGATGGCGCAGTTCACGATGGTGATCTACTTCACCGTGGGAGGGGCCTTCGCGCTCCTGCTGGGCTCCCACGTGAGGATGGACATCTTCTACTCGAAGTGGACCAAACGCAAGAGGGCGGGCATGGACGCCTTCACCTTCTTCTTCCTCATCGCCTACCTGGGGCTGCTCCTCTACGGCTGCGTGTCCTCGACCGCCTACTCCATCGAGTACAACCAGCACAACAACACGCCCTGGGGGCCGCCCATCGCGCCCGTGAAGATCATCATCGGCGCGGGCATCTTCCTCACCATCCTCCAGGCCTTCTCGGAGTTCTTCAAGGACATGGCCCGCGCGCGCGGCATCGAGCTTGAGGTCCCGATCCCAGAAAAGCTCCTTCTGGAAGAGTCCTCCGAGGCCAACGGCGGCGGCGAGCCGGTCACCGCCCCGGAGAGCGTGCCGGAGGGCATCCCTGCCCCTGCGGCTGCCGCCGCCTGACGGTCGCGGCCCTTCGCCTTCGCTTCCCCGCCTCTCTTCCGCCGGCCCGATGGCCGAGGGGCGCCCGCGCGGCCGGACCCAGCCGCGCCGGCCGCCCCGGAAAATAGCGCCCCCGCCGCCGGTGGGCGCCCCGCGCCACCCCC
>JAITRL010000340.1 GCA_031288415.1 Deltaproteobacteria bacterium | reverse complement strand
CCGGACAGAGGCTTTCAGCCCCATGGCTTCCGGCCCTTGGGGGAGGCTTCCCGGGCCCGGCAGGAACGGCGTTTCCTGTATCGGCGGGGTCATGCTCCGGAGGCTTGGCGGTGCGGGGACGGTCCTTGAGGCCTTCAAGCCCTTCCTCTATAAACCGTGCCTTCCGCTTGCCGACGGCAATCCCCGGCTTGCCGGCCGCGGCGGCATCGGACTCCCCGGCCGCCGCCAGGGTAAACCGGGCTCCCTGGAACTCTCAGGCTTCAAGGGTTCCTCCGCCCGCCCGGCCCATGGGAGCGGTGCCGCAGTGCGGGCTTTGCCGTCCTCTGCCCCGGCCAAGGCGCCGCCGGCCGCTGGTTTCAGCCGTCCTTTCAAGCCGCCGGGGGAACATGCCGCAGCCGGCGTAAGGGGCGCCCTCCCTGCGGTTCAGGCCCCGGCGACCGGCTCCTCCGGCCGCTTGGCCGTCGGGAGGCAGGCCCGGAGCGCTCAGGCGGCGAGAGAGCCGTAACGCTCGGGGTTAAGCCCGACGATCACGTGAATCTCATCCCCCTTGCCGGGCCTGAAGAGCGCGAGGCCGGCCCTCCTCGCCGCCTCGTCGCTGGCCAGGGCCGGATCCTTGAGCTTCGCCAGGAGCCTCGTCTTGCCGCCCGGGCTCGCGGAGAGGATATTGCCCCTGCCGCCCAGGGCGGAGAAGACTGCCTCCTTTTCCGCCTCGGTGGCGGGCGGGGCTTCGGCCTTGGCCTCCCCCGCAGGCCTTTTCTCTTGTGACAGGGCCGCCGCCGCCTCCGGGGGGAGCTCCGCGTCGTCGCCCGCCTGCTTCAGGTAGGAGTCCATGTCCGTCTTGAGGTTGCCGGCCCTGGTGCCGAAGATGGCCTGCACGGCGTTTCCGGCCTCTACCACCCCGGCGGCGCCCAAGGCCTTGAGTTTTCCGGCGTTCACCTTGGCCGGGTCGGCCACGCTCACCCTCAGGCGGGTGATGCAGGCGTCGAGGTTGGTGATGTTGCTCCTGCCGCCGAAGGCCCAGACCAGGTTGCGGGCCATGCCCCACTCGCCGGAGCTGTCCAGGGCCTCGCCGGCGGGCGCCGCATCCTCCCTGCCGGGGGTCTTGAGGCTGAGGACGGATATGATCGCCCGGAACGACACGTAGTACAAGATGGCGTAGACGGGCCCGAATACGAAGACCAGCCAGGGCTTGGTGTCCAGGGCGTAGTACAGGAGGAAGTCTATTCCGCCCTGGGAGAAGGTGTACCCGAGATGGGCCCCCGCGAGGTTCATGACGGCGAAGGCGCAGCCGGTCAGAAGCGCGTGCACCAGGTACAGGAAGGGGGCGACGAACATGAAGGAGAACTCGATGGGCTCCGTTATGCCCGTCAGGACCGAGGTGAGGGCGGCGGAGAGCATTATGCCGCCCACCCGCTTGCGGTTTTCCGGCCGGGCGGCGTGCCACATGGCGATCGCCGCGGCCGGAAGCCCCCACATTTTGGTGAGGAACCCGCCGCTTAAGATGCCCGCCGTCGGATCGCCCGCGAAGAAGCGGTTGATGTCGCCGTGGACGACGGTGGTCGTGAACGGCGGCACGTAGGAGCCGATCTCGAAGAAGAAGGGGACGTTCCAGGCGTGGTGGAGCCCGAAGGGCAGGAGCAGGCGCTCGACGAAGCCGTAGACGGCGCCCGCCATGGTGGGGTTGGAGTAGGCCGCCCAGTTGGAGAAGACCGTTATGAGCCTCTGCACCGGCGGCCAGACGAAGCTCAGGGCCACCCCCAGGACGATGGCGGCCAGCCCGGTGATGATGGGCACGAAGCGCTTGCCCGCGAAGAACGCCAGGTAGCTGGGAAGGTCGATGCGGTAGAAGCGGTTGAACAGGAACGCGCTCAGGCCGCCCACTATGATCCCGCCGAAGACCCCCGTCTGGATGCTCATCAGCCCCAGGATGCTGTAAAGCTGGCGCGCCTCCGGGTTCGGGTCGAGGTTCAGGACCTTAAGGGCCATGACGCTCAAGGTCGCGACCATCACCATGTACCCCACCACCGCCGAAAGGGCGGCGGAGCCGTCGTTGTCCGTGAACCCCAGGGCCACGCCGACGGCGAAGACCAGGGCCAGGTTCTCGAAGATGATGGAGCCCCCGTGTTTCATGACCTCCGAGACTATGGAGGGCATCCAGCCGAAGTTGGAGGAGCCCACGCCCAGGAGCAGTCCCGCGACAGGCAGTATCGCCACGGGGAGCATCAGGGATTTGCCTATTTTCTGCAGAAAGCCAAGGGTGTTCTTGAACATGTGAAGTTCCTGCCTGCGGCGCTGGAAAGTTACGGTTAGCGGGGGGCGAAGCCGGGCTGAGGGACCGAGGCCCTCACTGGCCGGCCTCGCCGGCGAGAAAGTCCCTCACCTCGCCGGAAGTCCTCATCGCGATCGCCTTCCGGGCGATCTCCCGGCAGCCGGAGAGGCTCTGCCTCCTGACCATGGCTTTCACGGCCGGGATGGAGCCGCCGGACACCGAAAGCTCATCCACCCCCAGGCCGATCAGGACAGGCCCGGCCAGGGGGTCTCCGGCTATGCCGCCGCAGACTCCCACCCACTTGCCGTTCGCGTGGGCCCCCTGGACCGTCCTGTCTATGAGGCGCAGGACCCCGGGATGGAGGGCGTCGGCCATCTTGGCGAGCCTGGGGTGGCCGCGGTCTATGGCCAGGGTGTACTGGGTCAGATCGTTGGTGCCCACTGAGAAGAAGTCCGCCTCCCTGGCCAGGACGTCGGCCATGAGCGCCGCCCCCGGCACCTCCACCATCATGCCGATCTTGACCTCTTCCTTGACCCCCATGGCTTCCTTTTCCTCCAGGACCAGTTCCTTGGCCGCCTTGAACTCGTCGAAGGTCGTGACCATGGGGAACATGACATGGAGCCTGGTGAAGGGCGCCGCCCCCAGGATGGCCCTGACCTGGGCCCTGAAGAGTCCTTCGCCCAGGAGATTGAGCCGGATCCCCCTCACTCCCAGGAAGGGGTTGATCTCCGGGGGGAGGGGCAGGTAGGCCAGCGGCTTGTCGCCCCCCACGTCCAGGGTCCTGACCACCAGGTCGCGGTCAGGGCCCAGGACCTTGGCTATGGACGCGTAGACCGCCGCCTGCTCCTCCTGGCTCGGGGCCTCGGCCCGCTGCAGGAACAGGAACTCGGAGCGCAGGAGCCCCACCCCCTCGCCGCCCAGGCCAGGGATGTCGTTGGCCTCGGCCAGGCCGCCGATGTTGCCCACCACCTTGACCCTGTGGCCGTCGGCGGTCTCCGCGGGGGCCTGGGCCTCGGCCAGCTCCCGCTTCTGTTGCTCGGCCGCTTCGGACTGAAGCCTTAGGATGGCCGACACCTCCTCCTCGGAGGGGTTGAGCCGGAGCTCGCCCTTGTCGCCGTCCAGGACGGCGGCGGCGCCGGGCTGGATTTCCAGCGCCCTCTCCTCGATGGCGGCTATGGCCGGGATGCCGGCGGCCCTGGCCAGGATGGAGGCGTGCGAGGTGGCTGAGCCCCCGGTGATGGCGAACCCGTGGATCTTGGACTTGTCCAGAGACGCGGTGTCGGACGGGGTGAGGTCCTCCGCCACCAGGATAGCGTTGTCCGGCAGCTCCGGCTTTCCCGAGCCCGCCCCCGTGAGATGGACAAGCACCCTGCGGCCTATGTCCCTCACGTCGTTGGCGCGGCCCGCCAGAAGCTCGTTGTTCAGCCTGGACAGGGTCTCCGCCTGGGCCGTGTAGGCCGTCTGCCAGGCGTAGGCCGCGCTTTGCCCCGAGTCTATGCCGGCCGCGGCCTCCGAGATGAGCATGGGATCCTCCAGGAGCTCCTCGTGCGCCGCGAAAATGGCGGCCTTCCCCGCCTCGGCCTTGAGGCGCATGTTTTCCTGAAGCTCCTGGAGCTCGGCCTTGGCCGTTTTCATGGCCTCGTTCAGGCGGAGCCTTTCCTCGTCCGGGCCCTGGCCCCTTTCATCCACCTGAATCGCCTGGTAGCGCAGCTGGAAGACCTTTCCTATGGCTTTGCCGGGCGAGGCCGAGACGCCCAGGTACACGTCGGGGTCGCTGGAAACCTTCTTCTCCGGCTTAGGCTGGGGGGCCTGGGCCGGCTCGCCGTGGAGGCTCTCGCCCAGGCCCGAGGCCAGGAGAGGCGCCAGGGCGTCCAGGGCCTCGCGGGCGTCCTCGCCCTCGGCCTTAAGGACCACCCGGTCATGGGCCTTCACCTCCAGCCCCATGATGGACACCACGCTTTTGGCGTTTCCTTTGGAGCCGTTCTCCTTCACCAGGGTTATTTCGCTTTTGAACTGCTTGGAGTGGTTCACCAGGACCGCGGAGGGCCGGGCGTGGAGCCCCGCCGGGTTAAGTATGACTATGACGTCGGAGGCCAGGGACTCGGCGGGCTTCCCCTCCTTGGCGGCCTCAGTCCCCTCGGCCAGGCGCAGCTCCAGGACCTTGGTCCTGCCGGCCTCCGCGTAGCCTTCCGCAGGCATAAAGGCCGCTACTTTTTCGGTGTTGGTGACCACCAGCAGCGTCAGGAGGCTTGAGGCGTGATGAACGATATAGTCCGCGTCGAAGTCGATCAGGGGATCGCCCGTCCTGACCTCCTGGCCCTGCCTTACCCTGGGGGTAAAGCCGTTCCCTTTCAGGAGGACCGTCTCCAGGCCTATGTGCATGAGCACCTCCAGGCCCTCCGGCGTGGTGACGGTCAGGGCGTGGCCGGAGCTGTGGATCTGGGTGACCTTGCCCTCGCAGGGGCTCACGAGGCTTTCGCCCGCGGGATCGATG
>JAITRL010000249.1 GCA_031288415.1 Deltaproteobacteria bacterium | reverse complement strand
GGATTTCAAGTCACTCAACTCAGGCGCGAATAATTACAGGATGCCCGGGAGGACCATCCGCGGCGGCCTCGTTTACGAGTACTAGCAGACTTCCCTCGCGGGTCCGCAGCCTTCAGTGCCGCGCCCCCGCAGTCTTTGACCGCTTCAGGCCGGAAGGCGCGTCTTTCCGGCCTGAAGCTTTTGTGTGTTGGGCATGGGCTTTAGCCAGGCGGCCAAAATCCGCCGCAGGTCCGGCAGCGGGAACCGCCAGCCAAGAGCAGGGAGCCCGCCGTGGGGACGAGCCTCGAAAGAAGCTGCAGGAAAACTTCGGCCTGACGGGCACAAACCGCTTGGCTGGCGTCCGGAGTTGGCGCGCCTGCAAGACAAAGCGAAGTCAGGGAGGGAAGGCTTCCTTCTGAAGTAACCCGGGCCCGTCGCCTGAGTGATGTGGCGAAAATGCGGCAGGCACTTGAGAGGAAAGTCAATGCCTTTGCGCTGGGAAGGCTCGGGGAGGCCCGGGGAGATTTCAAGGAGGCCGCATCGGCGGCAGACGCCCCGGCAACAGCCGTTGAACCGTGAGAAGTCAACGGAGCACGTAGCGCCAGGGCTGTCTGGGAAGGGCCAAACTTCGACAGCCCCAGTCCCAGCCGGAAGAGAACGTCGTCAATAGCGGGCGGAACACGCCGGCCCGTGACGGGAAGGATTGGTTAAGGCTCGCGCGCGCCCGGAAGGCGATCGAAAGACGATGAGGAAGGGGCATAATTGCTGAGACGCTCTCAATTGGGGGAACTGCGTGAAGGACTCCTGGAAGCGGCCTGCCGGTTCGAACGTGGTGGCGACCCGAAGCATGCCGAACGGCACCTAAGGAGGCGCGGAAGATGGCAGGGCGAGCCTGCCCCTGCCTGTTGTTATCGCGCCGCCGAAGCCGTCGGCCAGCCCGTGGCGTCACCGCGCCGATGATGCCGCCGGCCCGCCCGGGCCGGCGGCGCCGAATGGTCACGATTCATGAAATTCAGGAGTTCCGAAATTCGGAAGCTCATGACATGCGGGCCATGAAACCGGTCAAGTCTTAGTAATCAGTGCCCATCGTACGGTAACAGGCGCCGCTTCCGAATGCGGGCCCTTCCGAAAGCGGTCGCCCCTGAGAACTACTTGACCGTGCGGAACCGTCTCGTTCCTCTCAGGCGCGAGCCTCCTTATTCATCAAACTTTCCCCCAGCCGGGGCGGCCTGGCCGGTATTCAGGCCTGGAAATCCGCGCCCTGCCGTGATTGAGGCTGGAGGAGCGCCTGATCGTCAGAGCGGAGCGGCAGGATAGCGGCGCGACCGCCGATTCGGCGAAACGTGATATTCGCCCCTTCAATCCGGGGCATACGTCGACTGGGCGTAATTTCGGCGCCGCGGCGCCCCGCCTTGTGCGCCGTGATTTTGCCGGGCAATAAACGCGAATCAGGGCTGTTCCAGGTGCCAAGGTAGCGGAACACGGAAAACGGAAGACCGCAGGCTTTTCCCGTGCCGACAAACGCGCTCAGGGCCGGAGACCGGCCGTTCGATGCCGGCAGTTTGAGGCCGCCGAAGCTTCGGAAGCCGCGGCAGCGGGGCCTTGACGGAACAGCGGCGTATTCGGCCGCCTGCCGCGCGCGAAGTCCTTCCGCCCAGGCGCTGTCACCCCTGCGCCTGGAGGCTACAGGCCCGGCGCGGCTTTGATCTTGCGGAAACGGCGAAGCCCTCACTTCGTCACGGCCTGAGGGCTTCGCCCGCTTTCAGGTCCCGCGTTTTCCGGCGGCTTGTCTGCCTTGCCTCGTCTACCGCGCCACTGTCACGGCCCGGCCACGGCCGCGCCCGCTGTCACGGCCCGGCCATGCCCCTGCCCACGGGCCGGCAGGGCTCGGCTCCTGCCCACGGATAGGCTGGGCCCTGCCTCCGGCCACGCCCGTTGCCATGCCCAGGCCCGCCGCCGCTTGCGGCGGCGGGCCTGGGGCGGGAAAGGCTTTGCGGAAGGGGCCCTTACGGCCTGTTCTCCAGGGCCTTGTCGCGCATCTCCCTGACGGTTTCGGCGGCCGTCTCCAGAGGGAGCATGGTGACCTTGCCGGTCCCGCGCTCGCGCAGCTCGCACTCGCCTTTGGCGACCGACTTCTCGGAGACCGTGATCCGCAGCGGGAGGCCCAGCAGATCGGCGTCCTTGAACTTTAGGCCCGGCCGCTCGTCGCGGTCATCCAGCATGGTCTCGACCCGGGCCCTGGCGAGGGCCAGGACCAGGGCCGCCGCCTTGCCCATTACCTCGGGGTTCTGGGTCTGGAGGGGGAGCACCGCCGCCTCGTAGGGAGCGAGCGGCATGGGCCAGACTATGCCGTCCTTGTCGTGGGACTGCTCTATCGAGGCGGCCACGGTGCGGCCCAGGCCGATGCCGTAGCAGCCCATGATGATGAGGGCCTCGCTTCCGTCGGCGAGCGAGATGCGCGCGTTAAGGGCCTCGGAATACTTGGTGCCGAGCTTGAAGACGTGCCCCACCTCGATGCCCTTTTTGAGCTCCACCGGCTTTCCGCAACGGGGGCAGGGGTCTCCGGCTTCCGCGAGGGCGATGTCGAGGTACCAGTCCACCTTGAAGTCCCGTCCGGGCTTGGCCCCGGTATAGTGCCAGCCCTCCTCGCCGGTGCCGACCACCCCCGAGAGCATCTTTTCCACGGCGCTGTCCGCCACCACGGGGATCTTGGCGCCGACCGGCGTCACGAAGCCCGGGGGGCAGCCGGTCACCTCCAGCGTCTCGGAGGGTTCGGCCAGGCGGGGGAAGTTTCCCCCCAGGGAGTTGCCCAGCTTGACGAGGTTGATCTCGCGGTCCCCGGGGATGAGGGCCAGTACCGGCCCCCTGTCCTCGAAGGCGAAGAGCATGGACTTGATGATGGAGGATTCCGGGACCTTCAGGAAGCGCGCCAGCTCCGGCACGTGCCGCTGCTCCGGGGTGTAGACCTTCGTAAGCTCCTCTTCGGCGCCGGCGGTAAAGGCGTAGCCCGCGAGTTCCGCCTTCTCCTGGTTGGCCGTGTACCCGCAGCCCGGGCAGGAGACGAGGGTGTTCTCCCCCGAGTCGGCGAGGACCATGAACTCGTGGGAGTAGCTCCCGCCGATGGCCCCGCTGTCGGCCTCCACCGCCGCGAACCTGAAACCGCATCGGTCGAAGATCTCCATGTAGGCGTCGTACATGGCCCTGTAGGAGACGTCAGCCGCTTCGGAGCCCGCGTCGAAGCTGTAGGCATCCTTCATGATGAACTCGCGGCCGCGCATGACCCCGAAGCGGGGCCTTATCTCATCCCGGAACTTGGTCTGGATCTGGTAGAGGTTGAGGGGAAGATCCCGAAACGACCGGACGTCCCTGCGGATAATGTCGGTGATGACCTCCTCGTGGGTGGGCCCGATGGCGAAGTCCCTGCCGTGGCGGTCCTTGAGGCGCAACAGTTCCGGGCCGTATTTGCGGTCTCGGCCGGACTCCTGCCAGAGTTCCAGGGGCTGGACCGCGGGCAGCAGGACCTCCTGCGCGCCTCGGGAGTTCAGGGCCTCCCTGATTATGCGCTCCAGCTTCCTGAGCGACCTGACCATCAGGGGCAGGTAGCTGTAGATGCCTCCGGCGAGCTTCCTGATGAGGCCAGCGCGGATCATGAGCCGGTGGCTGGGAAGCTCGGCCTCGGCAGGGTCCTCTTTGAGAGTCGGGGCGAAATAGCCGGAAAGCCTCCGGACGTAAGTTTCCCCCTGAGGATCCGTGAGCGAGAGCGCCTCTTCCAAAAGGGCCCGGCAGTCCTGGGGCACGGCCCCCGCGTTGTCAGCCATGTGAAAAACCTTACGGGCCATAGACCCTGAGCTGGGGTGAAATCCCCGCTCGCCGGGCCTTCCTGGCTTGCGGGCCGGCGGTTTTCCGGGCGCGGGGAAAATCCGATATTAGCGGAAGAACGCGGGAAATTCAATCGCGGCCGGCATGCGGCGAAGGGGTGAAGCGGGGAGGAGGCTGGTAAGCGGGGAGGCGGGGAGGCAGGGAGGCAGAGAGGCAGAGAGAAAGGCCTGAAGGCCAGGAGGCAGGGAGAAAAGCCGGAAGGCCTGGAGGCCGGGATGGCAAGGAGGCGGAAAGGCTAAAAGGCCGGGAAGCCAGAAAGACAGGCCGGAAGGCAGGGAATGCCGGAAGGCAGGGAAGGCGGGGAAGGCGGGGAGACGGGGTGGGGCTTTCAGGCGGCCGGGAGGAATTGGCGGGAAAGGCAGGTGATGCACGGGAAGGTCGCGATCTTTGCGGGAACTGATGCCGAAAGGCTCCGGGCGGGTGCTAAAAGGATTCCGCGGACCGCGGCGGGATTGCCGGGACGGCAGGGCTCCGCAGGCAGGCGGGGGCCGATGGGGGGGCCCTGTTTACGCTCCGGGGCCGCCTGGAGCGGAAAGGGGCCCGCCGCGCCTCCCGGGGCAGCGTCTCAGGCGAAAAACTCAGCCTCGATCCTCTCGAGGGCGGTGCGGAGGATCTGGAGGGGGGCGGCCATGTTGATCCGCTGGAAGTGGCGGCCGGCCTCGCCGAAGATGAGGCCGTCGTCCAGCCAGAGCTTGGCTTTGTGGACTATCCGATCGTTTACTTCCTCGTGGCTGAGACCGAGGCCCCGGAAGTCCAGCCATAGCAGGTATGTTCCCTCGAGCTCGGTCAGCCTCGCTCCGGGGAGCTTTTCCGAGACGAACTTTTTCGCGAAGGCCAGGCTGCGCTCCAGGTACGCCTTGAGCTCCTCTAGCCAGGGCTCCCCGTGCTCGTAGGCGGCGCGGCCCGCGACCAGGCCCATGACGCCGAGCTGGCTGATCCCGGAGCGGTCCACCTCCCTGACGAACTCCTGCCGCAGTACGCGGTTGCGGATGAACACGTTGGAGATCATCAGGCCGGCGAGGTTGAAGGTCTTGCTGGGCGCTGTGGCGAGGACCGTCTGTTCCGCGAGTTCATCAGACCAGGAGCCGAAGACCAGGTGGCGCCTCCCTCCCCAGACGAAGTCGCAGTGGATCTCGTCCGCGAGGATCAGGGTCCCGTGCTTGAGGCAGATGCCTCCCAGCCGGTCAAGCTCGTCCGCGGTCCACACCCGGCCCACGGGGTTGTGAGGGCTGCATAGGAGAAACAGCCGCGGCCGGAACTCCTTGACCTTCCTTTCGAAGTCCGCGAAGTCGATGGAGTAGGCCCCGTCCCGGCGGACAAGCGGGCTGTCCACCAGGAGCCTGCCGTTGGCGCGGACCGAGGAGAAGAACGGGTAGTAGACCGGGCTCTGGATAATGACCGCTTCCCCGCGCCTCGTGAAGGCCCGCACCGCGGCGTTTATGGCGTACACGACCCCGGGGGTCTTCTTGAGCCAGGCCTTTTCGGGGGTCCAGCCCAGCCTGCGGGAAAACCAGTCGCGCAGGGGCGCGAAATACTCGTCCTTGGACTCCGAATAGCCGAAGATTCCGTGCTCGGCCGCCTGCCTGAGGGCATCCGCCACCTCGGGGGGGGTCCGGAAGTCCATGTCCGCCACCCAGAGGGGGAGCACGTCTTCGGGCATGCCGCGCTCCTTGGCGAAGTCGTATTTTATGCAGGAGGTGCCCCTGCGCTGGATTATCTCGTCGAAGTCGTATGGCATGGGATTTTCCGGGTGACGGGCAGGGCCTTCGCGGCACGGCGGGGACGGCCGCTCCGCGGCTCGGCAGGTAAGGGTGAGGGTAGGCCGCTTCTCAGGGCGGAGACCGCCCGGCCGCGTCTAAGGTCCGGGGGCCGCCCGGCCGCGTCTAAGGTCCGGGGGCCGGTTCAGGAAAGAGCGAGTTCCAGGTCGGCCAGGAGGTCCTCCGCAGACTCCACCCCTACCGAGAGCCGCAGGAGCCTGTCCGTGATGCCCAGCTCCTCGCGCTTCTCCTGGGGCACGTCGGAATGGGTCTGGAGGATCGGGTAGGTGATGAGGGTGTCCACTCCGCCCAGGCTTTCGGCGTACAGGATGAACTTCACCCCTTGGAGGGCCTTTTCGGCGGTTTGGGCGCTGTCCACCTCGAAAGAGATCATCGCCCCGAAGCCCGAGGCCTGGCGGCTCGAGATTTCGTGCCCCGGGTGCTCGGGGAGGCCGGGGTAAAAGACCTTCCGGACCTTAGGGTGGCCTTTCAGCCACAGGGCGATCCGCAGGGCGTTGGCCTGGGCGCGCTCCATCCTCAGGTGGAGGGTCTTGATGCCCCGGATCATGAGGAAGCTGTCGAAGGGGGCCAGGCCAGTGCCCACTGTCTTGGTGATGAAGCGGAGCCGGTCGGCGATCGCCTGGTCGTCGGTCACGATGAAGCCGGCCAGGGTGTCGTTGTGGCCGCCCAGGTACTTGGTGCCGGAGTGGATAGCGACGTCCGCCCCGAGGTCCAGCGGCCGCATGAGGCAGGGGGTCAGGAAGGTGTTGTCGGCTATGATCAGGATTTCAGGCCCGACGGCTTCCCGCAAGGCGCGCAGGTCCGTCACGTGCATCATGGGGTTGGAGGGGGTCTCGACGAATACCGCCTTAAGGTCCGGGCCCAGGCGCGACCTTACGAGTTCCAGGTCGTTGGTGTCGAGGTACTCGACATTGAGGCCGGCGCGGGGCGCGAGCTCGCTGAAGAGCCTGACTGAGCCTCCGTAGAGGTCCGAGGTGGCGAGCATGCGCCCCCCCGGCGGGATGAGCCACATGAGGGCGTCCATGGCGGCCATGCCGCTCGCGAAGGCGCAGCACTCCCGCCCGTTTTCCAGGCTGGCCACCAGGCGCTCCAGGGGCTCGCGGGTGGGGTTCTGGACCCTGGCGTAGTCGTATCCGGTGGACTCCCCCACGCCCGGGTGCGCGAAAGTGGCGGTCTGATAGATGGGGATGGCGACGGCCCCGGTCCTGTCGTTAAGGTCCTTGGCCCCGCGAACGCAGATGGAGTCTATTTTCATGGAGAGGCGCTTTCGTGCAAGGTCAGGCGGCCCCTTTGGCAAGGAGAGGCCGGTGAAGGGAACGGCCCTGCGGGATGCGGCGGGATGCGGCGGGAGGCAGCGAGGCCTTGCCTCAGTTGCGGCCCGCGCCGGTGCGCCCGTTTTTTTCAGGAAAAAACGCTCCATGAGGCCCGGCCGGCCGGGAAAATCCGGAGGAGCGGCGTTGGCGGCGCGGCCGGTCAGGCAGCCCCAGGGGCTCTAAAAATGGTAATAAATAAGATGTTCAGGGTCCGGGAGGCGGAAAGCATGGCCTGAGGGTGGCCGATAAAGCACGGAAAGATTCAATCTTTAAATATAGCAGAAAACCAGTGCAAAAAAAAGATTTGACTCGAAGCCGTTTTGTGGTATCCTGTTCAATACCGTGCCGAACGGAACCATACGCGCCCCTTCGGGCGCCGCCGGGCATATCGCGCGGGCGTAATAATTGTGGCCCTGAAGCCCCTTGTGGGGGCGGGCACCTGAAGCTGATCAGAATCTCCTGAAGGCCGAGGACATCGTCTGAATGTTCTTGGCTTTTTTTTTGCCTTTTTCCCTTCTCTTTTCCTTTTTCCCGCTGTCTTGACGGCTGACCGGCCCTTCGGCTCTCCGGCCCTTCGGCCCGTTGGCACTTTTGCCGGGCGGCCCATAGGCTGTTCCCGTCTGGTTAACGGCTTGTCGGCTCCTCTGCCCGTCGGCATTTTCGCGGTTTAATGCCGCCGGGACTTGACGAAAGCCCTTTCCGGAGCCTGAGGCTTCGCCGCAGTCAGCAAAGCCCCGCCGCGCGGGAGGCCTCGGGCCGTGGACGTTTTGGCCCCGCTTCCGGGCGCCTGTTCTGCGATGCCGCTAAGTTCCGCAGGCGGCGCGGACCAGCCCTCATGCGGCAATGCGACTTCCGGCCGCGGCCCTCATGCGGGAATGCGACTTTCGGCCGCGGCCCTCATGCGGCAATGCGACCTCCGGCCGCGGCCTTCATGCGGCCCAGCGGCCTCCGGCCGCGGCCCGTTATCCGCCTTCGTTCCCGTTGACCTCCATCATGCCCTGCGGCGCCTCGGGGCGGCCTCCGAGCCTCCTGGCCTTCCGCGCGCCCTTCATGCGCAAGCCGGGCCGTTGCCCGCTTAGCCCATAACCTTACCGCCCAATCATAACCCCCTCCGGAGGGGCGCCACCCCCGGAAGGCAGTGCCAGGAACGGGACGGCCGCGGCCTCCCGCTTCCCACCGAGGTGAACAATGTCCAAAATCGCTCAAAGCCTTACGGATCTCATCGGCAAGACCCCGCTCCTCAAGCTCAACCGCTACGCCAAGGCACGCGGCGTGAACGCTTCGCTCCTGGCCAAGCTCGAGTACTTCAACCCCCTGGGGAGCGTCAAGGACCGCATCGCCCTCGCCATGATCCTCGATGCCGAGAAGAAGGGCCAGCTCAAGCCCGACACCACCATCATCGAGCCCACCTCCGGCAACACCGGCATCGGCCTGGCGTTCGTGGCGGCGGCCCGCGGCTATAAGATCATCCTTGTCATGCCCGAGACGATGAGCCTCGAGCGACGCAAGCTCCTCTACGCCCTGGGGGCCGAGCTGCAGCTCACCCCGGGCTCGGAGGGCATGAAGGGCGCCATCAAGAAGGCCGAGGAGCTCAACGCCTCCATCCCCAACTCCTTCGTGCCTCAGCAGTTCAACAACCCCTCCAACCCCGAGATCCACAAGACCACCACCGCCGTGGAGATCCTGGCCGACACCGACAACAAGGTGGACGTCTTCGTGGGCGGAGTGGGCACCGGCGGGACCATTACCGGGGCCGGCGAGGCCATTAAGAAGGTCAACCCCAAGGCGAAGATCGTGGCGGTCGAGCCTTTCGACTCCTCCGTGCTCTCCGGGGAGAAGCCCGGCCCCCACCAGATTCAGGGGATCGGCGCGGGCTTCGTGCCGCAGGTCTTCAAGAAGGAGGTCGTGGACGAGATCTTCCGGGTGAAGACGCCGGATGCCATCGCGGCCTCCCGCGACGTGGGACACTCCGAGGGGCTCCTGGTGGGCATCTCCTCGGGAGCCGCCCTCCACGCGGCGACCGAGGTGGCCAAGAGGAGCGAGCACAAGGGCCAGAACGTCGTGGTGGTCCTCCCCGACACGGGCGAGCGCTACCTCACCACCCAGCTCTTCGTGACCGAGAAGGCTTAGGCTTAGGGCGCTTCCTCGGGAGCCGCGGCGCCGGAGGGCGCGTTACGGGCCGGGCCTGCGGGCGACTGATTCCCGCAGGCCCGGCCCGTTCTGTCTTTCGCGGTGATCTGCCTGCCGCCGCCGGGCCGGGCGTTTTCCCGTTCGAGGTCAGGCGGGCGCTTTCCCCCGGCAGAAGCCGTCTGAGGCGCGGGGGCCGTCGGCTTCCGGGTGAAGGACCGCTTAAAGCCGGACAACGGCCGCTTCAGGGCCTGGATGCCGCCTTTTCAGGCGGGGTTCCCGCCCCTGATAAGGGGCGGCCTGCAGGCTGAAAAAATCCGTCAGGCAGGCGTTGCACTTACTTCTGGCTCTTGTCGGGCATTGCCGGTCGCCGGACTTCCGTCTTGCGCCACAATAACGGTTATATTACGATAAAACCGAATTGGCGGGCTGATCTGCAGCCGGAGGCTTCCATGTCCGAAGAGGAAACATCGCAAGGTCCAGGACAAGTCCCTTCCGTGACCGCTCCGGAACAGCGCGCGGCACCTTTTTCCTCCCCGCCTGAAGGCGGGCGAGGCCAGGTTGATTTTTCTTTTCTCCTGGGGAAAATGGCGGCTGACGTCGAGTTGATAATACCAATGCCGTAACGAAGGCGGAATTCCAGGGTCTCAAGTCTGAGCTTAGTTCCGAAATTCTGGCAGTCAAGTCTGAGCCTAGTTCCGAAATTCTGGCAGTCAAGTCTGAGCTGATTTTCAAAATTCAGGCAGTCGATAACAAGATAGAAATTATTTCAAAAGATTTAATTAATTTTAGGTTTTGGGCAGGATCAATTTTAATAGCAAATTTAGCGATCTCGATAGTAATTTTATTTCAATTACTTAAATAGTTATTTATATATATTATATAACATATTTACGATCCCGCGTCTCAATACCGTTTTTGGCCAGCATCTTTGATTTTGTCCGGCGTTACATGACCTCCGGTTAGGCAAGAAGCTTGCCCTGAAATGGGGAGCAAGACAGATGCGCCGCCCGTGAAACGCCCTGGCCGGAACAAAACGGCCGCCGACGGGCCTTCCGGCCGGAACCAGGCCCGCGCATAGGGCCGCCTGTTCTTTTCGAGCGTCGCCCGTGTGCCTTCTACTGGCCCCGGCAGGAACCCGCCCCCGTGACGGTCCGCTGCAGGGGCCGCCACAGGGCCGGAAAGCCGGCCCGCGCGCGCCCATGGCCGGCCCCCTTGCCGGGCCTTCCTCTGGCGGCCGGACTGGACACGGTGCCCCGACAGACGGCGGCGGGGGAGCCGCCAAGCCGGGAAAAACAGGGGAGCCGAATTATGACAAGAGGACTTCCTTCATAGGCTTTTCGCAAGGCTGACTTGCCCTGGGGGAGGCGGAGGAATCCCTGTCGCGGCCGGGTTGCGGCGGCGCTAAATCCGCTTTGCCTAAGGCCGCGGCCCATGACCGATGCGCCGGCCGGAGGCGTTCCCCTGCGGCCGGCCGGATGGCGAGCCTGCGGCGCCCTAAAGGACTTGCGGCCGGGAGACGCTCCGCAAAGGCCTTGCTGCCGCGATCCGCTCCGCAAAGGCCTCGCGGCTTGGCGGTCACGCCGGTTCCGGGCGCCAAATCACTCCTGCCAGGGTTGCGGCACGGCTGGGGCCATGGCAACGGCCCCTGCCCGCTTCCCGGGGGCGAACGCCCGGCGGCCGGCAGACGGGCTTTCCCGAGGAGGGACCGGACTCGCCTTTTGCGCCTCAGGGAGCGCACGGCCGCAGGAGGCCTTCAGCCCCGCGCAGGCCCTTTTGTCCGCAGGGCTGTCGCGCCGCCCGGCCTGCGGAGGCCGGCCCTGCCCCGCGTTTCCGCAGAAGATTCCGAGGCCTGCGGCCTCTCAGGCCAGCCTCTCCCCGCCCATCGCGCCCTCGCCCGCCCCTTCCTCCGCCTCCTCGGCGGGGACCTCTTCCTCCGGGGAGGCCAGGCGGCAGCGTTCCAGCTCGGCGGCCAGGACCTCGAGGCCGCCGCCCTCCGGCGCCCCTGCGGCGCGGCCTGAGAACTCCAGGGCGGACTTGAGGTGGCGTTCCGCATCCTTGAAGCGGCCCATGTCGTACAGGAGCTTGCCGAGCCTCCGCCTGAAGAGGCTGTTGGAGGGATCGAGCTCCACGCTCCGGCGCATGAGCGAGAGCGCGAAGGCGACGTCGCGGCCCTCGCCCCGGTAAAGCTCGCCCAGGGCCGAGAGGCTCTCGGCGTCGTCGGGGTTCGCCTTCACGGCCTGCTTGTAGGCGGCCCTGGCGCCGGCCGCGTCGCCGGCGAGGGCCCTGGCGCGGCCCAGGAGGCAGTGGAGGCCGGCGCGCTTGCCTTTGAGGGCGGAGGTCGCCTCGAGGGCCGTCAGGGCCTTTTCCGCATGTCCCAGCTCAAGGGCGGTCTTGCCCAGCTGGTAGAGGGCCTCGTGGTTGCCGGGATCGAGGGCGGCGGAGCGCTCCAGCCAGCGCTCGGCCTCCTCGGGCCGGCCGCTCAGCAGAAGCGACAGTCCCTTGTTGAACGTGGCCATGAGGTCATCGGGCACGAGGCGCAGGACGTCGTCGAAGGCCGCCTCGGCCGCCCTCTGGTCCCCCAGCCGGCCGTAGCAGACCCCCAGGCTGTTGAGGAGGTTCACGTGGCCGGGGTCGAGCTGGAGGCCGCGCCGGTACTCCCGGATCGCCCCCTCCACGTCCCCTTCGTCGAAGAGGCGGTCGCCTAAGATGTTCAGGGTCTGCGGCCCGAAGGCCACGGCGGCGGCCTCGCCGGTCATGGCCCCTTCCAGGAGGGCCGCCCCCGCCGCCTGGGCCAGGGTGTCCGGCGTGAGCACGTCCGAGGGCCAGAAGACCAGGGCCAGCGAGATCCCGCCGGGGCCTTCCGGGCCCTTGAGGAACTCCCTAAGCGCGGCCTCTGCCCCTTCCGGGGGCGGCGACCAGACGAAGGCCGCGCAGCCGGGCTCCCACGGCCCCGAGCGGTCAGGCGGGAAAGGGAAGCGTTCCCTGAGCGCTTCCGCGAAGGCGGTCATCCTGTCCGTAGCCTCGGCCTCGCCCAGAAGGGCGGCGAGCTTCTCGAAGTCGTCCAGGCGGGCCACGGCGAAAAGGAGGGGGCTGCCCTGCCGGGCCGCTTCCGCGAGTTCCGCCAGAAACCGCTCCCGGCCCGGGTCCGGGCCGGCGGCCCGCAGGAGGGCGGCGGAGGCCGCGGACTTGTCCTCGAGGCGCGAGAACTCCAGCCTGTCGCCTTCGGAAATCTTCCTGCGGCGGTCTCCTGCGGTAACCCTGGCCAGGCTGTAGCCGGGCGCGGTCTCGAAGACGGTGATCTCGCCCTTGGTCCCGCCATCGGGGTCTTTCACGGCGAAGACCTGCCCCGCCGCTGCCCCTGCGGCGCGCCCGAGGGAGGTTATCACGCGGTCCTGGGGAAGCGCTTGGGTCACGGATCCCAGGCCCGCCAGGATGTCCCGGTAGGCGGTGGCCCCGGGCTCTCCCGGCCGCGCCGCGGCGAACAGGAGCGCGGTGCGGGCCTTCTCGAGGAGGGCCAGGGAAGGCGCGGGCTCGCGGGCGGGGTTAAGATCCTCCGGGCCCAGATCGTCTGGATGCGAGGCCAGGGCGGCGCAGGCCGAAGGAAGGGAGGGGGCGGAAGCCCTCTCTTCGGCGAGGATCCCGTTCAGCAGGGCCCTGGCTTCCTGGGACCCGCAGCGGAGCGCCAGCCCCAGCAGGCCCTCGGAGAGCCTTCCCAGGGCGGCGAGCCCGGGAAGCGCGGCCAGGCGCCGCGCCAGGGCGCGGGCGCGGCCGTCCCATTCGCCGGGGAGGCTCAGCAGGCCCAGAGTGATTCCGCTCGCTGACCCCGCATCCAGGGCCAGCGAGCGGGGGCCCTGCTCCGAGGCGGGCATGAGGCGCGCGATGCGGGCCAGGAAGCGGTCCCTGTTCAGGAGGCCGCTTTCCCTGTCCAGGGTGAGGGCTTTCCGCAGGGCCGCCTTCTCCAGGAGGCTCGCGAGGGCCTTGGCAAGGAAGGCCTCGGCCTCGGCAGTGGGGGGCGGGGCCCCTTCGCTCACCGTGACGTGGAGCCAGCCCAGGGGCCTGCCCCTGTACGTGATCTCCAGGTTCGCGAGCGCCTCAGGAGCCTTCTCGGAAGCCGCCGCGAAGCCCAGGCCGGGGAAAAAGCCCTTGAGCTCGGCGGTCAAACCGTCCCTGATGCGGGGCAGATCCCTTGGGGATAAGCGAGACCAGATTTTCATTGGGTGGCCTTGTGCGCACGTAGCCCGCCGCGAAGGGGCGGCGGTCCGCGCCTGCCTAAGGGGACTGTGCGGGCTTTCGCGGGGGCGCGGTCCCTGCGGCCCCGGAAGCCTGCGGAGAGTCTGCGGAAGCCTGGGAAGGGCCGTGGGGGCGCCGGGGGTTACGCGAGCCTTCGGGGGCCTCAGGGAGGCTTCCGGTGTTCTCAGGGAGGCTTCAGGAGGCTGGGAAGGGCCCTTGGACAGGCTCGGGGGTAATGCGAGCCTCCCTGGGGCCTCGGGGAGGCTCAGGAAGCCTTAGGCTGGCCTGGGGCGGCCTGGGGTAAATGCGAACCTTCCGAGGGCCTCTGGGAGACCTCCGGAAGCCTGGGAAGGCCTTGGGCGGGCCGAGGGAAATGCGGGCCTTCCGGGGGCCTGGGGAAAATACGGGGCTTTCCTGAGGTTTCGGCGGGCCTTGAAGCGTTCTTTCGACCGGGAGGCGACCGGAAGGCAAAAGCAGACATCGGAGCGGCCATGCGGCGCCGCGCCTGCGGAACGCGAAAGCCCGGAAGGCGCGGGCTTTCGCAGGCGCTGCGCCTTGAGGGCCTGGGCGCTTGGACGGGCCGGGGAGGGCAAGGTTTCAGGTGCAGCCGTCGGGTTTGGGGAGGCCGGCCATTTTGCAGGCCCCCTTGCCGGGCCCGGAAGGGAAGAGTTCGTAGATGGTTTTGAGCTTGTAGCCCGTCACCTGGGTAGTGTCCTTCACCCTGGGGGGCCGGCCGTGCAGGGCGTAGTAATCCCGCAGGCGCTCCATGACTTCCTCGTGTTCCTCGGTGATCTCGTCGATCTCCTCGATCTCCCGGACATGGTCCACCCACTCCGGGCACCAAAGGGACGTGTCTGTCAGGAAGCCTTCGAAATCCACCGGGAAGGTCTTCCCGGAGTGTTCGACGGTGTCTTCCGCATCGCCCATGGCGTTTTCGCCTCTGTCCTGATTGGGAAAAAAAGTTGCATATAGAGACAGAACTTTACGATTTTAGGATAATTTGTCGGCCAATGCAATCTAAAAATGCACTGTCCATGCACTGTCCTACGCGATTTTAGCCCGCAAGGCCCAGTCATGATGAAAATTTCCCGTCGCGGCGGCCGGCATCGCGGAGGGGAAGGCCTGCCGGAGGGCGGCCGGCATCGCGGAGGGGAAGGCCTGCCGGAGGGCGGAAGGCACTCGGCGGCGAAGGGTTGGAGAAGGCGGCGGACTTGGCTTGAGGCCGTAACATGCCGGAGGCCCGGGCCAGTCCATGGCTCCCGAAACCGCAAGGCCCGGAGCCAGAGGCTCCGGGCCTTGCGGAAGAGAGGACGCCTGACGGCTCAGGTCAACCGCCCGGCAGGGCGCGGCGACGCGGCGACGCGGCGCGGGAAAGTTCCGCAACGCGGCATGGGAAGGCTCCGCGGCGCGGCATGGGAAAGTTCCGCAACGCGGCATGGGAAGGCTCCGCGGCGCCGCCGCGCGGGAGGCGCCGAGAAGCGGCGGAGGCAGGCCCTACAGCTCGATCTTCGTGCCGAGGACTTTCAGGAAGTCCCTGATCCAGGCCGGATGGGCCGGCCAGGCGGGGGCGGTCACGAGGTTGCCGTCGATGACGGAGTTGGAGGCGGTCTCGTTCACCTCGCCCCAGGCGCAGCCCGCGTCCTTGACGTCAGGGCCCACGGCGGGGTAGGCGGTGGCGGTGCGGCCCTTGAGGACCCCGGCGGAGACGAGGATCTGCGGCCCGTGGCAGATGGCTGCCACGGGCTTTTTCTGAGCGAAAAACTCGCGGACTATCTCGAGGACCCTGGGGTTGAGGCGGAGATACTCCGGGGCGCGGCCGCCTGGGAGCACCAGGGCGTCGAAATCGGAGGTCTTGACCGCGTCGAAGTCCGAGTTGAGCCTGAAGTTGTGGCCGGGTTTCTCGGAGTATGTCTGGTCCCCCTCGAAGTCGTGGATGGCGGTTCTCACCGTGTCGCCCGGCTTTTTTCCCGGGCAGACGGAGAACACCTGGTGACCCACCGCCTCCAGGGCCTGGTAAGGCACAACAACCTCCAGATCCTCGACGAAGTCGCCGACGATGAACAGAATCTTCTTTGAAGCCATGGATGTATTCCTTTCATGCAGACAAGCGTGGTGATTAAGGGTTTTGGCGGGCTGGCGCGGCCTGGCCCGGACGGCGGTCCGGGGGGTGAGGCAGCGCGGCCGGGCCTGAGCCGGGCAGCTGGCGGTGGAGCGCTGGCGTTTCGGGAAGCGGGTATAGGCAGGGCCGCCTAGCGAAGCGGCTTGAGGACGGGGGGGATCGGGAAGCATCTTATCAGGTGGGGGCCGGAGGTTCAATCGCCGGGGGAAGACGGCCGCCTCAGGGAAGCCGCGCGGCAGGGAGAGCCGAAGACCGTTTCTTTTCCCGGCGGCCCCCTGTCCCATTTCCCAGAGGGTTCCCGGCCTTGCCGCCCGTTTTCAGGCGCCGCCTTGTCCCCGGTCCCTTTGTCCTGGGGCTTGCTCCGCCTCGGCCCCTCTGCGGCTCCCGCGGCCCTGAAGCGGCCCCGCCTCAGATTCTTCGCCCGAGCGCTTGTCTTCCGGGGTTCCGGGAGCTTTCGCCTCGGGCTCCACGCCGGCGGGCGCGGTTGCCTGCGGGCCCGGCGTCCCTGGCTTTCGCGCCGCCGGATCTTCCCCGCAGGCCTAGGCCTTCCGGGCGGGCAGGTCCGGATCCAGGAGATCCGGCCGCGCGGCGCGGGTGAGGCGCTCGGCCTCCAGGCGGCGGTAAAGCTCTATCTCCCTGTGGTTGCCGGAGAGGAGCACCGGCGGGACCTCCAGGCCGCGGAAGACCCGCGGGCGGGTGTAGAGGGGGGCGCCGTGGAGCCCTTCCGAGAAGGTCTCGCCCTCCAGGGACTCCTTTTCCCCGAGAAAGCCCGGCACGAGGCGCGAGACCGCCTCGATGACGACCATGGCGGGCACCTCGCCCCCGCTCAAGACGTAATCCCCCACGGAAAGCTCCAGGCCGGGGTACAGCTCGGCCACCCTCCGGTCCACGCCGCCGTAGCGGCCGCAGACGAGGATCAGGCGCCGCCTCCAGAGAAGCTCCCTGGCCAGGGCCTGGTTCAGGGGCCTCCCGGCCGGGGTGAGGTGGACCACGAGGGCCGGGGGGCCCGGCAGGGCGAGGAGGGAGTCCAGGGCGGCGGCAAGCGGCCCGGGCGTGAGCACCATGCCGGGGCCTCCCCCGTAGGGGCGGTCGTCGGCGGTCCGGCGGGGGCCGGGGGCGAAGCCGCGGATGTCGACGATCTCCGCCGAGACGAGGCCGCGGGCGACGGCCTTGGCGAGGAGGGATTCGGAAAGGAAGGAGGCGAACAGGCCGGGGAACAGGGTGAGGACTTCGAAACGCATCTCTACCGTCCCTGGTCCAGAAGCCCGGGGGCATCCTCCACGACCACGCGGCCGTCCTCCGGGGAGGCCTCGCGGATGTATTCATCGGTCCAGGGGATCAGCAGGGTGGCCCCGTCAGGGGCCTTGACCTCCAGGAGCTGGGTCCCCCCGAAGTCCGCAAAGCCGATCGCCTCCCCCAGGAGCCTTCCGTCGGACAAGCTCACCGGAAGCCCCAGGAGATCAGCCTGGTAGAGCTCGTCTTCGGCCGGCGGCGGCAGGGCGCTCCGGGGGACGGAGACGAAAAAGCCCTGGAGGGCTTCGGCGGCCGTGCGGTCGGCCGTGCCTTCCAGGGTCAGGAGTACCCCCGGAGCGGAGATCTTGGCTTTGAGCACCTTGACGGGGAAAGCCCCGGAGCCGTCAGGGGGCTCGAGGAAAGTCTCCGTGAGCCTGGAGAGGAGCCCGGGGTCCTCGCCGAAATATTCGGCCCTGAGTTGCCCGCGGATCCCGTGGGCGCGGCGGATGCGGCCCAGGCGCACCAGGCGCCCTTCTGCGGATGCGGCTTTAGCGCCGCGCGGCTCCACTCCGGAACCGCCGAGCGGGGCTACGCCGGAACCGCCGCGCGGGGCTACGTCCGCAGGCCTGCGGGAGTCTTTTCCAGGCGCCGGGGCGGCGGGAGGGCCGGCCTCGGGCGGGTGCGGTCGCTTCGGCATGAGGCTCTTCGGCCCGAGGATCAGGGCGCCTCCTCCGGCGGGAGCGGGTTCACGCTGATCTCGGCGCGCCTGCCGGTCTTGGCGGCGTAGACGGCGTACAGGGCCCGGATGGCCCTGACGGTCCTTCCGCGGCGCCCTAAAATCTCGGGGATGTCTTCCTGGTGGGCGCGGATGACCACCACCGGGCGGGCGGCGCCGGCCTCGAGCTCAACGCTCACGAGCTCGGGGCGGCTCGCCAGGCGTTCCGCGAGGTATTGAGCCAGTCCGGTCAAGCCGTGGCGGCCTGCCTGCGCCGGCTGGCGCGGATCAGGCTGGCCACGGTGTCGGTGGGGAGCGCGCCCTGGCCGATCCATTTGCTTACCGCGTCGTGGTCGACGTCCAGCTTGTAGGGATTCGACTTGGGGTCGTAATGGCCCACTATGGCGATGAAGCGGCCGTCACGTTTGGCCTGGGAGTCGGCGACCACCAGGCGGTAATACGGTTTCTTTTTCCCGCCGAGGCGGGCGAGTCTGATTTTGAGGGCCATGAAGGACAAGTCTCCTTAAGGTTTCCGGAAGCGAGACGGGGCCCCGGCCGTTACGGCCGCGCCGGCGGAGGGCGAAAGGGCTAGAGGGGCACATTACACGAAACCGGGAGGGATTTCCAGGGGAAAATGCCCTCCGGGCGGGAAGGGAGGCGGGGCGGGAACGGCCGGAGCGGCGGCTCAGCCGAAGAAGCGCCGGAAGATTTCCGGGGACAGCTTGCCCCCCCCGCGGTAGATCTGCCGGAACATCTTCTTCATCTCGGCGAAGTCGCGCAGGAGCTTGTTCACCTCGGTGACGGAGGTCCCGGACCCTTTGGCTATGCGCTTTTTGCGGCTGGCATCCAGGATCTCCGAGTGGCGCCTCTCTTCCAGGGTCATGGAGCCGATAATGGCCTCGAGCCGCTGGACCTCCCTGTTGTCAGGCGTGGCTTCCTTGAGCTTCCTGAGCTTGCCCAGGCCCGGGATCATGCCCAGGATGCTGTCGACCGTGCCTATCTTCCTGAGTTTGCCCAGCTGATCCCTGAAGTCCCCGAGGTTGAACTCCCCCTTCTGGAACTTGGTCATGTAGGCCTGGGCCTCTTCCTGGTCCAGGGTCTCCCGGGTCTTCTCGATCAGGGTGAGGACATCCCCCATGCCCAGGATAAGGGAGGCGGTGCGGTCAGGGTGGAACGGCTCCAGGGCATCAAGCCTCTCGCCGGTCCCGATGAACTTCAGGGGCTTGCCCACCGCGGCCCGCATGCTCATGGCGGCGCCGGCGCGGGCGTCGCCTTCCATCTTGGTGAGGATGACCCCGGTGAGGTTGAGGCGGTCGTTGAAGTCCTTGGCGATCGTCACGGCCTCCTGGCCGGTCATGCCGTCGGCCACCAGGAGGATCTCCCTAGGCCTGGCCCGCCTCTTGATGTCCGTGAGCTCCCGCATGAGGGGCACGTCGATGGTGAGCCTTCCGGCCGTGTCGACTATGACCGCGTCTCTGTTCAGGCGGGCGGCCTCGTTCATGGCCGAGTCCACGATGGACACGGGGTTCTCGCCTTCCTTGGGGGCGTAGACGGGCACGTCGGCCTCCGCGGCGAGCAGGGAAAGCTGGTGGATGGCCGCAGGGCGCGCCACGTCCGCAGGCACGAGGTAGCTCTTGCGCCCCAGTTTTTTGAGGTACATGGCGAGCTTGGCGGCGGTGGTGGTCTTGCCTGATCCCTGGAGCCCCACCATCATGATGACCGTCGGGGGAGGCCCCTTGAAGTCCAGGGACTGGTGGGTGGACCCCATGAGGCTCGTGAGCTCCTCGTAGACCATCTTGATGACGTGCTGGGCCGGAGTGAAGGTGGACAGGGAGTCCATCAGCTTGATGCGTTCGGCGATGTTGGTCTCGAAGCTCTTGATCACCCGGAAGTTCACGTCGGCTTCCAGGAGGGCCAGCCGCACCTCCTTGAGGGTGGCCTTGACCGTCGCCTCGTCGTACTTGGTGCCCTTGTCGATGAGTTTCTGGAAGGAGCCCGTTATCTTTTCGGAAAGCTTGTCGAACAAATCCTTTCACTCCTCTTGTCAGGCGCGCCGCAGGCCGGTGGACGCGGCCGGGGCGGGGTCAGGGTTGCCGGCGGGCGCGGCTGGGGAATCAGGCCGGCCGGCCGGCGGAGGTTCGGGCAGGGCAGGGCGGCCTCGCGATCTGGAGGGAACAGGCCGGGCGGCGGCTTCGGAGAGGCTCAGGCCGGCCGGCGGCTCCGTAGAGGACCAGGCCGGCCTGCGGCTCCGTGGAGATCAGGCCGGTCGCTCCGGAGAGGCTCAGGCCGGCCGGTCGCTCCGGAGAGGCTCAGGCCGGCCGGCCGCTCCGGAGAGGCTCAGGCCGGCTGCTCCAGGGGGGAGCGGGCCCGGCGGCTCCAGGGGGGATCGGGCCCGGCGGCTCCAGGGGGCATCTTTGAGGCAGGTCCTCCCTGAGGCGGGCACGGGTGCGGGCCGATGCCCCGCCTCAGTCCTCCTGGCCGCTCAGGATCCGCTGGAGGGGGGGCGGAATCACCAGGGCCGCCTCGGCCGTGCGGGCGTATGTCCAGTAGGTGTAGGCGCCCTGCGCGATGTCCTGGAGGGCCGACTGGCGGCGGGCGCCCTCGCTGGCAGCGAAAGCCGACTCGGCCGCGGCGCGCTGGCCGTTGAGGCCCAGGACGAGGAAGCCGCCCTGGGCGCCGGGGGAGCTCGTGGGCACGGGCTCCGGGGCGGTGTCGCCCACTGCCCGCAGGGAGAAGATGGCCCCGGCCATGCTGAGCAGGTCGCCCTGGGAGAGGGGAGGCTGGGTGTCGGTGAAAAACCTCAGGCGCCGGAAGAAGCCAGACACGCCGGTTTCAATGCCGGGGTTGCCCAGGGCTTTGGCGGCGGCGTCCAGGGGCCTGCCGCCGCGGCCGGCGATGAGGGCGCGCGCCGCTTCCCCGGCCTTGCGCAGGGAAGCGTCGGCGGTCCAGGCGGCCTTGATCTCGTCTTCGACCCCCGGGTCGGAAAAGGCCGGCACGAAAGACTCCCGGCGCTCGACCGGGGTGTAAAGGGCGAGGAGTTCAGGGCCGTCCACCGGGTCGGAGACGAGACCCACCGGCTGGGAGACGGCCTTGCGGGCTTCGGCTTCCAAGCCGCCCAGGAAGGCGGGGGGATCCGCCTCGCCGAAGAAATCAGAAGCCTGGCCCTTGAGGCCCATGGACTCGGCCAGGGCGATCAGGCCCGGTCCGTCCCTGCCCTGGGACTGGGCGCGCTCGAGCAGCTCCTCCAAGGCGACCCCGGCCGCGGTCCGGCTCTTGCGGGCGGTCAGGGACTCGGCGAGGGCGGGCCTGGCCTCCGCCAGAGTCTGGACGGCGGGTGGCGAAAAGTCCCTCACCTTGATGAGGTGGTAGCCGAACATGGTCTCCACCGGCCCGATGACGCCTTGGCGCTGCTCTGGCGTGGAGTCGAAGACCGCCCGTTCGAACTCCTGGACCATGTCGCCGGGCTTCACCGTGGGCAGCTCGCCGCCCTGGGACGCGCTGCCGGGATCCTCTGAAAGCTCGCGGGCGAGGGCGGCGAAGTCTTCCGAGGCCGCCCTCTCCAGGGCCCTTTCGGCCTTGGCGCGGGTCTCCGCCTTCTGCTCCTCGGTGGGGGTGAAGCTCGGGAACTTGAAGAGTATGTGCGAGACTTCGGCAGAGGCGGGCGTGGAAAGGGCGGGCAGCTCCTCCTGGTAAAGCTCGGCTATCTCATCGTCAGTGACCGTGACGGAGGCCCTGTAGTCCTGGGGGTCGAAGGTCACGTACTCGACCTTGACCTGGGCGGGCCGCCTCCAGCGCTCGCGGTTGGCCTCGTAATAGGCTGCGAGGTCCTCCTGGGAGGGCGTGAGGCCCTCCGCGTAGGCCGAAGCGGGGAAATAGGCCCAGGCGAGGGCTATCTCGTCCTCGCCCGTGTGATAGTCCTCCAGAAGCGAGGCCTTGGGCACGAAGTTCATGCGCTGGATCAGCCGGATGGCGCCTTCCAGCCTCAGGTCCTCGGTCAGCGCCGCCTCGTAGCCGGGCACGGTCTGGCCGAAGGCGTTCTGGACCATCGTCTCGTAGCGGGCTTTGCTGAAGCGCCCGTTTTCCTGGAAGTACTGGTTTGAGGTGATGTTGCTGACCACGGCCTCGGGCGGCACCGCGACCCCCGCCTCGGAGGCGAGCTGCCCCAGGACGTGGCGCTGCACCAGGGTGGAGAGGGCGGCGCGGGCGGAGGCGAGCTCGAGCTCGCGGCCCTCGAGGCCGGGGTTCTCCTGGCGGAGGGTGTCCTGGAGGGTCCTCTGGACGCGCTGGTACTCGGTGATGGGCACGGCGGCATCGTCGATCCTGATGCTGATGCCGTCCCCGGTGTTCTGGCCGCCTATGCCCCAGAACACGAACACCAGGGCGATGGCCCCCACTATGAAGATGCTGATGAAGCCGCCGGATCTTTTTCTGATGTAGTCGAGCATGGTCCTTACGCGGGAGGGGGCGAGGCCCCTGCTGGGGAAAGCCGGGCCGCGGCTGTTAGCGGCCGCGGATGCGGGCCGGAAGAGGCCGGGAAGCGGCTGCGGGTTCGGGCCGGAGGAGGCCGGGAAGCGGCCGCGGGTACGGGCCGGAAAAGGCAGGGAAGCGGCCGCGGGCGCGCCGGGCGGAAGAGGCAGGGAAGCGGCTGCGGGCGCGGGCCGGAAAAGGCAGGGAAGCGGCCGCGGGCGCGCCGGGCGCGAACCGGAACCGGGCTTGAGAGCAGGCCTTCGCCGGAGGCTCCCGCCAGGAGGCCGGGCAGGGGGCTTTGCGCCTCTGCGGGCGCAAGGAAGCCGTAGGCTGCCGGACAGATCTTGTGATTATATCCCTGCGGTCACGTGATTTCAAGGGGTCCGGGAGCCCGCTCCCGGCCGCGTTTTCCTTAAGCCCGCAGGCGCCGCCCCGGGGTTTTGGGCAGGTCAGGGAGCCCCTCGGGTCGAGGCGCTTGACGACGGGCGGACAGCTCCAGGGGCCCCGCAGGCCGCGGCCTTTGACGGCGGCCTGGGAACCGGGGCTTCTCCGGGGTCATGGCGGCGCCCGAGTAGGCTGGCGGCAGCCGAGAATCGCGGGCCGGGCCGGTTTCCGGGACAGTGCGCGCGCGGCGGGCCGGAACCTTCACGCCTTCCTGCCGGAGCTCACCCCGCCGGCCGGGGGCCGGCGAAAAAAAACCCGCCGCTCCCTGTCCAGCGGTTTCGGCCCTAAGGAGGAGTTCCTGGCCGCCCCGCAGGGGCGCCTGCCTCGAAATCCTCCCGGGGATCTGGTACAATTCTCCCGTAACAGACAGGCCCGCCTCCGCAAAATCTTGACCCAGGGGCGAAGGCGCGTTTTTTCGCCCCGGGCGCGCCTTGCGGGCCTCAGGCTCCGCCGGGCGGGCGACGGGGAGGCGAAGGTATCCTATGGACCTTGACGGACTCAGCCTCGGACCGGAGTCCCCGCGCGACCCGCCGGCGGCGGTGATCCTGGCTGCGGGACTCGGCAAGAGGATGAAGTCCCGGACCCCCAAGGTCCTTCACAAAATCATGGGCCGGACCCTTCTGGCTTACGTCCTTAACGCCGTCCAGTACCTCTCCCCCGGCAAGGTCCTCATCGTGGTGGGCCACGGGGCCGAGGAGGTGGAGCGGAGCCTCGGGTCACCGCCCGGCGTGGAGTACGTGGTCCAGGCCGAGCAGCTGGGCACGGGCCACGCCGTATGGGCGGCGCGGGAGGCCCTCTCCGGCTGGAGAGGCCCGGTGGTCATCCTCCCCGGGGACGCCCCCCTGGTCTCCCCCCAGACGGTACTGGACTTTCTCGCCGCCCACCGCGCCCTGGGGGCGCCCCTTTCGGTGCTCACGGCCGAGCTCGATGACCCGGCGGCCTACGGCCGGGTGATCCGCGACCGTTCGGGGTGGCTGGAGCGCATAGTCGAGTACAGGGATGCGGACGAGGCGATCCGCTCCATCCGCGAGGTCAACGCCGGAGTCTACGCGGCGGATTCCGGGGCCCTGTTCGGGGCGCTGGAAGCCGTGCGGCCCCAGAACGTTCAGAGCGAGTACTACCTTACCGACGTGGTGGGCATCCTGAGGTCACGGGGCGACCTCGTCTCGGCGGTCACCGGCCCGGACCCGCGGGAGATCCAGGGCGTCAACGACCGGGCGGATCTCGCCCGTTGCCAGGAGACCCTCAAGCTCCGGATCAACGAGGCCTGGCTCAGGGCCGGGGTGACCTTCCAGGACCCTTACTCGACTTACGTCGAGCCTTCCGTGCGCCTGGAGCCCGATTGCATCCTGGGGCCCGGCGCCGTGCTTTCCGGACAGACCAGGGTGGGCGAGGGGGCGGTGATCGGCCCGTATGCCGTACTCACGGATGCCGTGGTGGGGCCCAGGGCCCGGGTGGCCCCCCACTTGGTCCTCTCGGGGGCGATCGTCCCTGCCGGGGCCTCCGTCGGCCCCGTCAGGGACGGCCCCGGCGCTTTCCATGGCTCATGGAGGGCCCCTCCTCCCCGGAAAAGGAGGGTCCTGTAGGCGCGGCCCCCTGAAGCCCCTGCGGCCTCTTCCGGCGCGCCTCGCATGTCTCCAGCGGGGCCCCCAGCCGCGGACGGCCTCTTCCGCCAGCCTGCGCCCGCAGGCGCGGGCCGGCGCTTTGCCCCCTTTCCCGGCTTCAGTCTTTTCGCCTGGCTGGCTGGCTGGCTGGCTGGCTGGCTGGCTGGCTGGCTGGCTGGCTTGGTTGGGTGCCTGCCTAGTTGCCTGCCTGGTCGGCTGCCGGGTTGCCGGTCGGCTTTTCCGGCCGGATTAACGGTAAGGCGTAACCTGCTTCATCGGTCCGGCGGACTTTGCCGGCCCGGCTTCACCGGCCGCTCGCGCGGCATCGGCTTTCACTGCGGCCCTCCCCGCCTGTGGTCGGGGGGAGCCTCCCGTCCGGGCCTCCGGCCCCATGAAAGGCCCGGCTTTCAGGTCCGGTCGCGGGAATTCAGGCTGCGGGGCCTTGTCTCTTCGCAGCCCTGGGCGCGCCCTTCAATGGCGCGGCCCTTGGAGCGCCCTTCAAAGGCGCTGCCTTTGGAGCGGCCCGTCGGCGGGTCCTGTCCGGAACGGTCGCCCGCGCCGGATAACCCGCATCGGTTATGCCCGCTCCGGATCCGGCGCCGCCGGATGCTTGCCGTTCCGTTCCTGTTCCGCCCGCTTCGGAACGGCATTTTACGGATATTCCGCAGGCGGAAGGCCACTGTCCCGTTTTTTCCCGTCGGCCGCCCCGGCAGGCCCGTCGTTTTCGGGCTTCCGGCCCTGGCCGGCCCTATTCTTCCGGTTGTTTTTGTCGGCCGTCCTGTCCGCGGCCGTTAGGCTTCGCGCTCCCGCCGCAAACGCCATGCCCGCCCCCGCCTTCACCCCGGCCGCTTAGGACGGCGGGAGGCCTCAAGGCCGGGCTGGGGCGGAGGGCCGCCAAGGCCTGGCGGCGGCCGGGCCGGAGAGAGGCTTCCCTCAAGGATATGGAAACCGAAGTCCAGCCGCTATTCCTCCGCGAGATCATGGAGCAGCCCAGGGTGCTTGCCAACACCCTCGCGCAATACGTGGGCCCGGGCTACTCCCTCAAGATGACCCGCCCTCCCCTGGACGAGGCCACGATCCGGAAGATCTCCAAGGTCTATCTCACCGCCAGCGGGACAAGCTACCACGCCGCCCTCACCGCCAGGTACCTTCTGGAGGAGCTCGCCGGGATCCCCGCGGTGGTGGAGTCCGCTTCCGAGTCAGGCCAGCACCAGCTCCTGGTGGACTCCTGCACGCTTGCCGTGGCGGTCTCCCAGTCGGGCAGGAGCCTGGAGACCATCCGCGCCCTGGAGGCCGCCAAAGGCAAGGGCGCGGCGACCTTGGCCCTCGTCAACGACGCCGACTCGCCCCTGGCCAGGGCCGCGGACGGCTGCGTGACGACCCTGGCCGGGCGGGTGCTCACCCATTCCTCCACCAAAGCCTTCACGTCGCAGACCCTGGTCCTGGTCCTCATGGCCTTTAGGCTGGCCCAGGCGCGGGGCCTGCTCAGGGACGGCTACCTCGAGGAGATCCAGCCCTTCGGGCGCGTCTCCGAGACAGTCCGGGGCGCCCTCGTCAAGTGCCGCGACCAGGTGGAGCCCCTGGCCAGGC
>JAITRL010000247.1 GCA_031288415.1 Deltaproteobacteria bacterium | reverse complement strand
TGCGGCAAGCATTGCCTGACCGGAAGAACAGGCTTGCGGAACAGGCAAGCCGCCCGGGAGTCCCGGAGCGCCGCAGGCGGGCGAATGCCCCTGAGGCTTGAAAATGACCAAAATGCCCGTAGTCCCGCAGCCGCTGCAAGTTACGGCCGCGCGGGCCTGGCGCCGCGGTTTCGGCGGCACGCTCTCCCGGCACGGCCGCCTCCCTGGCCGGAAAGGCGCGGGACAGCGGCTAGGGAGGCTGCCGCGCCGGGCTGCAGGATTAAACGCGGCGCCCCCTTCCCCCGCCTTACGGGGCAAGGGGGCGCCGCGCCCGCAGGCCAGGGGGGAAGGAACGCGGCAGGCCAGCCGCTCCCTTCGGGGCGAAGGTTTATGCCCTGTTCGCCGGCAATCAGAGAAATGCCGCGATCACCGCCATGTAGATGAGTATCTTCATGTCGTCTCCTCCGGACGGCGCGCAGCGCGCCGCCTTTCTGAAGGCCCGGCGCCAGCGCAGCGTCGCCTCCGCAAGTTTATATCGGGAAGAAACGCCTGAAGCATAAGCGATTAGGGATAATTTCGGTTACAGGCCTGAACTTGCGCGCCGAACCTCACGGAACGGGAAAGGCGCGGAACAGCGCCCGCCCGAGGGTTTCCTTCCCGCCCGCTCGAGGGTCGCTTGCGGTCGTGACCGAAGCCTTCGTCGCGGCAAACTTCCGCGCGGCAAGGCTCCCTGTCAGGCGCCGCCGGGAGACGACGGGCATTACACCCGCAGGCGCAGGAAGGCGGCCCCGCCGGAAACCGGAAGCGCGGGCGGCTCCGGCCGCGCGTTAACCGGCCCGGCGAAACAAGACTGCCGCGGCATCCCGGCGAAACGTCCCTGAAGCGGAACATGGGGGAGCTGTCCCGCGGCGTGAGCCTGCCTGGCGGCGGAAGACTCGATTACGGCGATGACGATCCGCCGAGAATCTGATGACGTTGCCGAGGACGGGACCATGCCGAGGACGAGACTCCACCCGTGACAATGCCAGACCTGAAGAACGGAAATGAAACGACGAGGAGGTAAGGGAGCGCGGAAAAACGGCGGGGCGGAAGCGCGAAAGGCGGAAAGGCGCATGAAAAGCGGCGGGGCGGAATGGCGGAAGGCGAAAAGCGGCGGGGCTGAATGGCGGAAGGCGGAAAAGCGGCGGAGCTGAATGGCGGAAGGCGGAAAAGCGGCGGGGCGGAAGGAGGCGGAAGGCGGGAGGGGGCGCGGAAAAGCGGCGGGGCTGAAGGAAGCGGAAGGCGGGAGGGGGCGCGGAAAAGCGGCGGGGCGGAAGGGGTAAAGGCGCGCGGAAAAAAGATACGGGAGGCTGGAGGAAGAATGCGGGAGACGGGAGGCGCCTCCCGAAAGCGCGCCGCCTCAAACGCCCGCGGAAACTTTAGCGCGGGAAGAGGCCGTCCGCAGGGGCGCGGTAGGGAGGCGTTCCGAGGCATAGAACGCGAAAAAGGCCCCCCTCCGCAGAAAGGGGGCCTTTTTCGCCTGGATCGAATCCTGCCGGCCGTAGGCAAGTACGGCCGTCCTCATGCCTGTGTCACTCTGCAGGGGGCGCTTCGGCCTCAGGAGCGTCAGAGGACTCGGCGGGCGGATCTGCCGGCGGATCTGCCGGAGGGTCTGCCGGGGCATCGGCCGCAGGCTCAGGGGCATCGGACGGGGCATCCGGAGCCGGGGTGGCGGCAGGGTCAGGCGTGGCGGCAGGGTCAGTCGACTCGCCGGCGGGAGGGGCTGCGGGCGGCTCGGCCGGGGGCTCGGCGGGCGGCGCGGCCGCAGGGGGGGGCGGGGGGGGCGGGGGCGGCGTCGATTCGCCGCAGGCGCTGAGTACGAACATGGTCAACATGCTGACCGCAAAAACCATGAACAAACATCTGAACTGCTTCATAAGGCCTCCCTCTAGGGATCTCTTCTGCGGGGTTCGACGCAGGTAAAAAGTAAATGGCCCTGAATTGCGGGCTGATATATGTAGGATTCGGCTTGTGGCTTAAGTAGCGGGCTCCTGCTGGGCGCGCCGGGACTGGAGCCGGCCCGCAGACGGAAGGCCGCAGCCGCCCTGCGCGCTCTCCCCTTTTGACAGCGGCGTTTATCGTGCCACATCAGCCGTGGAAAATCAATGCTTTTTTCTTTCGCCAAACAAAGGGAGCTTTAAGCGGCCGCCCCTCCGGGGAGGGGCCGGGAACGTCCCGCAGGGGCCCATGGTCCGGGGGAGGCCTCCCGACCCCTTTCCCTTGCGGCCCGAAGCCTCTCCGCCGCAGCCCCTCCCCCTCTCCCGCCCAAGCGGCCCGCGCCGCGGGCGGCGCGGGCGGGAGCGACCCTGAGCGGGGCGGAGCGATTTCGCTTAAGCCGCCGGCCTAAGTAACGCGCGGCCCAGTCAGTTTTTCCGGGCTGTTCAGGGGGCTTGGCAACGGCCGCGGTCGCGCGGCCATGGGTAAAATATCTTCTGAGTTACATAACATCAATATTTTACCTGATTTGGATTCCTATTTATATCTTGTGATCCCTAGGTTTTTCGGTTAACATGGCGAGTCGAGCGCTAGCGATCCTCTGACGCGGAAGGCGGCTCCCCGGCCCCCGGTTTCGCCGCTTTGGCCCGCAACCGCCATCGCGCCGGGGAACCCGGCCCCCGGTTTTCCGGATGCGGCGCCTTCCGCTTCCGGCCTTACGGCCCTCACTCCCCCCCGCAGCGCCGGGGGCCGCGTTCCGGAGAAACAATGTCCAACGCCCCGGCAGACATAGTGGAACTCTTCCGCAAGAGGACCCGTTCCCCCCTGAGGCCCCGCTCCAGCGATCTCATCCAGGCCATCTTCCCCATGTTCCGGAAGGCGCCTCCCCAGTCCGGGGCCCTTATCCTGGGGGAATGCGAACAATGGGGCCGCAACATCTATCTGATAGCCCAGCAGAAGCCCAAGCCGGAGAACCTGCGCACCAGGGAAGACCTGGCCAAGCTCAACCACGGCATGCTCACGGCCGAGGACCATTCCCGCGTCATGCGCTTCCTCAAGGAGGCCAACGACACCCGCCTGCTCGGCAAGCCGGTCTCCATCGTAACCCTCATCGACACCTACGGCGCCGACATCTCCATGGAGTCGGCCAAGTACTACCAGGCCTTCTTCATCGCCCACCTGATCCGCGACTTTCTGACCATCCCTATCCCCACGGTCTCCGTGATCATAGGCGAGGGCGGCTCGGGCGGGGCCCTGGCCATCCAGATGACTGACCGCCGGGCCCAGTTCGACGACGCCCTTTACGCCACCGCCCCGCCTGAGAGCCTGGCTGCCATCATTTTCCGGGACTCCACCAAGGTCAAGGAGGCCCTGGAGATCTCCAAGCCCACGGCCCACGAGCTCAAGGAGCTGGGGATCGTCGACGAGGTCCTGCCCTCCCCCAAGTCGGTGAGCGACGTGGGCGGCTACGCCAGGCCGCTGGGGGCCTGGCTGGAGCGCCAGGTGAAGGACCTTGCCCGCCGCAAGCTCGAGGCCCTGCTGCGGGTCCGGCGCACCCGGGCCAAGGCCTTCGGGGTCTACGTGCGGGAGCACGCCAGGAAAAGCAGCCGCTGGGCCTCATTTTTCCGGAAGACCCCCATCCGCCGCTGGATGCTGGAGGCCCCGAAGGACATCAAGACGTTCTCGCTCCCCGGCCACGTGCTCCAGCCCTCTGCCGACTGGGGGGTGGAGTCCGATCCCGCCACCTTCCAGGGCAAGGACCGCTACGTGAAGTGCGGGGACATGAACCTCAAGGCGGGCTCCGCGGAGCCCGGGTGCGGGGCGGTGATACCCCTGTCGGCCTTCCTCGCCAACCACTACGTCTGCCCCAGCTGCGGCCACTCCCGGGTCATGGGCGCCTTGGGCTGGATAAGCTGCCTGAGCGACGCCGACAGCTTCAAGGAGCTCAACCGCGAGCTCACGGTCCGCCACCTGCTCCACCCGAGCCTGCTGACCCGCGAGTACTCGGACTTCATCGCCAAGCAGGACCAGAGGAGCTCCTTCCACGAGGCCCTGGTGACCGGGGAGGCCACCGTCTTCGGCCTCCCGGTGGCCCTGGCCGTCTGCGAGTTCTACTTCGCCGGGGGCACCATGGGCGTGGTCTTCGGCGAGAAGTTCTACCGCCTGACCGAATACGCCATCTCCAAGTCGCTCCCCCTGGTGAGCCTGTGCTGCTCCGGAGGGGCCAGGGTCCTGGAGGGCACGCCGGCCCTCATGCAGATGGTGAAGACCGTCAACTCCATCACCCGCCTCAAGCGCGAGGGGCTGCCCTTCATCTCCGTTCTGGGGGACCCCTCCACCGGCGGGGCCATCGCCAGCTACGCGGCCCTGGGCGACGTGATCCTCGCCGAGCCGCAGGCCCTGGTCATCTTCACCGGCCCCCGGGTCATGGAGGCCCGGGGCTTCCACGTGAACGAGGACGACGTGCGGGCGGCCGCCCTCTGCCGCGCCTCGGTCCAGTGTTACGAGGACCTGGAGTTCTTCGGGCCCATCCGCGGCATCCACGAGGTCGCGCCCAGGAAAGACCTCAAGCGGAGCCTCTTCAAGTACCTGGAATTCCACCGGCACTCCAAGCCGGTGTCCAACCGCTACTGGAGCAGCGACTAAGGGCCGGCTCCCGGAACGCCGGGGTTCCGGGCGGGAACGCCCGCCTGTCAAGGCCGGAAGGCCGGCGCCTCAAGGCGGGGAATCGCCGCCGAACGCCGCGAAGCCCTTCCCGCAAGGCTCAGGGCCGCAGGCGCGCGCGCCGCCGAAAGGAAAAGATGGACCGGGAGATCCTCAACCCGCAGCCTGATCCCCCCGAGGCGCAGCAGGAGTCGGTCCCGCCCCCCAGGACCCTCCGGGAGTTCGTGGGACAAAGGGAGCTCAAGGGCCAGCTGGAGGTGTTCCTGGAGGCGGCGCGCGGCCGCGGCGACTGCCTGGACCACGTCATCCTCCACGGGCACCCCGGCCTGGGAAAGACCACGCTCGCCAACATCCTCAGCGCCGAGATGGGGGCCGGCCTCCGCTGCACCTCCGGGCCCGTCATCGTGCGGCCCGGGGACCTGGCGGGGCTGCTCACCAACCTCGCGCCGGGGGACGTGCTCTTCATCGACGAGATCCACCGCCTGCCACCGGTGGTCGAGGAGATCCTCTACCCGGCGATGGAGGAGTTCCGCCTGGACGTGATGGTGGGCCAGGGTCCGGGCTCCCGCGCGGTGCGCCTGGAGCTCCCCCGCTTCACCCTGGTGGGGGCCACCACCCGGGTGGGGCTCCTGTCGGCCCCGCTGCGGGACCGCTTCGGCATCCAGCTGCGGCTCGAATATTACGGGGCGGAGGACCTCAAGAGCATAGTCGAGCGCGCCGCCTCCCTCATGAACGCGCCGCTCACCGGGGACGGGGCCATGGAGATAGCGAAAAGGAGCCGCGGCACCCCCCGCATCGCCGGAAGGCTCCTCAGGCGCGTGCGAGACTACGCCCAGGTCAAGGGGGAGGGGCTCATCGACCGCCCGACCGCGGACATGGCCTTGAGGCTGCTGGGCATCGACTCCCAGGGCCTGGATCAGCTCGACTACCGGATCCTCGACTGCCTCTGCCGCAGCTACAGGGGGGGCCCCGTGGGCCTCGAGGCCCTGGCGGTAACCCTGGGAGAGGAGGCGGAGACCCTCCTTACGGTCTACGAGCCTTACCTGGTCCAGGAAGGCTTCATGGTGCGCACGCGGCGCGGCCGCGCCGCCACGCCCAAAGCCTGGAGGCACGTGGGGCTCGATCCCCCTGAGGAGCAAGAGGCAGGCCTCCCCCCCAAGGCGCTTTTCTGACAGGCTCGGCGCGGCCCGGGCCGCCCGCGGGCCTGCGGCGCCTGCGCCGCGCCCCGTCGGCCTGCACGCCGGCGGTTCCGTGCGATGAGGGCATCTTGAACTCCATGCGGAACGGCCGGCACGTTCCTCAGGTCAGAAGGCCCCGCCCGGGCAGGAGCGGAGGATCCGGCCATTGCCGCAGGCCCGCGTGACTCCGGAAAAGGGCGCGCCCCGCCGCGGCGGCTTTCCAGGCGGAGCGGCCTCCGCGGGCCGGGAGGCCGCTTGCCTGAAGGCTCACCTGCGGCGTATGTCCGAAGCTCCCGGATCAGTTTTCCCGCGCCGCTTTTGCGGATACGCCCCTGCGGCCCCTGACCGGCCGACGGCAACGCCGGCGCCGGCCGAGGATGCGAAAGACGATCCTCATGGCTCAGGCCGCGCCTGGGAGCCTCGCCCCGGTTACCTCCGGCCGCTGCAAAAGACCTGACGAGGGCTTTTGGGCAGAGGCTCAAGCCAACGGCCCGCTCCCCTTTTCGGCCCGATGCCCTGCTCCGCTTCGCGAAAAAAAGCTATCCAGAAAAAAAATTCTTGCAGAATTGAAAATTTGAGACCTGTCCTGTAAGTTTCCTATGCCATATTATATTAAATTAAAATTAATTATATATTAATAGTAAATAAATAATATTTTATAATAAATTTATTTATTAAAATATATAAATTTATATATACCCAAAAATTCTTGCAAAATTATTTTCCGGCCTTATAATCTTCCTGTCTTCGAGCCAGACAGTCTCCCCCCACACCTGCCCACTCCAAAAAACCTTCCTCTGACCCCACAGCGAAACCGGAGCCTTGCCCCCGGCCGCCCAGCTATTGCGCGGCCTTACAGCAACGGCCCTGCCGAACGCGCCAAGGCCTCTGCCGATGCCCATAGGACGCCCTTACCCGCGCGGGAATACCCGCGCGGCCTCAGGCGCCGTTGCCCCCATCGGCGCTTGCGCCTCGGGGCTTGAGGCCTTCGTCATAGGCAAGCCTGCGCCGTAAGCCAGGCGCCTCAGGCGCTTCCGCGCCGTAATCCAGGCGCCTCAGGCGCGCCTGCGCCGTAAGCCAGGCGCCTCAGGCGCTTCCGCGCCGTAAGCCAGGCGCCTCAGGCGCTTCCGCGCCGTAAGCCAGGCGCCTCAGGCGCTTCCGCGCCGTA
>JAITRL010000185.1 GCA_031288415.1 Deltaproteobacteria bacterium | reverse complement strand
CTGCAGGAATTCTCCGTAAGGGCATCTTTATGATGCTGTTTGCACGAAGTAAATTTCTCTCTGTTCACTGTTCTTTTCACTTCAGCCATTACGGCTCGCGCCTGTCCCGGCAGAAGACCGCTGATTCTGCATTTGCAAGACACCGACGGCTTGCCACGTTTGCCGCCATACGCCGCACTACTCATAAATTCCGTGCCTCATTGTTCAATGACGCAACTTGCCATGAATTGACCCGTGATTTTATGTCACGGCTTGATGTCATGGCTCTAGGGCTAATCGCTTGATTCTTGCGCTTGGAATATCCTGATTGGAACTGAAAGCTGATCTTACGGCATCATTTATGTCCGGCCGGCTTGCGGTTGACGTTTATGCCCGGGGCTTTCCGTGACCTGTTCGGCGGGGCTTGGCGTCTAAACCAAGCGGGCCAGTATTTTTGCAAGTCAACAGGGCATTGCCGTTTATAATCCCGTTCAGGCAAGCTTTTACGCGTGACTGCGGCCTGTCAATCCGCTGCAGGCTGAAGACAACCGTACCCAATCCTTTGCCGCGGTCCTAGCGCGTTTGGCGTTCCTCGGCTTTCCGATGAATTTTCCCGCATAATCCCGCATCTCCCGCGCTCGCCTCCATGGCGTCATGCGTTTTGACTTGCCCTTTCGCTTGCCTTCCGCGGTATTTTCCGCCGCGATCCTTCATTTTGCCTTGCCGGTCCCGTCGCCGGCCTAACGTTTATGCCGGCGTCATTGCTCCGCGGCATGTTAAACGTGACTTCTTTCCGCGTCAAAATTGTCATGTGATACGGAACGTGGCTCTCACGTTGAGTTTTAATTGATTATCGGCCCAGCCAGGCGCGCTTTTCCGCTGCGGCGGCTCGGCGCTTAATCGCCTGTGCGCCTCCATTTCCCGAGACAGTGGATCTTCAATGCCCTCAGCCGCCCGCTGCAGCTTGCCTCCGATGCCGCGGATAACCTTATTTCAGCCAAACAATTTCCCGATGAACAGCCCTGTAGCGACAAATCACCGTCGCAAGCCGATGGCCCGGTTACGTGTATCAGCCCGCCGGCAGCGGATGCGGCAGGCGGTCGTTTTCCTTCTTAAACCCAGTCAGGCGGTAAATTGCCTCAGCTACTTGGGCATTGCGCTGATTCTGAAGTTTCGCGCGCAAGGCCTCTGCAGGACATGTCCTCTGACGAAGCGTATGCAATGACCGGATTTTGGCCGTGGCAGCTTTTCCCTCTCCATGAACTGAGTTTCTCCGCCCGCTGTCACTGAGGCTTTAGGCTCGCGGATTTTTGCTCGACACGTTCCGTCCGCAGAAAGAGGGCCGATTCATGGCAAGGGGCGAAGCGGGGGTTCCCGGCCATGTTTCTTTTCCAGTAAAAGTTTTCCGCTCCGGCTTTGAGCCTAAGCAAATCAGTACTTTCCGGTGCCTGCGGTCTTATCCGCCTCCCGGGCGACTTGTTCCTCTTGCCGCATGTCTGCTCCCCAAGCTTGCCGACGGCCGGCTGCAGCCGCCCTTCGGCCTCCTTTCGGGGGCGCCTCCACTGGATCACCGCCCTGACATCAGTATAAGATGTCATTCGAGGCCGGAACGCGCGTTTTCCCCGGCCTGGCAAGGACTCTTATGCGTGTCTTGTATCCGGTGTTCCGGTCCGGGTCCCTTCACCTTGTTTACCTCACCACCGCTCCCCTCTTGAAGGACCCTCCCGTCCTCAAGGCGGGGGACATGGCCTTCCCGGTCGAGGAGGGCCCTCCCTTCGAGCTGGCCGGGCTTCAGCTCTGGAACCGGGCGGCGGAGCTGGCCGAGCTTGGCCGCGAGCTGGAGGTCGGGCTCGCCTTTCCGGATGGCGGCGGGTCATTCGCCGAGCTGACCCCGCTTCTGGCGGATGAGCGGCATTCCCTCGCCCCCCTCCGGCTTCTTTCGCGGTTCCGGCCTCCGCTTGAATCTCCTGACCCCGACGTGCTCCTCGGAGCGGTTTTGACCGATGCCGGCCACGGGCCCATGGATATTTCCGACGATGAGAAGACCCTGCTGGCCCTCTACCTGGAGGAGCATCCCCTGGTGGGGCTGTTCTCCCCCGAGGATGCTGCCTTTATCCGCGGCAGGGGCCGCTCCCGTACCCCAGTCCCCTCCCCAGGCAAGCGCCGGAGGGCACGGGGCGGGAGAGGGGCCGGGCATCCCGCGCTTTTGAAAAGCTCACTGTCCGGCTGGAGGGCGGCGGCGGGCCTCAAGGAGCGCGGCAGGCCCCCTTACTCGCTGGACCGGAGCGTGCTTGAGCTGCCCGCCGAGTCCTGGATCAACTACGCGGCGGAGCTTTTCGGCATGCTCCACATCAAATGGTCGACCTCGGGCGGGTTTTTCCGGGGGGCTCCATCCTCCGCGACCTGGGGGGATGTCCTGCGGGCGGCGGCCCCGTCCCTGGAAGTCCGCGGCCCGGCCGACAGGCTCTTTCCCGTGCCGGTGCTGTTGGGAAGCCTGCTCGACAACGCCCTGGGCGCCCACAGGGGCGAGGTGTTCGTGGGGGAGGGCCGCCCCGTGCCTTCACGGCACGTGATGATCTGCGGTCCCACCGGCACCGGGAAGACCCTCCTGGGGACCTTCGCCATGCTTAACGAATGCGTGGAGCGCGGCCTCCCGACGGTGTACCTGGGTCCCACGCGCATGCTGGTCGAAGACGCGGCCATCGAGTTCCTCCGCCTTCTGCGCGCGGTGGAGCGGGAGGCGGGGGCGGCGGAAGCGGTGTCCCGCGAGGACGTCCTGGTCTCCACGGGGGAGAGCTTCAACGACGACGGGCGCATCGCCCAGGGGGACTTCAAGGCCGCCTTCATCGTCTACGAGAAGGCCGGGAACTTTTTCCTGAACTCGGATCTGACCTCGCGCCTGGGGTTCGTCCTTGTCGACGAGCTGCACATGCTGGGCGACCGCATCCGGGGAGGCACTCTGGACTCGACGTTGGCTTGGCTGGTCATCGAGTCGAGAGAGCGGCTCCGGGCCGGCAGGCCTCCCCTGCGGCTCATGTGCCTGTCTACCGGGGCCATGGCCGGTGACCGCTGCCTTCTGGAAATGATGTCGCCTCCAGGCCAGGCTGAGGCTTCGGCGCGACAGCAGCCTTCACGGGAGTGCCAGCCTGCCGGCCGGGATGATTCTAAGCTTTCGGACAGGAAAATCACGGGCGATAAAGGGCGGCAAGCGAGGTTGGGCGTCGGCTCCCCCGTTTATCCCGGCCCTTCGGTCCCCGCCTCCGCCGCGCCTGACTTTCCCGTCGTTCCCGCCCCGCTTGGCGGCGGCCCCGACTCTCATGGCCTTTCGGGCTCCGCCCCTGCCGGCCCGGACTTTCCGATTGCTTCCGCCTCCCTTGGCCCTGTCTCCCACGTTCCCTCAGATCCCTCCGCCGCCCACCTTGACCCTGACTTTTCCGCCGCTCCGGCCGCCTCCGCCTTCTCCCCCGCCTTCTCTGCCTTCGGGAAGGGACCTGCGGCGGATCTTTCCCTGAGCCCGGGGTTCCCGAGGAGCCTTAAGG
>JAITRL010000107.1 GCA_031288415.1 Deltaproteobacteria bacterium | reverse complement strand
GCCAGCTTCGCCCCGCCCCCGCCGCCTCCCGTCCGACGTCCCTGCCCCCGCGGCGCCCCCTCCCCTCTGCCCGGAGGCGGGCGCTTCCCAGGCGCCGGTCCCTCCCGCCTTCGGACTTCCCTTAATCTGCGCCCTGGCGCTGGCCGCCGCCGCGCTGTGCTCCCTGGCCCTCGCGGGCTGCGCCGAAAGGCGCAAGGCCCTCAACGACGGCTACTACTCCTCCGAGGCGAAGGCCTTCGACGAGGACGGCTGGAAGGATTACCTGACCATTTACGTGAACAACGGCCAGATAACCATAGTCGAGTACGATGCCAAGAACCTCAGCGGCTTCCGCCGCTCCTGGGACATGGAGCTGACCGCCTCCTGGAACGCCTCCCACAAGGTGCGGCCCGGCCAGCTGTTCCTGTCCTACCAGAACGCCCTCGTCACCCTCCAGGACCCCGCCAAGATCCAGCCGCTGCCGGAAGGGCGCAACATGCACGAGGCCTTCACCACGCTGGCAGCCGCGGCCATCGAACGGGCCAAGGCGGGCGACAGGCAGATCGCCTTCGTGACGCTCCCCCCCAAGAGGTACCCCGGCGAGCTCTGAAGGCACGGCCCTGCGGAACGGGGCGGCCCGCCGACGGCCCCTCCAGGTTCAGCACGGCCTCTTCGTCAGGTTCCGGCGCCGCGCGGCGCCGTCACACGGCAGGCGCCGCGAGGCGCCCGCACAGGGAAGGCGCCCCTCCGGGCCTGAAGCCCCCGGGGCAGGAGAATGATGAGCCGCAGGTTCGGGGTCACTCCCCAGAAGAGCATCTCCACCAAGATCCTCCTGGTCACCCTCTTCGTGGTCATGATACTCACGGAGGGGATCGTGTTCATCATGACCTACTTCATGAACTCGCTGACGGAGACGATCCTCCTCAACGTGCTGCAGCCGATGGCCAAGAGCGCCTCCCAGAGCCTGGAATCCAAGATGCACACCCTCGTGGACAGGCTCTACCTCATCCGCGACTCGAGCGTTCTGTCGAGCACCTCCGTGGCCCTGAGCGGCAAGAAGAAGATCATCTACCGCACCATGGGCTCCCTCAACTTCCTCTGGCTCGGGTTCTACGACTTCAACGGGTCCCTCCTGACGGGAAGCGACGGGGCCCCGTACAGCCTGGGCAACCGCAAGCTCTGGCGCCTCATGAGCCAGACCGCCAACGTCGTCATAGAGGACACGGTGGTGGGAGACGACGGCCTCGAGATCGCCGTGGGCATCCCCGTCTGGAGCACGGAGCAGACCCCGGATGACCCGAAGCCCGCCTTCGGGCTGGTGGGCGGCTATTCCTACGACGTCATCTACGAGATAATCTCCAACCTCAACATCGGCCCCCACGGCACGGCCTTCATCGTCAACGAGGACGGCGCCTTCATGGCCCACCTTACCCAGGGCAAGGTCTACAGCCAGCAGAACATCAAGGAGACCCTGGGGGACAGCTCCGAGGCGTCCAGGACGATCACGCTCATGACCCAAGGGCACACGGGGTCCGTCGCCCTCGAGACCCCGGCGGGCCCCATGTTCGTCAGCTACGCCCCCGTGCGCGGCACCAACTGGTCGCTCGGCATCCTGGCCTCCCGCGGGGACTTCATGGCGGCGGTCCGCCAGGCCGACATCACGGGCATCGTCATCACCATCGTCTTCCTGGTGGCCTTCGCCTGGATCTGCCGCCTGGTCCTGCGCAACTTCATCACCGCGCCCCTCCAGACCCTCACCGAGAACGCGTCGCGGCTGGCCAGGGGCGACTTCGTCGCGGGCGACATAGAGGAGCTTTCGCGGCGCGACGACGAGGTGGGCCGCCTCTGCCAGGCGTACCGGGGCATGTCCGACTCCATCCGGCGGGTCATAGACGACATAGGCGGCCTCACGCTGGCCGCCCGGGCGGGCGCCCTTCTCCAGCGGGCCGACCCCGAGCGCCACATGGGCGACTACCACAGCATAGTCACCTCCATCAACACCACGCTCGACGTCATCTGCTCGCACCTCGACTCCATCCCCAACGCGCTGGCGCTCTTCACCCTGGAGCGGAAGCCCGTCTACCGCAACGTCGCCATGCGAATGCTGCTCATGATCCATTCCCTCGAGGACGGGGAAGGCCTCCTGGAGACCCTGACGGGCAAGGGCCAGGCGGGCCATGAAGGGCTGCCGGAGGAGATCGGGCACCTCTTCGGCCCTGACGGCATCAGCGGCGAGACCTTCCAGATGGAGATAACGCTGGCAGGCGAGGAGGGGGAGAAGGACTCCTACTCGATGCAGCTCAAGCGCGCGGGGGAGACCGGCGCGAGCAGCCTGTCGGACGTGTGCGTCATCATGATACTCAGCAACGTGACCCCGCTGACGCGCGCCATAGCCCAGGCCGAGGCGGCCTCCAAGGCCAAGAGCGAGTTTCTGGCCAACATGTCCCACGAGATCCGCACCCCCATGAACGCCATCATCGGGCTCACCCACCTCCTGCTCCAGACGGAACTGGACGAGCAGCAGCTGGAGTACGCGGAGAACGCCAACAGCTCCGGCAAGGCGCTCCTGGGCATCATCAACGACATACTGGACTTCTCCAAGGTGGAGGCGGGCAAGATGACCCTGGAGGCCATCCCCTTCTCCCTCTCCAAGGCTCTCGCGGACATCGAGATGATGTTCAAGGACAAGACCCGGTCCGGCGTGAGCCTCGTCATCCGCCAGGACCCGCTGGTTCCGGACAGCCTCGTGGGCGACCCCCTGCGCCTCAGCCAGGTCTTCATCAACATCGTCGGCAACTCCTTCAAGTTCACGAAGGCAGGGTCCATCACGGTGACCACCAGGCTGAAGTCCGAGGAGGGGGGCGAGTGCCGGGTGGCCTTCAGCGTCGAGGACACCGGCATCGGCATGACATCGGAGCAGTCCTCCAAGCTCTTCCGCGCCTTCACTCAGGCCGACACCTCCACCACCCGCCAGTACGGCGGCACCGGCCTCGGGCTCACCATCACCAAGCGCCTGGTGGAGATGATGGGGGGCCAGATCTCGCTGGAGAGCGAGCAGGGCAAGGGCACCACGGTCTTCTTCGACTGCCTCTTCCAGGTGGACGTCAAGGCTGAGGCGGAGCGGATCAGGCAGGCCGCCCAGGAGGCGAGGCCGGGCAAGAGGCCCCGCCGCGCCAAAGGGGACGGGAAACCGGATGCGGAGCTTTCCGGCCGCCGGATCCTGCTGGTGGAGGACAACGACGTGAACGTCCTCGTCGCGCGCTCCCTCATGCAGAAGATGGGCCTCGTCGTGACGGTGGCCGAGAACGGGGAGGCCGCCATCCAAAAGCTCGCGGACGCCCTCCGCGAGAGGCCGGAGGCGCCTTTCGACCTCGTGCTCATGGATCTCCAGATGCCGGTCATGGACGGCTACGAGGCCACGCGCCGTATCCGCGCGGACCCCGCCTACAAGGATCTCCCGATCATCGCCATGACCGCGCACGCGTTCGCGGAGGAGCGCGACAGATGCTTCGCCATCGGCATGAACGGCCACCTGTCCAAGCCGATCGACGTCTCGCTGCTCTCCCAGACCATCAAGCAGTTCATGCCCGTCAGGCAGGAGGGCCCGGCCCCTTGGCCCCAGGCCGCGGAAGACCCGTCGGAAAGCCCAGCGGAAAGCGGCGGGAAGCCGGGCTGAGCCCTTCCCGCGCCCCGTTCCCCGCGCCCCGCCGGGAGCCCGCCCTCTCCGGCGGAGCCGGAGGCGGGGAGGCCGGCGGCGCGGGCATGGGATTCCCCTGCCTGCGGCCGGGCCTTGCCCTCAGGGTTCTTTTTGCGGAAGGCCCCGCCGGAAGTGTATAATCCTCCCCGTGAGGGTCCGCCGGGAAGCGGCCCGGGGCCCTCGCTCCCGCCCGCCCGCGGCCGCGAGCCGCGCGCGGCGCCTGCCGCTGGCCGCCCTGAAGGCCGCGCGGGCAGGGGGCAAGCGAAAGGGGAAGAAAAGTGAAAACCGAAAAAGCCGCCCGACGCCGCAGCCGGGCTCAAGCGGCCGGCCTTGCGCCGGCGCCGCTCGCCCTGGCCTTGTGCCTGTCGGCGGCGCTGGCTTTCGCGGCGCTCCACGCCGCGCCGGCCGCCGCCCAGAGGGGCCGTCAAGCCGCCCAAGCCCCCCCTGCCGTAACGCAGGAGCTCCTCGCCGAACTCGAGGCCAAGGCCGCCGACGGCGATCCCGACGCCATGTTCGGCCTGGCGGTGCTCTGCTTCTACGGGGAGGGGACGGCGCAGGATCCCGCCAGGGCGGTCGACCTTCTGGAAAAGGGGGCCGCCAAGGGGCATCCCATGTCCCTGAGCTTCCTCGGCCAGCTTTACGAGACGGGCACGTCCGTGCCCAAGGACGTGAAGAAGGCGGCCGGATACTACGCCAAGGCCGCGGAAAAGGGCGACGTGACGGCCGAGCTGGCGCTGGGCGGCATCTACTATTACGGCGCCGACGGCGTCAAGGCCGACCCCAAGCGGGCCTTCAGGCACTTCTCCAGGGCCGCGGAACAGGGCCAGCACCAGGCCCAGCTGATGCTGGGCGCCATGTACGAGTCCGGCACGGGCACGGCCAAGGATCCCGCCAAGTCCTGGGAGTTCTTCATGAAGGCCGCCGACAGCCCCGATGACCGCGGGGAGGGGGCGCTGGCCGTGGGCGACATCTACATCTCCGGCAGGAACCCGACCGTGCCCCAGGACCTCGAGAAGGGACGGGAGTATTACCGGAGGGCGGCCGCCCATAACGTCAAGGAGGCGGCCGAGCGCCTGGCCCTCCTGGACCGCGCCCAGGCCGAGGCCGCCGCCGAGAGGCAGGAGGCGGGCAAGGCTCAGGGCCGGAAGAAGTGATCACGGCGCCCAGGCGGCTCCCGCAAGGCGGCGGCCGGCCGAAAGCCGCGCGCGGCGGGATTCCGCCCGGGAGCCCCCCGCCCGGCGCGCTCCCCGTTTAGCCGGGGCGCGCGCGCCCTTCCCTTCCGCCGCCCTGGAAAGCGCATGTCCGGGGCCGTCCGCGGATCGTCCGCGGATCGTTCGCGGGCCGTCCGCGGATCGTTCGCGGCGCCGGGCATACGGAGCGGGAAAGCGGGGACAGCGGGGCGCCGGGCCTTGGGGCCGCGCCCGCACCTGCAGGGAGGCGCGGGAGCGCCCGCCCTGAGGGCGGCTGAAAACAAAGTGCCGATACGACGGCGTTTTTGCCCGAAAAAAACCCGAGAATCACGGCCGGCAACGGAGAGACAAGGGAAACGGCGAAGCAGGCGCTGCAGGGGGACAGGGAGGAAGGCGGCCGGGAAGGGGGGCGAACGGACAGCCTGCAAGCCGGCGGATATTTCAGCGACTGAAGAACAAGCCCTCCGACAAAACGCCGAAGCGGGAAAACCTGACGGGAGATGAGGATGAAGGTGTATTTCGCGGGCCCTGACGTCTTCCGCCAGGACTACGGGGCCGTGGCCGGGGAAATCCGCGCCCTGTGCGCGGCAAGGGGGATAATCCCGCTTCTTCCGGGCGCCGGCGGCCTTACGGACCCCAAGGCGATCTGCGAGGAGAACTTGAACCTCATCCTCGGCTCCGATGCCGTTATCGCCAACATGGACCCGTTCCGCGGGCCCATAGAGCCGGACAGCGGCACGGTCTTCGAGGCGGGATTCGCGCATGCCGCGGGCAAACCTCTGATAATACGCCTGTCCGACAGGCGGCCCTACAGGGACAGGCTTGCCGGGGCCCTCCACGTCAGGGAAGACGGGAGCCTCGCCGCGGCCGACGGCGCGCTCGTCGAGGACTTCGGGCTGCCGCTCAACCTCATGCTCGCGTGTTCCGCGGATCTCATCGTCTCCACCCTTGAGGAGGCGACGGACGCCGCCTCAAGGCTCGCTTCCGGAAGGCCGCCCGAGTCCGCCGGCTCAAAGGGCGCGGACCGGCGGCCCTCCCTGTCCCGAAAGTCCCTGGGCCGCTGAGGCATCCCCGCGGCCTCCCCGCCATGCGGCAGGCGCGGCAGGCGCAAACCCCGCCCGGCAGGCACGCGGCGGCCGCGGGGAGAGAGGGTTCGCCAGGTTCCCTTTCCCCGCCGGCCGGCAAGGGCCGCGGGAAATCACAGGACCTGCGCGGCTTCCTTAAGCCGCCGGGAACCCGCGAAGTCTCCCGCGCTCCGCGCGCCTGTGGCCTTCCTGATCCCTGCCTCCCCGGCCGGGCGGATTTCCGGGAGCCTTTGCCCTCAAGCCCCCGTGCCCTGGCCGCTCGCCAGGGACATTGCCTGTGCGGGCGGCGGCCCCTTCGCGGCGGGGCATGATTTTCCCTTCCCGGCCCTTCCGCCCGCCCGCGGCGCGAGGACGCCGCCGGAAACCCCGGAAAACCGCGGCAAGATGCCTCAAGACGCCTCAAGACGCCTGATGACCCGGACAAACGCCCGCCGCGGCCGAAATACGCCGAAAGACGCCGGAAGACGCCGGAAGACAGGCTCCCGCAGGTCAGGGAATGCCGGTGACCCCCGCGCTATTCAGGAAGGCCCGCCGGGAAAGTCTTAGGTTTTTCCCGTAAAATCATCCGATGCGCCAAAGCCCTTGGACTCGCCCGCGAACGCTCCCATGTCAGGCGGCGCGCCCGCGAACGCTCCCATGTCAGGCCTGCCATGTCCTCATAACCGCGATGCTCTCCCCCAAGCCCCGTCCCTGTCCGCCTTGCCGCCGTCGCCGGGCCGTCTCCGCGGCCGGCCGGGTTTCGCCGCTTTGCCCGGGCTTTTCAGCCTGAGCCACCGGGCGCGGCCTGCCGCCAGGATCGGGCGCTTCCGCTCCAGGACCGGCATCCGCCAGAAAAACGGCGCTTTCCCGCGCCGCCGCCCGAAGCCCCCCTGGGCGCGGAAGTTTCACGATCCTCCTGAGCCGGCGTTCCCGGCGAGCAAGCCCCCCCGCCAAGGCCCCGGACGCCTGCCGCAAGGCGCCCGGCATCAAGGCTTTCCCCTCCGCAGGCCGCTTCCGAAGCCGTCCGCCGGCCTGCGGACCGCCGCTCCCTGCGGCGCGGGCCGGCTGCCCGGCAGAATTCCCGGTTGCAAGTTCCCCAATTTTCAAATAAAATTTTGAATCGATTCCGGAGAGGCTCTTTGAGGCTTCGCGAAACACTCGGATGCGGCCCTGCATTTGATATTTCGGCACAGGTCCGCCGGCCGGGCCCTGCGCCCGCCCGGCCCGGGAAGCGCCCCGGGCGCCCTGCCCTTGAACCTCCAATGTTTTTTCCCCTGCGGAAGTTTCCCGTCCTGAAGCTTTCCGCGCCTTGTCTTCGACGCTTCGGTCCCGGCCGCCGCTGCACCCTCGGGCAAGGGGCGGTCGGCCGCCTGCCCGCTCCGCGAGGCCCGCTCCCGGCGCCAGTCAGGCCGGGGCCCGCCCGCAGCCTCTCCGCAGGACCCGCGCCCTTGTCCGGGCGCCGGTCCGCCCGCCTCAGGTCCCCCCGCGCCCCTGACTAGGACCCAGGCCCGTTTGGAAGCGGGCCCCGGCCCGTCCTGACCCTTCTCGCCACCGGCCGGCATCTTGCGGCCCTGGCCCCGCCGCCCCAAGGAAGAGCCCATGTCCAGCAATCTGAAGGTCGTTCTAGCCGCCTCGGAAGTCACGCCCCTGGCCCAGACCGGAGGCCTGGCCGAGGTCGCGGGAAGCCTGCCTCTGGCCTTCGCGGAACTGGGGGTCAGGTGCGAGGTCATCATGCCCGGCTACCCCTCCGCCCTGGGGCGGCCGGACGTCGTGGACGCCGGGATCGACATCGCGGTCGGCTCCGGCCCTGACGCGGCTGTCGGGAGGCTGTACCGCGGGAAGCTGTCCGCCGAGGTCCCGGTATGGCTTATCCGGTGCGACGAGTATTTCGCCCGGGACGGCCTCTACGAGGCCGGGGGGGTGGACTACCCCGACAACCACCGGCGCTTCGCGTTCTTCTCGAAAGCCGCGGTGACGGCCCTGGACAGGCTGGGCGACTCGCCTCCCGACATCGTATTGGCCAACGACTGGCAGACCGGGCTCATGATGCCCTACCTCCTGGAGAAAGGCCCCGGCGCCCCCAAGGGGGTCTTCGTGATCCACAACCAGGGCTTTTTGGGGCTCGCTCCCCCGGAGGCCAGGGACGTCATCGGCCTGCCGGATGCCTACTACGGAGTGGACGGGCTCGAGTACTTCGGGCTCCTGAGCTACCTTAAGGCAGGCATCGTCTACAGCCGTACCCTGGTGACGGTCTCCCCCACCTACGCCAAGGAGATCCAGACCCCGGAGTTCGGGCACGGCCTGGACGGGCTCCTGCGCGAACACTCCTTCAAGCTCCACGGGATCCTCAACGGCGTTGACTACAAGGTCTGGAACCCCGAGGCCGACCCCAACCTGCCCTTCAAATACAACGGCAGCGACCTGGAGGGCAAGCGCCGCTGCCGGGAGGCCTTCATGCGGTCCGCAGGCCTCGAGGACGAGCCGGGCTGCCCGCTTTTCGTGATGGTGAGCCGCCTGACCGCCCAGAAGGGCATCTCCCTGGTGGTCGAGTCGGCCCAGGACATGATCGACGGCTTCGGCTCGCGCCTGGCCATACTGGGCACAGGCGACCCCTGGTTCCAGGCTCAGCTCTCGGAGCTCGCCGCCGCCAACCCCGGCCGCATGTGGCTAAAGCTCGACTTCTCCGCCAGCCTCTCCCACCTCATGATGGCCGCCGCGGACTACGTGCTGGTGCCCTCCACCTACGAGCCCTGCGGCCTCTCCCAGCTTTACGCGCTCAGGTACGGGGCCCTGCCGGTGGTCCGCTCGATAGGCGGCCTCAACGACACGGTGCGGGACTTCGCGGGCATGAGCCCCGACGGGCGCTGGGACACGGGCTTCAAGTTCGGCGCCTTCAACCGCAACGCCTTCCTGAGGGCCGTAAGGAGGGCGACGGCGCTCTACCGCCAGGACGAGGGGCGCATGTTTTCCGCCATGTGCGGCAACAACATGCTCGAGGACTTCTCCTGGAGGACCTCGGCCCTCTCGTACTACTCCCTCTTCCTGAACATCGTCAAAAGCGCCTGAGCCGCAGGCTCCCGGCCTCATGCCCCCGTCACGATGGGTCAGGGTTCCGGGGTCAGGCGGGGGTCAGGGGTCAGGTCTCCGAACCGGAGCCGCGGCCTGAACCCTTCAGGCCGCAGGGCTCAAAGGGCCCGGGCCTCAGGCGGCGCCCTTCCCCTCCTCCCCTCAGCGGCGGCCCGGCTTCCCCCCCCCTTTTTCCCCGCCCCCCTTCCCGCCCCGCGCGGGCCCTCCGGAAGGCGCCCCCGCCGCCTTCCGCCTCGCGCCCGCGGCCTTCCGCGCGGCGGCGTCCAAAGGACTGCCACTTGACGACTCCCGAACGGCATCTCATCATCCACGGGCACTTCTACCAGCCGCCCAGGGAGAACCCCTGGACAGGGGCCGTGCCCAACCAGATCTCCGCCGCGCCCTTCCCCAACTGGAACGCCCGCATCAACCGCGAGTGCTACGCCCCCAACACCATGGCCAGGATCCTCGACGGCAAAGGGGCCGTCGACAAGGTCTTCAACAACTTCCGGCACATGAGCTTCAACACGGGCCCCACCCTGTTGATGTGGATGGAGGCCCACGCCCCGGAGACCTTCCGGCTCATCCGCGAGGCCGACCGCCTGGGCGCGGCCGACCACGGCGGGCACGGCCCGGCCATCGCCCAGGTCTTCAACCACATGATCCTGCCGCTCGCGGCCGCCCGCGACAAGAAGACCCAGGTGGAATGGGGCTGGACCTACTTCCGGAAGACCTACGGCCGGGACCCCGAGGGCATGTGGCTGGCCGAGACCGCGGCCGACTCGGAGTCGCTCCGGCTCATGAGCCTGAGGGGGGTGAAGTTCACCGTGCTCGCCCAAAACCAGGTGAGCGCGGCGCGGCCGCTCTCCGCCGGAGGCGGGCCAGGGGCGGGGGAGTGGAAGCCTTTCGCGGGGGCCCCCGATCCCAGGGAACCCTACCGGGTGTTCTGGGGAAAAGGGCCTGAGGACTTTCTCGACGTCTTCGTCTACGACGGCCCGGTGAGCCGGGCGGTCGCCTTCGAGAACCTCCTCCGGGACGGCAAGGCCTTCCTGGACCGGATCGGGCTCGCCTTCGGGGCCCCGGACGGCGACAGGCCGCTCCTCGTGAACCTCGCGACCGACGGGGAGTCCTACGGCCATCACTTCCACTTCGGCGAGATGGCCCTGGCCTGGCTCTTCAACGAAATCCTGGAGCCTAAGGCCTCGGGCGAGGCCCCCATACGCCTCACCAACTACGGGGAGTTCCTCTCCCTTCACCCGCCGCGCAAGGAGGCCAGGCTGGTGGAGCGGAGCTCCTGGAGCTGCGTCCACGGGGTGGAGCGCTGGCGATCCGACTGCGGCTGCCGCACGGGCGGCGACCCCTCGTGGAACCAGAAATGGCGCGCCCCCCTCCGGGAAGGCCTGGACTGGCTGCGCGACCGCCTCTCGGAAATCTTCGAAAGCAGCGGCTCCCGGTACTTCCGCGACCCCTGGGAGGCCAGGGACGCCTACGGGGAGGTGGTGTCCTCCGGCTACGACCCCAAGGCCCGGCGCGCCTTCCTGGAGGCCCACGGGACCTCCGCCGCCGGCTCCCCCGAAGGCGCCAAGGCCGCCCTGGAGTTCATGGAGGCGCAGCTCATGGCCCTCTACATGTTCACCAGCTGCGGGTGGTTCTTCGACGATCTCGCGGGCCTGGAGCCCGTGCAGAACATGCGTTACGCGGCCAGGGCCATCGAGCTCTCGCAGCGCCACTCCCCCCTGGACCTCACCGAAGGCCTCATGGGCTACCTGGCCAAGGCCGTGCCCAACAGCAAGGCCTACCCTGACGGGGCAGAGATCTGGGCGCAGGAGGTGGCCGGCTCCTGCCTCAACGCGGCCACGGCCTGCGCCCAGTGGGCGGCCGCTCAGGCCATGGACGAGCCCAAGGCCTTCAGCGGCCAGCGCTGGGTCAACGTGGCGGCGGTGGAGTCGGGCCGCACCTTGCGCACCCCCCCCGCCTCCCTTCCCCTCCTGTACTGCGCCAAGGCGCGCCTGAAGGAGACGAGACTCGACGCCGTAGCCGAGCGGCTCGCCATGGTGCTCGCCGACGATGGCCCCCGGCTCGACATCCTGATCTTCGAGACCGAGCCGGGCAAGGCCCCGGACCTGGACAGGGCCAGGGCCGTATTCCTCGACAAGGGCCCGCAGTACCTGAGAAGCTCGTTCGAGGCCCTCTTCCCCGGCGAGGCCCGGTTCACCCTGGACACCCTCTGGCCCGCGGTGCGCGACGGCATCCTCGCGGGGCAGCTCAAGGGCTTTTTCAACGAGATCAAGCAGAGCACCATCCGGGCCTTCCGGAACTACCGCGACGCCCTCGTCAAGTACAGCCAGAAGGAGAACGCCTGGGACTGGATGGACAAGTTCATCTTCCGGGTCATGGCCGAGGCCGACCTCGAGAACATCCTCAAGCCCATGCGCGACGGCCGCCCCGTCGACCTCGCGCGCCTCAAGGAGCTGATCGGCATGGAGTCGGGCCGCTCCTCGCGCAACATCCCGGTCATCAAGGATTCGGCGGGGCTGTACATCAAGAGCCTCTTCAGCCAGCTGGAGCTCGGGCCCAGGAGGCCCACGCTCCTGGAGGAGCTTTTGAGCTTCTTGAACTTCGTCAAGGGGAACATCCCTGAGGTGGACCTCTGGGAGTTCCAGAACGTCTACTACCAGCTTGTCCGCCACGAGACGGAGCTGTTCAGGTCGCTCTCCGAGCCCGAGCGGAGGCTTCTGTCCGAGATAGGGCTCGCGCTGGGCTTCAGCGCCCGCATCGCGGGAAGCTCCAGGGCCTGAGGCGGGCCCCCGGCAGCCCGGGCCGCGGGCCCGCGCCGGAAACTTCCCGGCGCGCGCCTGCGCCCTTCGCGGGCCTGCGCCCTTCCGCTGTCCGCCGGGCGCCGACGGTCCTTCATGAGCCGTAAGCTTCGCCGCGTTCCGCAGGGCCTTCGCCGCGTTCAGGAAAGGCGCCCCGCGCCCGCCTTGCCGAGAGAGCCTGAAAGATTCGCCCCGCAGGGACCTCCTTCCCTCGCGCGTTCCCGGCCGCGCCGGGAAACCGCCCATGCCGGCAGTCCCTTCGGACGGCTTGCGCGTGACCCCCCCTGACGCGGGCGCCGACGGCAAACGGCGCGTCAACCAAGGGAAAGCGGCCGCAGGAAAGCGGGAAAGCGGCGGGAAGACCCCCTAGGCCAAGCCGCCGGCCCGCGCCTGAAAATTCCGGGACATCGCCGGGCTTGGCGCGGGAACGCCCGCGCCCGCGCGCCTCAGGGCGCGGTTCCTGCGGAAGGAAACCGCAGATCTTCCGGATCATCCGGATCATCCGGATCATCCGGATCATTCGGATTATCCGGATCATCCCGAACATCCGGATTATCCGGAACGACCGGATCATCCGGAATATCCGAATCATCCGGATCATCCGGATCATCCGGTCGCGGCGCGCCGCAGTTCCTTGCCTCGCCGCAAGGCCGGTTTCCCTCCCCTGCCTTCCTGCCGCAGACAAGCGTTCCACGCGGCCGGTTACGTTTACCCGCCGGCTCTTACGGGACCTGCCGCTTCC
>JAITRL010000055.1 GCA_031288415.1 Deltaproteobacteria bacterium | reverse complement strand
GGCCGCCGCGGCCGCCGCGGCCGGGCCCCTGTCCGCGGCCTACCCCGGCTTTACGGTGATCCCCGGCGCCGAGCTCACCCACGTGCCCCCCTCCCAGATCCCGGCCCTGATCCGCCGGGCGAGGGACCTGGGGTCCCGGCTGGTGGTGGTGCACGGGGAAAGCCCGGCCGAGCCGGTGGAGCCCGGCACCAACCTGGCGGCCATCGAGGGGGGCTGCGACATCCTGGCCCATCCCGGCTTCATCACGGAGGAGGAGGCGCGGCTGGCGGCGGCCAGGGGGGTCTTCCTCGAGCTTTCGGCCAGGGGGGGGCACTCCCTGGCCAACGGCCACGTCGCGAAACTGGCCCTCAGGGCCGGGGCCGCCCTCCTGGTCAACTCCGACGCCCATGCGCCGGGGGACCTGCTCACGGCGGACTACCGCAGGAAGACCGCGATCGGGGCGGGGCTTTCCGAGGGGCAGTACCTGACCGTCCTGAAGGCGGCCCGCGATCTGGCCCTGCGCCTCGCCGGGGGCCCCGCCGGCCCGGCGGCCGGGCCGGAAAGCGGCGGCGGCGTCCAGGAATCCTTCGGCGGACATGGCGGCGGACCCGTGAAAAAAGGCGGAACCGGGAGAAGCCGAAAGCGGGAGGGCGGCCGCCCGGATGGCCCTTAGGCCCGGCCCTGAGGCGGCCCGGAAGGGTTTTGCCGCCTGAGGGGCCGGCCGGCGGCCCTTTTCCCCTCCCCCCGCGCCAGGGGCCCGGGGGGAGGGGAAAAGGGCCTCGCGGAACGCGCTTTCCGCCCCTGCGGCCGCCGGCGGGCGGCCCCGGGGGAGGCCGGTTTATGCCGGGGGCGCGGCACTGAGGTGTGGACAAGGTGTGGCACTTCGTAAAACTGGGATTCCTCGCGGCCGCCTTGGCCTTCTTCTTCTGGTGGGGCTGGGCGGGGAACTTCATCTTCACCCCGGGGTCGCTTTTCCGGCTCACCTCCTCCACCGACCGCTACGTGTTCTCCGCAGGCGGCAAGGACATGGGCTACGCCCGGCGGGCGGTGGCGGCGGGGGCCCCGGACCAGGGCTTCTCCATCACCGAGGAGTCCCTGGTGCGGCTCTCCCTGCCGGGGCTGCCCCAGGGCGAGCTGCGGCTGCGCTCCGAGTCCTCCTACGGCCCGGACGGGCGGCTCCGGGAGGCGGAGTTCACGGTGCCGGGGCTTTCCGGGGCCTTGGCCCGGGCCCAAGCGGCCGACGGGTTCCTGGACTTTTCGCTCTCCCTGGGGACCCTCTCCCGCAAAGTCACCCTGAAGCTGCCCGGGGACGGGCCGGTCCTGGTCTCGGGGGTGGTGCCCTGGCTTTCCCGCCAGCGGGAGGTGCCCCTGGGCAAGGTCCTTTACGTGCGGGTCTTCGATCCCGTGAACATGGGCTTCGAGACCGCGCGGCTGACGGTGGAGGATGACACCAGGGCCTCCGAGGAGATCCGGGTCTTCAAGGTGACCCTCGCCCTCCCCGCCGGGACCACGGTGGAATGGCTGGATGCCAACGGGAGGCTTCTCAGGCAGAGCGTGGAGCGCTTCCAGGCGGGCCTTACGCGCATCCCGGACAACGACGCGGAGGCCATAGCCAAGGCCGAAGACGAGCTCTCCCGCGCCCCGGCCCTTCCGGAGGGGAGCCGGGAGACCGCGGAGCTGGCGGCGCGGTATTTTCTGGACATGTCCAAGGACGTCTTCGAGGAGTTCAAGTAAGGCTTGGCGCGGGCGACGCCCGCCGGCGGCGTCGCCCGCAGGGCGCCCGGGCGGCGGGCGGGCGCCGGAAAAACGCCGGAAAGCGCGGGGGATTATGATCAGGCTGGAGCACGTGACCAAGAGCTACCGGAGGCACAAGGCCGTCTCGGACCTGTCCCTCGCGGTGCCCGCAGGGGAGATTTACGGCTTCCTGGGACCCAACGGGGCGGGCAAGACCACCACCATCAGGATGGTCGCCGGCGCCCTGGCCCCCACTTCCGGGACCATCCGCCTGGGCGGGCACGACCTTTCCAGGAAGCCCAGGGAGGCCAAGTCCATACTGGGCTACATCCCCGACAGGCCCTTCCTCTACGAGAAGCTCTCCGGCTGGGAGTTCCTGATCTTCACGGCGGATCTCTACAAGATCGGACGGGCCCGCGGGGAGGCGAAGGCCGGCGAGCTGCTCGAGCTCTTCGAGCTGTGGGACTGGCGCGACGAGCTCATCGAGAACTACTCCCACGGCATGAAGCAGCGCCTGATCATGGCGGGGGCCCTGCTCCCTTCCCCCAGGATACTCGTGGTGGACGAGCCTATGGTGGGCCTGGACCCACGGGGAGCCAAGCTCGTGATGGACATCTTCAAGACCATGGCCCGCCGCGACGGGGTGGCGGTCTTCATCTCCACCCACACCATGAGCCTGGCGTCCAGGCTGTGCGACCGCATCGGCATCATCTCCCGCGGCGCCCTGGCCGCGGAGGGCACGGAAGAGGAGCTCCGGCGCCAGTCCAAGGCCGAGGGCGGGGATCTCGAGGACCTCTTCCTGGACCTCACCTCGGACAGCGGGCTTCCCGTGCTGGGCGGCGGCTCCCCCGAAGGCGGCCGGCCCGGGGCAGGGGAGGCCTGAGGCATGTTCCGGGAATACCTGACCCTGCTCGCCCCCGCGCGCCTGAGCTTTGTCAACTACCTCCGGGACCCCGGGCAGGGCGGCCGCGTGAAGACGATCTCCCTGGCCGTCTTCACCCTGGCCCTGTGGGCGGCGCTCTTCCTGCTCTCGGTGCGCATGATCCGTTCCTACTATTCGGTGGAGGGCTTCGGGGACATCCTGAGCTACAAGACCTTCTCCCTCCTCTGGATCTCGGGCGCGGCCCTCCTGGTCTTCTCGGCCTTCATCACGGCCCTGTCGAGCTTCTACCTCTCGCGCGATCTCCCGCTCCTCATGGCCGCGCCCGTGGACCGGGAGTCGGTCTTCTGGGCCCGCTCCACCCAGAGCGTGATCTCCAGCTCCTGGATGCCGGTCTCCTTCCTGCTCCCGGTGTTCCTGGCCTTCGGCTACGCCTTCAGGGCCGGGCCCCTCTACTACGCCCTCCTCGCGCCCGCGGCCCTCCCGGTGGTGCTCTCCGCGAGCTTCCTGTCCCAGACCCTGGTTATCCTGCTCGTGAACGTGCTTCCCGCGCGCCGCACCCGGGACATCGTGAGCCTGCTGGGGCTCTTCGGCTTCGCGGCCCTGTACATGGTCTTCCGGCTCCTGCGGCCCGAGCAGCTGGTCAACCCCGAGAGCTTCCGGAGCGTCGCGGGCTACCTCGCCTCCCTCCAGACCCCCACCTCGCCCATGTTGCCCACCACCTGGGCCACGGACCTGCTCTGGCCGCTTTTGGGGGGAAGCCGGGGCGACTTCCGGGAAGTCTACCTCGCCCTCCTGTGGGCCATGGCCGGCGCCCTGGCCGTCGTCTCATCCTACGCCGCGCACTTCCTGTACTGGCAGGGCTACAACAAGAGCCAGGAGGGCGCCGGCCGCCAGAAGGCCGGGGGCCTCCTGAACCTGGTCGCGGGGGTCTTCCGGCTCGTCAAGAACCCCGAGATGCGGGCCGTGGCGGTCAAGGACTTCAAGATCTTCTTCAGGGACCACACCCAGTGGTCGCAGCTCTTCCTCCTGGGAGCCCTGATGATCATCTACCTGTACAACTTCTCGGTCCTCAACCTCAAGCGCTACCCCCTCCAGGCCTTCTTCCTGGAGAACACCCTGGCCTTCCTCAACGTGGGGCTGGTGGGGCTGGTGTCGGCCACCCTGTCGCTGCGGTTCGCCTTCCCCTCCATCTCCGCGGAGGGCTTCTCCTACTGGATAATCCGCTCCTCCCCCATGTCGACGGGGGACTTCATCCGCGGCAAGCTCCTGTTCTGGCTGGCCCCCATCATGGCCGTGGCCCTCACCCTCACCTGGCTCACCAGCAGGTTCCTGGACGCGGCCCCCATGATGGCGGCCACGGCCTTCGCGCTCACGCTGCTCCTGACCCCCGGGCTGTGCGCCCTGGGAGTGGGCCTGGGCTCGCGGTTCCCCCGCTTCGACACCGAGAATCTCGCCCAGGTGCCCACGGGCTACGGGGGCCTCATCTTCATGGTGTCCTCGAGCCTCTCGCTCCTCTGCATCATCGGGCTGTCGGCCTGGCCCGTGGTGCGCTACCTGAGGATCCGCCGCGGCATGTCCCAGTTCGGCCTCAAGGAGGGCATACTCATTCCGCTTCTCGCCCTGTCGGTCCTGGCCCTGGCCTGGCTCCTCTGGAGGCGCCCCCTCAAGATGGGCCGCGAGGCCCTGGAGATTTACGACGAGGAGACCGGCCGCCTCGACCTCCCCGAGGAGGCTCCTGACAGCCCCGAGGACCTGGAACCCGCAGGGGAGGCGGGAGCGGCCCCGGGGCCCGGCCGCCCCCGGGCCGGCGGCGGGCCCGGGAGGCCCTGAGGCGGCGCATGGCCACCGAAGGCCGTGACGAAAGGCGCAGGCCCCGCTTTTTCCTCGGCTGGCCGCGGATCCTCGCCTTCCTGGTGGGGCTCTACAGCCGCGTCGTGCGCTGCAGGATCCTGGGCGACCCCGTGCCTGCCAGGCGCCCGGTCATCTACGTGACCTGGCACTCGGAGGAGATAACCATGCTCCCCCGGAGCGGCTTCACGCGGGGGACCGTCATGGTCTCCGCCTCCAGGGACGGGGACATCCTCGCGGAGGTCGCGAGGGCCTGGGGCTACCGCACGATCCGGGGCTCCTCCTCCAAAGGCGCGGCCGCGGCCCTTCTCAGCCTCCGCCGCGCCCTGGAGCGCGGCGAGAACATCATCCTGGCCGTCGACGGCCCCCGGGGCCCGCGCCACGAGGCCAAGCCAGGGGCCTTCTGGCTCGCCGCCGGCACCGGGGCCTGGATCTGCCCGGTGGGGGTGGCGGTCTCCAGCGCCTACGTCTTCCGGAAAAGCTGGTCGCTCTCCAGGGTGCCGCTTCCCTGGGCCCGGGTGGTCGGGCTCTTCGGGGAGCTGTACCGCCCGGAGGGGGCGGACCTCCTGCTTTCCAGGGAAGGCCAGTCGGCCGCGGTCAAGAGCCTCCTGGACAAGGCCACGCTGCAGGCCGAGGATCTCCTGAAAAAATGGCATCTCCCTTGCACTGCAAAGCCGCAAACGCGGCAGCGGACGGACCTCCGGGACAACGGTGTCCCGGCGGGCGGCTCCGGCGGGGAGAGTGATCATGAGGAAAGCGACTGAAGGGAAGAAAACAACCTCCGGGCCCGCGCGGGAAGCCGGGCGGGAGACGGCGGGAAAGTCACGCGGTACGAGCGGGCCCGCGGCCGCGGGAGCGGCCGCGGGCCTCAGGCCCGGCCCGGCCGCCCGCGCCTTCGCGGCTCCGGTCGCCCTGGCCCTGGCCCTGGCCTGCGCGGCGGCCCTCTGCCCCGCAGGGCTTCTTGCCGCCCCCGGCGGCCTGGACCCGCGCGATCTCGCCGCCCTGGGGCTTTCCCGGGCCACCGTCCAGGACCTGCTCACGGAATCCCTCACCGCCAGGGGAAGGCCTCCCCTGGACCCAGAATTCATCTCTCTCGTGACCCGCCACGGCGGGGAACCCCTCCTGAGGTCTTACCTGAACCTCGACCGCGAGACCCGCGGCGCCCCCAGCGCCCCCCTGAGCCAGGGGGAGGTGCGGTCGATGATCTGGCAGGGCCTCGGCGCTGAGGACATCAGGTCCCGCATCGAGGGCATCCGCAAGTCGCGGCGCAAGACCCTCAGGCCTTCCGCCCCCGCGGCAGGCGACAACGCCATAGAGGGCAACGGCCGGGGCTCCGGCTCTTCGGGCGCGCCGCGCGCCTCCGGAGCCGCAGGGGCCGCGGGCGGCATGGTGCCCGCCTGGGCCTTCGGAGCCGGCCAGTCCCCTTCCGGCGCGGCCAAGTCCGGAGAGGCGCGCGGAGTAAGGCCCGTCAGGCCTTCCGCCCCCTCCGCAGGGTCCGACTCCGCCGGCCGCGGGGCTTCCGGGGCCTCCCGTTCCGGTGATTCAGACGCCTCCCGTTCCGGCGCATCCGGGGCCGCCAGCGCCGGGACCGCCGATTCCGGGGATTCCGGCGCCTCCCGTTCCGGAGCCCGCCTTGCCGAGCCCGGCTCCCGCAGGGCGGCAGGGTCCGCCGCGGCCGGCGGCGCGGCGGGAGCCGCGGCAGCTTCCCTGGCGGCCGGCTCCTCAAGCCAGGAAGGATATTCCGCGGCCCAGGCAGCCGCAGCCTCCCAGGCCGCGGCCTCCGGGGCCGCGGAGGCGGCCGGGGCCGGCGCGGCGGCAGTCCGGGACTCCGCTTCCGGAGTCGCCGAGTCCGCCCGTGCCGGAGCCGCCGCCGCCCAGGCTAAAGCATCCCAGGCCGGCGCGGCCGAGGCCGCGCAGGCCGAGGCCTCCCAGGCAGGCGCGGCCGAGGCTTACCGGTCCGGGGCGGCCGGGACGGCCAGGGCGGGCGCCGCGGACGCCGGCCGGGAGGGCTTTTCCGGCCGCGGCCCCGCAGGCTCCAGGCCTGACAGGGAGGAGATAGCCGCCGGGCGGGAGGCTTACTCTGCCGGTTCCGCCTCAGACGCCGCCGAAGCCTCCTTCGCCTACGAGGAGTTTCAGACCGGGGCCGCCAACCACGGCCCGGAGGCCGCCGCCGGCAGTGCCGCCGCAGGGGCCATGACGGAAAAGGACGGCTCGTACTCTTTGGGGGAGGCCGGATCGAGGTTCGCCTCCGGCAGGCCTCACAGGCCCCGCAGGCCCCAAGAGGATGCCGAGGCCGAGCCCGAGGCCGCCTCTGCCGCGGCCGCGGAAGACGGGACAGCGGCCCAGGCCGCCGCCGCGCAGGCTCCGCAGGCTGCCGCCCCCGCGGCGGCTTCCCCGGCTCCCGCTATCGGGCAGGACCAGGATGGTCCCGGCTCGCTTCAGATGGGCACCTTCGACACCCAGACCCCGGACGGGCGCCGCGTGCGGGTCCACCGCAACGTGCGGCTCGGGCCTTCCGGCTCCTCCCCCGCCGCCGGCCCGGCCGCGCCCGGCGGCGGCCAGGCCGACAGGTAGCTTCCCGAAGGCCAGGCCGGCAGGCGGCTTCCCTGCGGCCAGGAGGGCCCCCGCACGGCATTACGGGATTTTCGGGCATCGCCCAGGGAACACGCGCGGAGCGCTCATGTCCCTTGAGCGCGGGCTCTTTCGCTTCCGCGGGCTTAGGCCCCTTTTGAGCCGGCAGGCTTGCCCCCGGCCCCAGGAGTCCCGAGAGCCGGCGGCTGGACATATGTCACAGGCCTCACAGGACCCCCCTTCCGATCGCCGCCTCTCCCGGCGCCCGGAAGGGGGTTTTCCGTCAGGCCTCTGGAAGGCGGCCTCCTCCGGGCCAGGGCGGCCCTGCCGGCAGGAAGCCATCTGCCTGGCCCGGAGCACTTGCCGGTTTCCGTGAGCCCTAAGTCGCCCCCAGGCGCGCTTTCAGAGGCGGCGGGAGCGCTTTCAGGGATAGGTCACGGGCGAGCTTGTCCCGAGGGCGGGAGCGCGGCCTGAGGGCCGGGCGGGAAGGCTGTTTCCGGCTGAGGGGCGGCGGCTTGCGGTCGGAAGGCCGCCATGCGGGAAAGCGGGCGGCCTTAAGCGAGGGTTCCCCGCGCGGGCGGCGGGAAAGCCTTATTTCCCGCCCTCAGTCAACGTCCCGTCGGACTCGCGCAGAAGCTCGCGGAAATACGGGCCGGCCGGCGCCTCTTCCCCTCCCGGGAAAATCACGGAATACGGTTTTCCGGACACGGAGGAGACGGAAGCCACGTGGTCTATGAACTCCTCCGCGGTGGATATCCTGTTCTTGGCCCTGGAAAGCTTGGACCTGAGGTGGCTTACTGCCCTGGACACCGGATACTTGGACCCGTTGCGGACGAAGACGATGTCGGCCTTGGAGGCCAGCAGGGCCAGGAACGCCTCGATCCGCGCCGTCTCCCGGCCTTCCAGCGCCGGGGCGGTTCCGGCCAGGGCCAGAAACAGCGCGACGAAAACAGGGACAAGCAGCTTTTTGCGCATGGTGAGCCTTTCACGGTACTTGCGGAGGGCGGCCCGGCCCCGCTGGAACCGCCCCTCCGAAAGCGCCTTTCCGGAGAGGGGCGCCGCCGGGCCTAGCTGGCTTAGGGCGCCGGCGAGGGCCGGCGGCGCCTAAGGGGGTAAGGGGAACCGCCTTTCGCGCCTTCCGGAGCGAGGCCGTAAGCGATGCCAGCCGGCCGCGCGCCCCGGCCCGGTCTTCCGGCAGAGCTTTGCGGCACGCTCCGGCATGACCGGAAAATAGCCCGCGGCCGGATTCAGGCACGGCGCGTTCGCTTCTGACGGCTGCATTATCGGCGTTTAAGGCGCGCCTCGCGGCAAGCGTGAGGTTTCCGGGCAGTCGCCCTAAGGCGCCTTGACGGTCATGGCATCGGCAAAGTCCGCACGGAGCATGTTCACGAGGCTTTCAATCGCCGCATGGCAGTGACGGCTTCAAGGGCGCTCGGCTAAGCCGCAGGTTGAGAATGGTCCTTTAACAAAGCGCTCAGGAATCGGAAAAATATAACATAATTAACATTTAAAATTTACTATGTTTTGGGAGGCCAGTCAACCATTTTCATTTTCCAAAATCCTGCGGTTGTTCCCCTATTGCCCTCCATGAACGTCCGTTTATCAAGAGCCCCGGAACTGTGCTAAAATGTCGCGTTTTTCCGGGCGCGGCCTTCCGCGGGAGCCCGCGCCCGCTCCCCCCGTTCACCTCAAACCTTCCCTTCCCGCAGCCCTCCGCCCTGTACCTGGCAAGGACATTCCGGCCGACCACATGGACCCCTCCCTTTTCCAAAGGCTTGACCCTGCCGGCGCCGCCGTTTCATACGCAGCCAAGCGCGCCATAGACCTGTTCTTCATGAACCCGGTCACCGGCCCTGCCGGCCCGCGGCAGCCCAGGATAACGCAGACGGAGATCCTCAGGGCCGAGCTGGAGCTGCTCTCGCAGGTCGAGCTTAACGATCCCGAGTACTCCCCCCTGGACTACCGCAGCCTCAGGGAGGCCAAGCAGCTTTACCGCATGGTGCTCAACGAGATCCAGACCGACTGCGAGTCCCCCGATCCGCGGCTGTTGCGCCTGGCGGCGGAAAGGCTGAGCGAGGCGGCCGACTCCGAAGAAGACGAGGTCCTCTCGTGGCTCCTCGCGTCCACGGTCAGGTTCGGGCTCTGGACCAGGGAGCTGGAACTGAAGCCCGTCTTCGCCGGGCTCGCCCGCGTCCCCGAGCGCCCCGGCACGCGCGGGCTCCTGATCGTGGCGCTCTCGGCCGCGGCCCACTGGCACATGACATACGGCGGCGGCGCGCGGGAGGCCGACCCCTTTTTCGAGCGGGCATTCCGGCTCGCGGGCGACGGGCCGTTCCGGCAGGCCTCGCTCCTGTTCATCGCCCTCTCGTTCCGCGCCGCCGCGCCCGAGCCCGTCCGTTACGGCCCTGGCGCGGGCCTCGGGCGCGCGGCCCCGATCCGCAACGCTTTGAGGGTGGCTCCCTGCCTCAAGTTCCCGTCCGTGGCGTCCCTTCTTCCCCACGTTTTCCTGCGCGACCGGAACCACCTGGGCCTCACCCTCGCCGACCTCGAGCGCGCCGCAGGGGATGAGGGCCTCCCGGAGAACCCTGACCTGAGGGCCTGCTGGGCGGCCCTGGAGGCTTCCGTCGCCTCCCGGCGCGGGGGCCCGGGGGCATCGGCCGCGGTCATGGGGGCCCTCAGGAGACTGGACTCCGAGGGGCTCCTGCCCGTGCTGGGCCAGGAAAACTACTTCCGGGGCAAGCTGCTCGAAAACGCCGCCACCTCCCTGGGAGAAGCCTTGGCCTCCCTCCCCCGGCCGGAGGCCCGTGAGGCGCTCAGGATCCTGGCGCCCAGGCGGGCCGACGGCTCGCTGACGGTCCGGCCGTACGGGTGGCTTACCCTCAAGATCTCCTTGCGTGAGCCGGCCCTGTACCGGGAGGCCGTTATGGAGGCCGTTGCGGAGGGGCTCTTCGGGGACGGTCCCGCGTGCCTGCACGCGGTCGCGACGGCCCTGTGCCTGTACGGCGACGAGAGCGGCGGGCTTTCCCCGGCCTACGGGAACCGCGTCGCCGCGTTTTTCGCGAAAAGCTGGTCGCCTAAGGCTTCCGGCCCCCTGGCAGCCCGTCTGGCGGCCAGGCTGGCCCAGGCCGACCTCCTGCTGCGGGGCGGCCGATCCCCCCACCGCGCCCTGCACTCCCTGATGAAGCTCTGGCCGGGGAGCGCAGGCCCCCGCAGGCCGAACGTAGCAGGCGGAGCCTGTCCCTCCGGCGGCGAGGGCGAGGCCGAGGCCGAGGCTTTTCCCGCCGGGGAGGGGCAGGAGCCGGCCGGCTCCGGCCTCGGCCGCCCCTCCCGCGCCGTTTCAGGGCCCGGGGAGCGTGAGACCGAGGTCCCCGCGCACGGCCCTACCGAGTCGGCCGGCGGCGCGCGGGAAGACGCTGGCGACGCCGTTGAGCTGTGCCTTTACGCGTACTCCATCGCGCTGCTCCTGTGCCGGCGCGCCCGGCCGGGCTCCCCCTCTTTCCCTGGGCGCTTCCTGAGGGCCCTGCCCAAAGAGGTCTTGGAAAACAGGCTCTTTACGCAGGTGTTCCTGCCCACGGCCGCCTACGCCGAACTCCGGCTCAACTTGCAGGCCCCGTCCAAAGGCGCGCTCCTCAGCGCCGTCCTGACCCCTGGCTCCCCGGTCGCGATAACCTCGGAGATTTGGGGGCTGGTGGCCTTCAGGATAGCCTGGGAGCTTTCCGCGGCCCCTCCCAAGGATGCGGAGTCGCTGCGGGACGTCATGGTACATGCTGAGTTCTGCCTGAGCGAGGCTCTCCCGCCGGGGCTGCGCGCGTTGCTGGTGGGGGCTGGCGCCTGCGCCTGGGGACACCTGGGCCTCTGCGACGAGATGGAGGCTTTCTACGCGAAAAACGCCCTGATGCAGGTGGAGATCGCCGCGGAAGACGATGAATGGTCCGACCCTGACGACCATGACCTGATCGGCTTGTCCGGGGCCCGCTGCCGTCCGGTTTCCACCCGGCTCGGCAACGGAGACGCCTCGATCGAGGAGGCCTGCGGCTTCAAGCTCTTCGACGCGCAGGGGAACCTCGCGTACCCTCCGAAGAGCGGCCCAGGAGCGCGGGACCGTGCAGGCGCGGGCGGCCTGGAAGAGGATGACCTTGACGAGGACGGCTCGGAAGAGGACGGCCTCGCCGAGGACGGCTCGGAAGAGGACGGCCTGGCTGACGACGGCTCGGAAGACGATGCGGGCGGCTTGGACGATGGCGGCGACGGGGCTGAATATGACGCGGGCGCTTTGGACGGCGGCGCGGAGGGGGAGGCCGGCGGCGAAAGAGGAGCGGCCGTCCTCAAGGGCGGGTCTGATCTGCCCCGGCCGGCCTCCGCAGGCGCCGCGCCCGCCCGCAAGGCCGGGGCCGGGGGGGGTGAAGCCCGCCAGGCGGAGGGTTCCGTTGCCGTCAAGGCGGCCAGCCCTATCTCCCGACTGATCGCGCAGGCGATACTCGGCCCGGCGGCAGGGGTCCGGCGCAGTTTCGGAGGAGTGTCCGCGGAGGAAGGGCCGGGCGCCCTGGAGACCGGCCTTGCGGAAGACGTCGCGGCAGCCTCCGGCGAGGGCTTGGCCGGTCCCGCGCCCGGCGATGCGGCCTATGGCAGGAGGGCGAAGCGGGTATCCCCTGCGGACGAGGTCCGCGCGCCTGGCCCAAGCGGCTCCGGAGGCAAGGTCCCGTCCGGGGGCGCCGATGACGATGTCGATTACGGCGATGACGACATCGATGACGATGACGACATCGACTCCGATGACGATATCGATGACATTGATGACGATGACGACATCGATGACAGTGATGACGATGACGACATCGACTCCGAGGACGACATCGATGACGGCGGGGACCGAAACCCGGACACCGTGCTCCGGCCGATGTCCGTCGCGGCGCTGAACCCGCTGTCCTGGACGGCACTGGCCGTCTACAACGCCTATTGGAACAGGCACCAGCACGCGCTGGAGTATTTTTTCATGGACAAGGCCATGCGCTACTATCTCCCGCTCAAGGTGACCGCCCTGGAGAGGCTCATCGTTCGCCTCATCAGGGATGGCCTGAGGCAGGAGGCCTCTTTCGCGCTGGACATCCTAAAGATGTACTCCCTCCACGCGGCTGACCCCGCCCTCAAAGGCCGCGTCCAAAGGCTCATTAAAGCCGCCATGAAGGGGGGCGCGAAGAAGCCCAAGCCCAAGAAGACCAAGCAGCAGAAAAAGGGCGCCAAGGGGCGCGGGCCCAAGAAGGGAGGCCCCAAAGGCAAGGGCGGAGGGGGAAAGCGGCGCTGACGCGGGCCCTCACTCCCGCGCAGGCGCGGACAAGGGTCGCGGCGGGTTCCCTTTTGCCTCTCAAGCCCTCAGGGCGGAAGGCGGCGGGCGGCAATCGCGCCTGGCCGCCCGGGAAAAGCGCGGGGAACCCGGCAAGAGCGCGGCGGAAAAAGCGCGGCGAGATCCCTGGAAAAGGCGCGCGGCGGAAAAAGCGCGGCGAGATCCTTGGAAAAAGTGAGGCGCTTGGAAAAGGCGGGCCCTTGGGAAAACGGCGGGGCGGGGCGGATCGCGGCGATCTTCCCCCCCCGCCTTTGGAAATGCGGACAGGCGGCCGTGAAGCCTGCCCGGCTGCGGGGGCGGGGTCAGGCGATGGGCCGCGCGGGGCCGGTCACTGGCCGAAGGTGGCGCTGCTGGTGGACCAGCTGGCGGGGCTGCCGGCGCTGATCGGCCCCCTGGTCAGGGTCATGCCGTCGATCAGCAGGGCGGCCAAGGGGCCGTCCGCGGCGGAGCGGGTTTTCTGCCGCAGCAGCGCGAGCTCCGGCTGGGTCACCAGCGTCACGTCGAAGGAAGTCAGCGTGACGAAGACCCTCACGTACTCGGCCGGGTGCTCGAGCAGGAGTGCGCCCTCGTTGTATACCCTGGTCCCGCCTGCCGGGACCTCGGTGGTCGTGCGGGTTATGGCATCTGGCACGATGGGGGCGATCCGGGCGGAAGGGGTGACGTGCAGGGCGTAGACGTAGTAATCGCGCCTGGTCCTGTTCTCGGCCTTGAAGACGACCAGGTTCTCGCCCTCCTGGGGCTTCACGCCTGGCGAGTCGGCCGCCACTTCCCGCGAGAGGATCCAGTACCGGCCTTCATAGGAGTCGTCCGGGGGGAAGCGGGCCTCCTTGGGCACGGCCTGCCACTCGGCATGATCGGCCGGTCGCATCATCAGGTAGCTGATCAGGACCTCCGGACCCCTTCCCGGAGGGGAAGGCAAGGTCATGAGGTTATGCGCTTGGGCCGCCTGGAGGAAGTTCGCCCGCAGCCTGTCCGGACCGTCGCCTTCCAGCGGGGCGCGGAGCCGGTCGAAGCCCCAGAGGAAGGAGTCCTCCGCCGGCGAGACCAGCCAGATCTCG
>JAITRL010000318.1 GCA_031288415.1 Deltaproteobacteria bacterium | reverse complement strand
GGGCGCCGCGAGGCGCCATGGGGCCGCAGGCCGGTTTAGGCGCGGGCGTTCAGGCGCGCGGGACAAGGATCGCGCGCGGGCGGCGCGGGCATTGCCGGGCCCGAAGGCGATCCGGCCGGCGGGGCGAAGCTCCGGCGGGCGAAATTGCCCCGGGGCTCGGAGCGGCCGCAGGCGCCGCCGCTCATTGCGGTCTGCTTTCCGCGCGTGTTTCCAGGGCGGTCGGGAGGGCGACAAGGCATAATATTCCCTTAACATCATTGAAATCAAGGAGACGCAAGCCGGCGCCGGGCGCCCGGCCTTGACGGCGGGTTTGGGCGGGAGATTCAGGCAAGCGCCGCCCAGGAGCCGCAGGCCGGGCGGCTTGCGCCTCGGCCGGCCGCCCGGCCTGCGGCTCGCGCGGCCGTGTCAGGACCGGCAGGCGCACAGGAAAACAGCCGGCCGTTCCGGAGATCGGGCGGGCGAAGGCCGAGCCGCCGCCGGCGAACCGGCGGCGGTCCGCCGACGGCGCTTCCGTCCGAGGCGGCGAATTCTTCGGGGCAACCGGGCGTATATGGCCCGGATGCCTTTGACCGCGAAGTCCGGGCCGTCATCGCCGTCAAAAGGCCGGGCCGTCGCCGCCGTCAAGAGGCCGGGCCGTCGCCGCCGTCAAAAGGCCGGCCGTTACCGGCGTCAAGAGGCCGGCCGCCCCTGACGTTGCCGTCTTTGGGAGGCCCAGGCGTCAAAAGGCCGGCTGCCCCGGGCGCGAAGGCGCCGGCGGCAAGGCGGGCCTTGCGGCCGGGCCGTCAAACGTCCGGGGCCGCAAAGCCTTGCGGGGCCGCGCCGCCTCCGCTTCGGCAGGAGGCGGGCCGCGCCTTTGCCGCGGCGGGGGAGCGGTCGCCTGCCGCTTTCAGGCGGCGCGCCTGCGGAAGAGGGAGGCCGAGAGGGCCAGGGAAACTGTGCCGATGAGCAGGAGGGGAATGAGGCTTCCCGCGGCCTCGGAGAAGGGAAGGGCCTTGAGGAAGATTCCCTTGAAGAGGAAGATCCCGTGCTTCATGGGGTTTATCCAGACGGCCTCCTGGAGCCAGAGGGGCATGTTGTCCACCGGGGCGGCGAACCCGGAGAGGGCCACGGAGGGGACCATGAACAGGAAGGCGCCTAGGATAGCCTGCTGCTGGGTCCTGGCCAGGGTGGAGATCAGAAGCCCGAAGCCCAGCACGGAGTACGAGAACACCGCGATCCCGAGGATCAGGAGCGCCGGGGAGCCGCGGAAAGGCACGCCGAACAGGAGGCTGCCCAGGGAGGCGATGAGCAGCCCCTGGAAGAGCCCCACGGCCATGGCGGGCGCGAGCTTGCCCGCCAGGATCTCCAAGGGGGTGAGGGGCGTCGCCAGAAGCTGCTCGTAGGTCCCCAGCTCCTTTTCCCTGGCCAGCGACAAGGACGAGATGCTCATGGTCGTGAGGAACGTCAGGATGGCGACGAGGGACGGTATGGTCGTCCAGACCTCGTCGAGGTTCGGGTTGAAGCGGCTCCTCGGCCGGGCGTCCACGCTGAAGGAGGAGCCGGGGGAGAGCTCGGCGGCGTAGCCTCGGGCGATCTCCTGCAGGTAGCCGTTGGCTATCTGGGCGGCGTTGGACCTGCGCCCGTCGTAGACGGCCAACAGGGAGACGGCCTCGCCCCGCTCTATTTTGCGGGAGAAGTCCCTGGGCACGACGACGGCCACCAGGATCCTGCGGAGCTCGAGGGCGCGGCTCCATTCCCGCTCGCTTTCGGCGCGGATCACCTCGGAGAACCGGGAGGAGGCCTCCAGCCTTCTGGCGATCTCGGCGCCGTGCCTCCCCGGATCCTCGCACAGCACCATGGCGCTCACGTTCTTGACCTCCAGGGTGGTCGCGAGCGAGAAGATCGCCAGCTGGATCAGGGGCGGCACCACGAGCATGAGCCTGGCGCGCGGATCCCTGACTACGTCGTGGAACTCCTTGACGATGAGGCACGCCAGCCTCAGGAGCGGGGAGAGCACTTTCAGGCCACCCTTTTGACCAGCTTCCTGGAGGTGAGGAGGAAGAAAGCCAGGCCGATGACGGCCATGGCCCCCATGGATTTCAGGAACAGCGGCCAGACGTCCCCGACGAGGAAGACCGTCTGGAGGGAGCCCACGAAATACCTGGCCGCCACCAGCCGCGAGACGGCCTGGATCGGCTCGGGCATGGAGGCCAGCTCGAAGACGAAGCCCGAGAGGAAAAAGGACGGCAGGAAGCCCGAGACCAGCGCCGCCTGGGAGGCCAGGTACTGGTCCCTGGCGAGGGCGGAGATGAGGAGCCCCTGGCCCAGGGCGCTTGCCAGGAACACCGTGCTCATGGCCAGCAGGGCCGCGACGCTCCCGCGGAAGGGCACCTTGTACCAGAAGGCCGCGACCGCGAGGCAGATGAGCACCGACACTATGGCCAGGATGTAATAGGTGGCCATCTTGGCCAGGATCACCTGGTTGACGGTGACCGGGGTGGACAGCAGGGACTCCATGGTCCCCCGCTCCCATTCGCGGGCGACGACCAGGGCCGTGAGGAGCACCCCGATGAGGGTCATGACTATGGAAAGCGAGCCCGGAATGATGAAGTTGCGGCTGGAGAGCTCCGGGTTGTACCGGAACCTGGGGACGACGTCGATCAGGGGCCCCGCCGCGGCCCCCTGCAGGGCGGCCTCCCGCAGCGCCCAGCCCTCGACGGCGCCCAGGGAGTAGGCGAGGGCGAAATGGGCGGCGTTGCTCTCCGTGCCGTCGGTGATCACCTGGATGGGCATGGCCTTGCCGCCCGCCAGGTCCCTGGTGAAACCGGCGGGTATGACGACGATCGCGCTGAGGCGCCTGCGCATGAGATCGGCCTCGAAGAGGCGCAGGTCCGTCCCCGTCCTGACGTCGAAGAACCTGGAGCCGGAAAACGAGGCAAGAAGCGAGCGGGAGGCCTCGTCAGGGCTCTCCAGCACGATACCCGCCTTGATCCTGCCGCTGTCCAGGCTGATGCCGTAGCCGAAGATGAACAGGAGGATCAGGGGCAGCGCGAAGGCGATGGCGATGGCGCTCGGATCCCGCGCGATCTGGAGGGCTTCCTTCCTGATCAGCGAGAAAACGACGCTCGGCGGCCGGCCTCCCTCTCCCTTGCGGGCCGCCGGCCCGGGAAGGCCGGAGCCGGGAGAGTCGCCGCGAGGGGTGTTCACGGCCGAAGCGCCCATGCGGGAGCGGCGGATCGCCTCTCAGGGGCCGTCATGACGCGGACAGGCGAACCGGGGCCTGTCCGCATTGCGGGAATTCCGCGAAGGCCGTCGCCCGCGGGAAAAAAAAGCCGCTTGGCCGAAAGCGGACAGGCCGCCCGCGCCGCAGGCGAAGGCTTTGTTTCCGGCCCGCCCGTGACGTCGCTCATGCCACCTGAAAACACGTCCCCGCCGGGGCTTTCGCGCGGGAAACCTTTGTCGGCCGCCTCAAAGCTCATGTTCGTTGGCCTCCACCAGGGCGAAGAAGGCGTCTTCCAGGGCGGGGTCGGGCAGGGAGGGGGTCCTGGCCTTGAGCTTGAGCTCGTCCGGGGTTCCGGTCGCGATGTTGCGCCCGCGGAGTATCAGGGCCACCCGGTCGCAGCACTCGGCCTCATCCAGGAAGTGGGTGGAGACCAGCACCGCCACGCCGGTCAGGGCCAGGTGGTTGATGTGCAGCCAGAACTCCCTCCTGGCCACGGGATCCACCCCGGAGGTGGGCTCGTCCAGAAAAAGGGCGTCGGGCTGGTGCATGACCGCGCAGGCCAGGGCCAGGCGCCGCTTGTAGCCCAAGGGGAGCAGGGCCGCGCTCCGGTCCAGGAAGGGGGACAGCCCGAAGATCTCGGTCATGAGGCTGACCTCCTCCCGGCGCTCCTTGCCCCGCAGTCCGTAGGCCCCGGAGAAGAAATCGAGGTTCTGCCCCACGCTCAGGTTCCCGTAAAGGGAGAATTTCTGGGCCATGAACCCCAGCCTCGCCCGCGCCTTCGAGGCGGACTTGCCCAGGTCGATGCCCGCGACGAGGGCGCTCCCGGAACTGGGGGCCAGCAGGCCGCACAGCATCCTGAAGGTGGTCGACTTGCCTGCCCCGTTGGGTCCCAGCAGGGCGAAGATCTCGCCCCGCCCGATGGAGAAGGAGACGTCGTCCACGGCGGTGAAGTCCCCGAACCTCCGGGTGAGGTTCCGGGCCTCCACGGTTATCGGGATATCGTGGCTCCGCTGCCTTGCCCTGCGCGCCAGCGCCGATTCCCCCGCGGCCGTGCCGCCCAGCAGGGAGATGAACGCGTCCTCGAAGGACGGGCTCTCCGGGCGCAGGGAGCCGCCGAAGAGGGGAAAAGACGGCTTTTCCTCCCGGCTCAGCACGTGGAGGCGGCTTCCCCGGACGGAAGCGTCGGCGACGGCGCCGTCCCTGAAGAGGGCGGAGAGCGCCTCGCGGCGGCTTTCCGCGGGCACGCCCTCGATGGCCCAGCTTCTGCCCGCCGCCTTCCCCATGGCCTCGCAGGGCCGGCCGCTGAAAACCAGCTTCCCTGAATTCAGCAGGAGGACCCAGTCGGATTTCCCGGCCTCGTCCAGGTACGAGGTGGCCCAGAGGACGCTGACCCCTCCGGAGGCGAGCTTCCGGACCATGTTCCAGAGTTCCCTGCGGGAGATGGGGTCGACTCCCACGCTGGGCTCGTCCAAAAGGAGCAGTTCCGGCTCGCCGAGCAGCACGCAGGCCAGGCCCAGCTTCTGCTTCATGCCTCCCGAGAGCTTTCCGGCCAGCCTTGCGGCGAACCTTTCCAGGCCGGAGAACTCCAGAAGGCCTGCGAGCCTCGCCCGGCGGCCTGCCCCGGAAAGGCCGCGGATGTCGGCGTAAAGGCTCAGGTTCTCCATGACCGTCAGGTCCTCGTAGAGCCCGAACCTCTGGGGCATGTAACCCATCCTGGACTGGATGCCGGCCGCGTCTTTGGCGGGGTCGCGCCCCAGGACCGTGACATCGCCGGCATCGCGGTCCATGAGCCCCGCGAGAATCCTCATGAGCGTGGTCTTCCCGGCGCCGTCCGGGCCCGCCAGGCCCGTCATGGCGCCTGCGGGGATCTCGGCGGATATCCCGTCCAGGGCTGGAGCGCCCTGGCCCTTGAAGGCCTTGCGGAGGCCCGTGAAGGCTATGGACGCGGAAGGGCTCATCGCCCGATCCCTGGTTCCGCGGACTCGCCTTCCCCGGAGGAGGCGCCTGCGGCAGCGGCTGAGGCCGCGGCTGGCGCGGGCCCGGAAGAGGCCTCATGGGGACCTGCGGCGGAAGCGGCTTCCGTGGCTCCGGCTGAGGCCGCGGCTGGGGCGGGCCCTGCGGCGGCGTCCACTTCCACAGTGACAGGCATCCCGTGGCGCAGGCCGTCGGCAGGCTCGGCCACGAAAATGCGGAGCCTGTAGACCAGGGAGGTGCGCAGGGCAGGGGTCTCGACGGACTTGGGGGTGAATTCCGCGCTGGGCGAGATGAAGCCTATCCTGCCCCGGAAACTCCCGCCGGAATCGGTTCGCACCGAGGCCTCCATGCCGGGGCGGATCCTGCCCAGGTCGGGCTCGTCCACGTAAGCGCGGACCCAGACCGGGCTGTCCAGGGACAGCACGTAGACGGCATCCCCGGCGGCGACCATCTCCCCGGGCTCCCTGACCCGGACCGAGACGGTCCCTCCGGACGGCGCGAAAAGGTCAGCGTCGTCCAGGCTGGTCCTGGCGACCGCGAGCTGGGCCTTGCCTGTCTCCAGGGCCGCTTTGAGCTCGTCTCTTAGGGCAAGGGCGTCGTCGTAGTCGCTTTGCGGGGCGGAGGCGCGCCGGAGCAGGCTGGCGAGCCTCTGGAAGTTCTTCTCGGCGTTCGCGAGCTTGGCCTCGATTTCCTTGATCTGGGTCTCGCCCACCCTGAGCTGGTTCTCGTAAGGCGTCTTCTCCAGGGAGGCGGCCAAGGCCCCCTTCTCCAGCCGATCCCCCTCTTCCGGGATCATGAAGGCGATCCGGCCGGGCACGCGGAAGGACAGCGTGACCTCCCGCGGTTCCACGTTGCCGTACAGGACCAGGGCCCCGGCCGACTCCTCGCCTTTATTAGAGTAACCGAAATAGTAGGCCGCTCCCGCGATCAGGACAAGGAAGAGAATGATGACTGCGGCAAGGGGATTTTTCATCGGCTTCTCACTCGGAAGGGGTCTTGGGCGATCCGCCGCTTTTCAGCCCGGACTGGGAGAGGCGCCGGAAGCCTCGCCGCTCCTGAACGCCGCCATGCGCGAGAGATCGTCTCCCGGGCCCCGTCAAGGCCCGTTGTCAAAACCCGCAAAGGCCCGTTCAGGCCCGTTCAGGCAAGCCAGGTTCAGTCCCGTCGGAGCGAAGGGCGCGGATATCCCCGGCAACTTAAGCTCCTGACGGGGCGTCGCCGCCGCGCTGAGGGTTTCTTTTCTTTTCCGCCAGCGGCGCCGCGGCCAGGGAAAAGCCGGTTTCCCGGCGAATTTTTGGGAGAAGCCTGTTTTTAGAATATATAAGCAAAATAAAGCATAAAATGGAAATGAAACATACGCTATATTGTGCTATCGGGCATTTCCGCTTTTCGGCAAACGGGTTTTTCCGCGCAGGCTTGGCATTTCAGGCGCGCCTGAGGCGCCTCTCAGGGACGGCCTTTCCCAGAGGCTGGGCAGGCTCGGGAGGTTGCCGCCCGGACCGCCGGTTCCGGCGGCCCGGCGGCGGCCGCCCGGGCCCGCAGGGTTTCCCGCGTTCAAGCGGCGGCCTCGGGGTCTTTTCGGGCAGCCCGGCTTCCGGCGTCTTGTCCGGCCGCGCCGGCCTTGCGCCGCCGGGGCCGGCGGCGGAGATCGCCCCGGCGGGGGTCGCTTGCTTAAGGAGGCGCTTGCGGCGCTTCCGGAGCCGGCAAGGTCATGCGGCGGCCGCCATGGCCTCCTCCAGGAACGGCGCGAGCGGAACATCGTCCCTGCCGGTCCACAGGATAAACGACAGCCTCGCCTGCGCGGCGAGCATCGGGAGCCCGTCCCGGAAGGAGGCGCCGGAGGCGAGGGCGCGTTCCCTGAACCAGTTCCGGGGACGCCCGTAGTTGAGGTCCGCCATGAGGCCCCCCGGCTCTAGGGAGGGGTCCGGCGGGCTTTCGCCCAGCTCCTCCGGGGAGGAGGCGGACAGGGCGTTCACCGCAAGCCTCCAGGGGCCTCCGAACCTGAGCCAAGGGACGGGCCGGACCTCGCGGCCGGACTTTTCCGAGAACTCCCGCGCGAGGGCCGCCGCGGCTTCAGGGCGGCGGGAGGACACGGAGGGGGAAAAGCCGCCGTCCAGGAGGGCGCGGAGGGCGGCGCGGGCGGCCCCGCCCGCGCCCAGGACAAGGGCGGGGCAGGGGGCGAGATCCTTGAGGAAGGCCTCCGCGAAGCCGGGAGCGTCGGTGTTGTGGCCCTCCCAGCCGGCCGGGGAGGCCAGGAGGGTATTGGCGGCGCCTATGGCGGCCGCCGCCGGGGAAAGCCGCGCGAGGAGCGGCAGCACGGCCTCCTTGAGGGGGACCGTCACGTTGAGCCCCCGGAAGCCTAAGGCCAGGAGGGCCGGCAGGATCAGCGGGAGATCCCCGGCCTCCGCGCGGAAGGGCAGGTAGGCCCCGCGGAGGCCCGCCTGGGCCATGGCCCGGCAGTGCATGGCGGGGGAAGGGGACAGGGTCACCCGCGGCCCTCCCAGGAGGGCCAGGTGGAGGGGCGGCGTGAGTCCGGGCCCGGAGGAGGGGGCGGCCGGCGCGCCTGCGGGGGGGGCGGAGGGAACGCCGGGCTCGCCTGAAGGGGCTGCCGGGGGCTCGCCGCCCCCTTCCGGCGGGCCGGCAGGGGGGCCTCCGGGGGCGTCAGGGGAGGCTAGCCTTTGCACAGGGCCTCCAGCTGCGCCTCGAAGCCAGGATACGAGATGGCGATGGACTCAGCCCCCAGGATGGGTATCTTGGCCTTGGCGGCCAGCAGGGCCATCGAAAGGGTCATGGCGAGCCGATGGTCGGAGCCTGAGTCCACCGATTCCGGGATGATGAAGGAGGTGGGGCCCTCGACTATCAGATCGTCCCCTTCCACCTTGACGCGGGCGCCCAGGGCTCCGAGCTGGTGGCGGATGCTCATGAGGCGGTCGGTCTCTTTGATGCGGAGCTCGTGGGCCTGCCTGAAGACGGTGCGGCCCTCGGCCCGGGTGGCGGCCAGGGCCAGTATCGGCACCTCGTCGATTATGGAAGGGATCTCCTCGGCGGATATCTCGGTCGCCTTGAGGGGTCCGTTATAGGCCACCGTGGCCTCCCCCGTGGGCTCGGGCGTGTCCGAGGTGAGGGTGATGGAGACTTTGGCCCCCATGCGGTCCAGCACCCGCAGGAAGCCGATGCGGGCCGGGGAGAGCAGCATGCCGGCGGCGGTGACCTGGCTGTCGGGGAGCATGGCCGCCCCCACGAGGAAGAAGGCGGCGGAGGAAGGGTCGGCAGGGGTGAGGAAGGTCTCCTTGAGCTCGAGGGTCCCCGGCTTGACGGAGATCTGCAGGCCCTTCACGGCCACGGTCCCCTTGAAGTAGTCGATGAGCCGCTCGGAGTGGGGGCGGGTGGCGGCCTTCTCCACGACTACGGTGGGCCCCTCGTCCTTGACCGAAAGGCCGGCGTTGAGGATGGCCCCCTTTATCTGGGCCGAGGCGTCCTTGAGGACGTAAGTCACGGAGGACAGGCCCCCTCCCGTGACGATCACCGGGGGCTTGCCCCCCACGGTCTCGATCTTCGCCCCCATGAGGCGCAGGGGTTCGGCCACCCGCTCCATGGGGCGCCGGGAGAGCTGGGCGTCCCCGGTGAGCGCGTAGCGGCCCGGGGCCCCGGCCAGAACGCCCGTCAAAAGGCGCATGGTGGTGCCGGAGTTGCCGCAGTCAAGCTCGATCTCCCCCGACTCCGGCATGGCGGGGAAGGCCCGGTTAAGGCCGGTGACCCGAAGCCCGCCCTGCTCCGGGACGGCCTTGCCGCCCAGGGCCTGGAAGCAGCTCAGGGTCGAGGCCACGTCCTTGCAGTCCGAAATGCCCTGGACCAGCATCTCCCCTTTCGCGAGCAAGGACAAAATGAGCAGGCGGTGGCTCACGGACTTGTCGCCGGGGGGCGTGAAACGGCCTCTCAGGGGCATGGCGGCACCTTGAATAAGGATCGGAGGGGAGGGCGCGCGCCTCCCCCGGCAAAAGCGGCCCCGTCCGGGGCCTGTGCGGCGGAATTGGGCTGGGCAGGGGCTCATTATGCCTTAAGCCGGGGGCTGTAAGCAAGCATGGCCCGGCCGCGGGGCGCTTCCCGCCCTCCCTGGCCGGCTCCGCCGGCTGGGGGGCCGGAGAAGCTCCGGCCGGACGGGGGCGTTGTCCCCCTCTCCCGCCCCGCACCCCCCGAATGGGGAAGGCGGGGCGGCGGAAGTCCTCAGGGAGGCGCGCAGGGCGGTCCGGGAACGGTTACAGGCTCATGGGCGCAAGGCCAGGGCCTCAGAGGACCGGTCGCCAAAGGCCCGGCCGTCAGACTTCCTGGCCTCAGAGGCCCTGGTCTCATGGTTAGGGGCAGGAATTGCGGAGAAGCGGGTCCGAGGGCAAGAGAGGGGGCTGGAAGGTCCGATGACCGGCGCGCCGGGCGGGAAAAACCGAAAACGGCTCAGGGGAGCCTGGAGAGGTCCGTAAAAGGCTCGCCTCTGGCGAGGGCCCGGACGGCCGGGGGCGCCCCCGGGCGCGTGGAGGCTCCGCCCCAGGGCGCCCGCCCGCGCCGTGCTTCCCGGCATGTCCTGCTGCGCGGCCCTGACCTGGAGCAGCGTCGGCGGGACATGCGCCTCCGGCGGGCGCCCGGAACGGATCGGCGCGGCCGGCGCGCGGGCGAGGCTGAGCGTGAACGGCAGGCGAGAGGAGCCGGGCGCGTTCCCCGCCGGCCTCCTTGCGGACCTGGCCCATCTGAGGGAGGGCCGAGCTTGCGCAAGCCGCGGCGGGCCCGCCCTGGCCGCGCCGGGGATCGGCAAAAACCCCGGAGCCCCGGCCTTGAGAGTCCCGGGCCGCCGTGCCTGTGCGGATCTGCTCGGGCTTAGCAAGCGCAAGGCCTGAGGCTCGGCGGCGCCCGGCGCCGCGGTTGTCCGCCCGGGCGGAACCCGGGCAGGTCCGCCGGGCGGAGAGGCCGAGGGAAGCGGGCCATGCAGGGAGAGGCGGGGCGCCAGTCGCGCCGCGGCTCTGGCGGGAAAGCGTGCGGCGGCTGGGGGAGATAGGGGGGGTGGACCGGGAGAGAGCATTGGTGAGAGGCAACGCGGCAGAACGGCAGAACGGCAGAACAGAGGCGAGGAAGATTTGGAGGACCGTCGGCCGGGAGAACCCCTGGCAGGGAGGACCGCCGGCCGGGAGAACCGCCGGCCGGGAGGACCGCCGGCAGGGAGGACCGCCGGCCGGGAGGACCGCTGGCCGGGAGGACCGCTGGCCGGGAGAACCCCTGGCAGGGAGGACCCTCAGAGAGCAAGAGCTGCGGAAAGGAATAGAGGGAGAGCCGCAGAAAGGAAGAACGAGAGCGGCCGGCGCGCGCGACCGTTCCCTGAAGGGGCGAGGCGCATGACCCATGAAACACGCTCCCGGACATCGGTTGACCCGGCGAGTGCCTCAAGGCGCGCCAGGCGGAGACCTGTTCCCGCGCCCTGAGGCCTCAGTCCCGTAAACAGGCAGCCCAAAGGGGGCACAGGAAGCCAAAGTTGCCTGCGGCGGCCGCCAGGGAACCTTCGCGCGCGGCCGCGCGGGATCTTTCGTTTTCTAATTTTCAAGCAGGATAAGGCTTTGCGAGGGGACGCAGCGGGCTTCGGGAAGCGCGGATTTAATGGTTGACACAAGCAGTCCTTAAATCTTAACCTTTAACAGCTGGATACCCCCCATCAATCAGATATTCCGGACACTCCCCGGCCTCACGGGGCCTTATCGCGGCCCCGATGCCCGGGCTCCCCGCCCAGGCGCCGCCCAGCGGCTCAAGGGGCCTCAATCCAGCCCGGTCGGCGCCTCCCGCCCCGGCATTTCGAAAGGACCATATTTTTATGACGACCCAAGCAACCCTTGCCAACCCGACTCCCCTGGGCCTTGTGACCTTCGGGCTCTCGACCCTTCTCCTGAGTTTCGCCAACGCCGGCTTCTACGAGGGCGGCGGCTCCCCCATCATCGCGCAGGCCCTTGTGGTGGGCGGCGTGGTGCAGCTGGCGGCGGGCATCATGGAGTTCGTGAAGGGCAACACCTTCGGCTGCGTGGTGTTCAGCTCCTTCGGAGGGTTCTGGATCAGCGTAGGCCTGTTCGGGATTCTCCCCCAGCTCCAGTTCGCGGCGGCGCCCAACAGCGGCGTGGCGGGATCCTTCATGCTCATCTGGGGCATCTACGTGTTCCTCCTGTTCCTCGGCATCTACAAGGGCGGCAAGGTGCTCACCCTGGTCGTGGGCTCCCTCTGGATCCTGCTCGTGGTGCTGGCGATCGCCAATTACACCGGCTCCGCCGCCATCGTGACCGTAGGAGGCTGGATCGGCATCGTCTGCGGCGGGGCGGCCCTGTACCTCGGCTGCGCCATTACCCTCTCCGAGACGAACGGCAAGCCGGTCTTGCCTTTCTAGCCCCGCGGCGCCCGGGGCCCCCTAGGGGAGACAGGCCCCTGGCCCCAGCCCCGCTTTCCCCCCTTCGCCGCAGTCCCTCACGGGCGCTTGCCTAAGCCGAAGGGGGGTCTTTATTTCGGGCGCGGGAGCCGCCTTGCCGAAGCCTCCCGCCGGCCTCGGGGCCGGCGGGAGGGCGGAGCCTTGTCTCAGCCCCCTGACCCCGGGAGGGGCAGAGCCCGGAGCCGCCTCGCGGGCCGGCCGGACCGGGACACCGGGGCCGATGGCCCGCAGGCGCCTGAGCCGTCGCCCCTTGTCCCGCCGGCCCGGCCCTGGCCGGCCCGTTCCTCCCGACCGGGCTTCGCCGGGTTCCCCGGCCGGGGCCTATGGCCTTTCGGGAAGAAGGCATGGCGCGTGCGCCGGGGCCGCCTTCACAGGGACCAGGACACGAGAAGCGGCGGCGGCGCCCTCCGCGCGGGCTTGCCGGGCCGCAGGCGGCCTCGGGAGGGGGCCTCAGGCCTTAGGGCCCTTTTGAGCCTCAGGAGGGCCGCCGCTAGCCCGCAGGGGTCCCGGAGGCCGCCGCCCGTCAGGGAAGCGGGGCCTCCGAGGCCTTGCCGCGGCCTCTTCCGACCTCTTCCGGCGGCCTGCGGGCGTTTGCCGCGCTGCCGGTCTGGTTCGGGCGCGCGGGCCCTCGCGGACCTTTCAGCGTCTCCGGGCGCCGCAGGCGGGCCTGGAGAGTCTTTGCCCGCCTCCGGCCTGCCTGGAGCCCCCTGGGCCCGGCTTCCGGGGACAGAGGCCTGATGACCTCAAGTGCCTTTAATTACTAAATAAATCGTATTTAGTTATGCGGCTCGGCGCGCCCGTAAGGGTTCCCGTCGCCGACAGGGCACCGAGGCAGGGGGCCCCGGGGCTTTTCCGCCCGCTCGCAGGCCGGCCGGCTGTTCGGAGGAGGGAAGGCCGCCCCGCTCCGGAAGCCGGGCGCCGGGACGGAGAACGGCCCTGCGGGGCCTTGCCTCAAGGCGTTCTGGACTTGCACGGCCCCATGATGCTATATTTCAGACGCGGCAAGGCAGGGGAACGCCCCCGCCCGGACTTCGGGAGGCTTCTCCGGCGGCCCGTCGATGCTCTTCGCGGGGCGCCCTGCCGAAACGCCGGACCCATGCCCGTCTCGGGCGGTTTTAGGAAAAAAAGCAAAAATACAGATTCTGGGCCTGCGAGGCAACGTGAAACTGAATTTAGAATATTGCATATAAACGAGTTTAAATGTTTATTTTGCGTTCCCCTGGGGTTCCGGCCTGAACCCTGAATTTTTTACTCCTTGTCTTAGGGCTTCAAGGCGCGAGCGGGCCGGCGTGGCGGGCTTGCGCCCGCCGGCCCGGCCTTCGGCGCCCTCAGGGCCCGCCTTGCCTGGAGGCAGGGCCCGCCAAGGCCTTAGAGCCCGGGCGCACACCCTGGGCGCGCGCCCAGGGGACGCTGACGGCCCTCACCGCCAAGCCGCGCAGGGCCCCCCCGGCCGCCGGCCGGAGAGAGGCTTTCCCCCTTCAGGGAGACCCCCATTACCGCAGGGCGGCCGCGGAAGAGGCGCCGCCGCCCGGACGGAGTCTTTTTTCGGGAGCGGCGCGGCGCTGGGCCCGCCCGGCGCCACGCCGCTTCGCGCCCTCCCCGGCCTCCCTTCCCGCGGCGCCTCGCGGCGAAGGGGGGGCGGGCACTCAAGGTGGCTGACATGGCGATAGGTTCCGGTCAAAGCGTGCTGATAGTGGACGACTCCCCCGTGATGCGCCAGATGCTCTTCAAGCTCTTCAGCGGCCAGGGCTTCAACGTGGTGGGCCAGGCCTGCGACGGGGAGGAGGCCATCTCCATGTTCGAGGAGCTCAGGCCGGAGCTCACCACCCTTGACATTGTCATGCCCAAGCTGCGGGGCACCGAAGTGCTGGAGCAGCTTCTGGGGAAGTACCCCGACTCGAAGATCATCATGGCGTCCTCGGTGTCCGACGCCCGGACGGTGATGCACTGCCTAAAGATCGGCGCCAAGCAGTACATCATCAAGCCGTACGATGAGGAGAAGGTCATGTCCGCGGTGAGGAAGGCCCTCGAGCTGGGCTAGCGCCCCCGGCGGGCCGGGGCGGCCCGGAGCACGGGCCGGCCCCGTCCGGAGGAAGACATGAGCGTAACAGACGAAAACCTGGCCGAACTGTTCGAGCAGTACAAGGACGAGGTCCGGGAGACCATCGAGACCCTTGACAACGAGCTCGTGAACCTCGAACAGGATCCCTCGAACAGCGAGACCATATTCTCGTTGTTCCGCCACATGCATTCCCTCAAAGGGTCCTCCAAGATGTTCAACGTGGACAACATCGCGACCATCGCCCACCGCCTCGAGGACCTGATGAGCATGATCGACAAGAACAACGCGATCCTCGGCAAGCACCCGAAGGTCGTGGACCTGCTCTTCAAGGGGAACGACATCTTCCGCGACATCATCTCCAGGCTCGAGGAAGACATCTCCTACACCAGCATGACCGGGGACCACATGGCCTTCGTGGCCGAGATCCAGGCCCAGGTGGACAAGATCAACCGCAGGGACTCCCAGCTGGTCGACGCCGCCAGGAAGCTCCTGGAAGACCTGGAGAACCTGCTTCCCGGCATGGAGGAGATGGAGACCGAGGCCCTCAAGAAGGACATTGCCGACGTGACGACCGGGCTGGCCCTGGCGACGCTGGAAGAGGACGGGGCCAACCAGATCCGCTTCAACTACAACGGGGCCGACCTGACCGAGAGCGTGAGGACGATGGAGGACCTGCTCGCGAAGTTCAAGGAGGGCAAGGCCGGGCCCGAGGACTCCAAGGCCTTCGTGGACGCCGCAAACGGCCTCTATTCCCTCCTGGCCGAGGTCGCCACCGAGGACGCCATGGGCCTCATCGCCGAGCTGGGGGACGGCCTCAGCCTCTTCGCGGAACGGCAGCTCGAGATGGACCAGATGATGACCGAGTTCTTCGGGGCCATGCTCGCCGACCTCAAGCAGAAGTTCCAGGTGGAGGTGGAGGCCCCCGCCGCCAAGTCCTCGCGCTCATCGAAGGGCTCGGCCGCCCTCAAGGAGCCGCAGGTCAAGACCATCCGCGTGGACGAGGCCAAGATCGACCTCTTCCTGGAGAGCGTGGGGCGGCTCATCACGAAAAGCGAGATCCTCAACCACCTCCAGTTCTCCTTCCGCAAGGCGGGCGTGGACATCAGCCTCCTGCGCGACTTCTCCACCGTCTCGCGCACCATCTCCAACGACATCGTGAACCTCCAGCGCTCCATCATGGAGGTGCGCCAGGTGGAGATGAACAACATCCTCAAGAAGTTCCCCCGCCTTGTCCGCGACATCTCCCACAAGATAGGCAAGGAGGCGGAGATGTCCATAGCGGGGGAGCGCGTGCCCATCGACAAGAGCCTCCTGGACGACGTGGAGCAGGCCATGGTCCATATCGTCAGGAACGCCGTCGACCACGGCCTGGAGTCGCCGGACGAGAGGATCGCCGCCGGCAAGCCCAGGCGCGGCACGGTGAGCATCAACGTCACCCAGGAGGAGGCGGCCATCTTCATCGAGGTCTCGGACGACGGGCGCGGCCTGGATCTCGAGAAGATCAAGGCCAAGGCCGTCGAGCGGGGCGTGATCGCCCCCGAGCAGCAGGTTTCCATGTCCGACAAGGAAGCCGAGATGCTGGTCTTCAGCTCCGGCCTCTCCACCAAGGACAAGGCCACCGACCTCTCCGGCCGCGGGGTCGGCATGGACGTCGTGATGACCAACCTCAAGAAGTGGAACGGGGAGGTCACCGTCGACAACCGCCCCGGGCGCGGGCTCACGGTGGGCATGCGCCTCCCGATCACGAACACCCTGCTCACCAAGGAGGCCATCATGCTCAGGGTGGGGGCCAGCACCTTCTGCCTCCCACTCGAGTGCGTCAACGAGATAGTGACCGTGCCCCGCTCGGACGTCCACCACCACAAGGAAGGCGCCGTCTTCCGCCACCGGGACATGGTAATCTCGGTGATAGACCTCAAGTCCCTCTTGGGCCTGGGCGAAGGCGTCGGCCGGCGGCCCGCGCCCGGCGGCGGGGACGGCAGCCTGGGGGGGGTGTTCGACCAGGGCGGCGGCACCCTGGTCTTCATCATCCTCAGGGGCAAGACCGACACCCGCCAGTCCATCCTGGCCGACGAGATCCTGGGCCAGCAGAAGATAGTCATCAAGGAGTTCGAGCTCGAGACGTTCCGGAAGCTGCCCTACTTCAACGGCCTCACCCTCCTGGGCGACGGGCGGGTGGTCCTTATCCTCGACTCCGACAAGCTGATAGAGTCCTGAGGCGGGCTGAGCCTCTGCCGGGCCCTGCGGGGCGCGGAGGGGCCTGCGGCCCCTTGAAGCGGGCCCGCGCGGCCTGTGCCGCCGAAAACCCGCAGCCTGGCGTGAATCCCGGCGTTTTTTCGCGGAAAGCCCGGGCCTTCCGCGCGGCGCCTGGAGCAGGCGTCGCGAAAGCCTGGAGCCGCTTGTCCGGAAAGCCAGGAGGAAAGCCATGCTGAAGGCCGGAACGGGGCGTCGCGCAGGCCTGGAGGCGGCCCTGAAGCAACCTGAGAAAGAAGCCTGGGCTTGCCGGCGCGGCCGTCCGCAAGGCGTGCGGGGGAGCCCGGGAAAATGCCCGGAAGCCGGCATCTTCCGCTTGCCGGGTTTCCCGGTTTCGGCGTAACATGGCCGCAGGGTCGGCAAGAGGCCGGAGGCCTTCGGCTTTCCCTGCCGCGAAAGCCTTCCCCCGAACATGCCGTCTTGGCGGGGGCTTTCCCGGATTTGCGGCATAGCCTCGCCCTGCGTCCTTGATTTCGCCCCGGCCGTGCGCGTTTTCCCGGATCGGCCGGCATTGATTTCAACGCGCGTGTCCGCGCAGGGCACGAATCCGAAATCCTAACGGCGGGTTTCCGCCGGCTTGCGCAAAACCGCGGCTTAGGCAATGC
>JAITRL010000312.1 GCA_031288415.1 Deltaproteobacteria bacterium | reverse complement strand
GGGCGCCGCGCGGCCTCGCCGCCGCAGGAGAGCCTGTGACGGGGAACCGGCGACGGGCGCGGCGCTCATGACGATCAGGCTAAGAAGGCGGAAAGGCCGGAAAGGCCGTTCTGGAAGATCCGGCAGATCAGGCGGATACGGCCGTTCCGGCGGATTGAGACGTGCGGGAGGATCTGTCTGATCATGTCGCTCAGTCTAGCCAAGCTGAGCAGCATGCTCAGGCCGCTAAGGCCGACAGCGCCGAGTGAGCTGAACATGCCGGTCAGGAGGCAGTTGAGGCCGGTCCCGGCCGGGCGGCCGGCGCGCCGCGATGGCCGGGCGGCGTTGCGGGTCCAGGCGCCTCAAGACGGGGGAGAGCCGGGGATAAGGCGCGCTGAAGGCCGCGGCAAGCCCGTCGCAAAGCGAGGCGCGGTCAGGCGCCCCGCGCGAGGGTCTCGCGCGCGAAAGGCCTTGAGGTTCCGCAGTCTGTCATTGCCGGCGGCGCGCCGGAAAGGCGCTGAAGCTCGGGAAGCAGTCGCGCGGCGGCATATTCCCGAAAGCGGCCGGTAGCCGCCTAAGCCCGCGCGGCCGCTTACGGCCGCGACAGGCCTGCGGCACGGGAGCGGTCCGGCGCGGCCGCGGCCTTCCCGCCTAAGTCCGGCGCCCGGGCCCTTCAGTTCAGGCTTTCGGTTCCGGCCCGGCTTCGCCTTCCGCGGCTCGCGCCCTTCCCTCGGGCGGCGCCGCAAGGATCAAAGGGAACTCGGCGCGCGGCCGCTTGAGGCCCGACAGGCGCGGGGCGAGGAGAGGCCCTCAGTTCAAGGCGCCCGGCGGCCGGAGGCCTTGTGCGGGAGGGGGCCGCTTAGCTGTCTGCGTATGATTGGGACGGCAGCGCGCCTCAGCCGGTTTCCGGCGCGGGGTTCCGGCGCAGGGGCATGAGGCGCGGGGAGGGAAGGTCAAAAGGCGGGGCGACAGCGGCATGCGGCGGCGCCGTCGCGGATCGCGCCGTCTTGACGGATGCGGGGTATCCTGGCTGGAGGCTTGGGCTGCATGCGGAAGCGGGGCCTTCGGCGCGCCCTTCTGTCCGGCGGGCGGCTTGCCGGGTCATTACAGGGGCGGAAAAGCGAAAAGGCTGAAATGCGTCGCGCATTTCAGCCTTCAGGTGACTGATCGGCTCTGGAGGTAACGGCCGGCGTTCTTGAATCGAACGGGCCGAAGCGATCGGCGCCTGCGGCCGCGGCCTTCGCCGAAAGCCGCCCTGAAAAGGCCCTGCGGGGTTTTTGGCGGCCTGCGGAAAAGGATGTTAGCGCCGGCCGCCGGCGGATGCAACGGGTAATATTGAAAATTTGGGTATAATTTAATGTTTAACCGCCCAGGAGGCGGGTAATAATTTAGTAAGGCGCGTTCGGAAGCCCGGCTCCGGACAGGCAGGGCGGCATTGAGCCTTGCGGGTGACAGCCAATCGTTTGCCTGAAGGCGCCAGGCCTTAAGCCGGCGCCGGGGAGGAAAGAGCGGCGCCGCCTGCGGGCTTGGCTGTCGCGTAAAGTCACGCCGGTTCCGGACGGCCCGCGGCGCCCCTTGCCGGGCGGCTCAGGTCCCGGCCGTTTCCGCGGAGCCCCGCCTTTTCCGCCAGAACCTCCTTATCAGGCGGCGGCTCCTGACGGATAATCCTGGTACAGGGCGTTTTTCGGAGCGGGAGGACAAGGAGGACAAGGAGGACAAGGAGGACAAGGCGGACAAGGCGGGACAAGGCGCTTCAGGCCGGCAAGCCTGAAGCGCCGGGAGCCTCCTTCAGGGCCAGGGGCTCGCTTAAGCTGCGGCGCCCGCCTTCCGGGCCATGCAGGCCTAAAGCTTTGATGAGGGCTTTCCCGGCCGGCAGGCGCCCGCCCGAGCCGGGACAGGGCGGGGGGCCCGGCGGCAGGTCCGGGCCCCTCGCGGTTCGGCTAGCCGCGGAACCTCAGGATCGCGGCGGCCTTGGCGCCCCAGGACCGGGACTTCACCAGCCCGAAGGCTCCCGTGTCCGCGGATTCCAGGGTCTTCAGGGCGGCGGCGCCCATCTCCCAGACCAGCAGCGCCTCCGGGGAGCAGAGTCCGAGGCCGGGCGCGGCGCGCATGAAGCCCGGAGCCAGATCCGCCCCGGAATACGGGGGGTCCAGGAGCAGGAGGTCGAACGGACCCTGGGCCGCAAGGGCGGGATACCCGGCGGGGAAATCGAGCGCGAGCACCGCGGCGGCGGGTTCCGGGCCGAAGCGGGCGGCGTTTTTTTTCAGGACCTTGAGGACCTCGGGATCCCGGTCGCACAGGACGGCGCGCGCCGCGCCGCGGCTGAGGGCCTCGAGGCCCATGGCGCCGCTTCCCGCGAAAAGATCCAGCGCGCGGGAGCCGGGGACGGCATCGGCTATCATGGAAAAGACGGCCTCGCGCACCGCCGCGGCGGTGGGCCTGGCGGCCGCCGGCGGCAGCGCGAGCTTGAGGCCTTTGCGGGAGCCTCCGATGATGACGAGGGCCAAGTTCCGGTCTCCTCTCCCGGCAGGTCGCCCAAACCGTTCAGGGCAAGCCTGGACAGGGCGCGCGCCGCGGGGCCGACTCGCGCCGCCGCGGGCCCTTCCCTGAACGGCGTGAGGCGGCCCTGGCCGGAAGCCTCACCTGGAAGGCGGACCTTCCAGGTCCCAGAGGGCGGGGGAGGCCCCCAGGGCCACGAGTTCGGACTTGGGGAGATCCAGGGCCTGGGGCAAGCATTTCTTGTCGCTGCCGGTGTAAAGGGCCAAGGTCGCCCCGCGGCGGCTCAGGAGCAGGTCCCGCGGCCTCAGGTCGCGGCCTGCGGGGCGGCGGCCGGAAGCCAGGTACCTGGACGAGGGGCAGGCGCCCCGGGAGGCGAGCTCCATGTCCGCCCGGGCCCAGAGGCTGCGGGCGGAGGAGGCGGGGTCGGGAAAGATCTCGGTCGCCTTGAGCTCCTTGCCGGAGACGAGGGAGTAGTTGCCGAAGGAGTACTCGACCGTGCCGCGCTCGTGCCGCCCGCGGCGGAAGTTCCCGATGAACCTGTCCACCCGGAACACCGACAGGGTCCAGGAGGCGGACTTGTGCAGGAAATAGCGGCTCTCCACGCCGGCGGGGAGGCAGAGCCCGCCGCAGCCGTCAATGAGGTCGTTGCAGGACAGCTTCAGGGCGAGAGCCCGCGCGGCGCCGAACTTTTTCGCGGCTTCCTCCGCGAATGCCAGATCCAGGGCGAGGCTGCCGGTGTGTTCGGGGTACTCTATGGTGATGAAGACCAGATCCGAGGGGCAGACCGGGCTCTTGAGCTGGTGTTCGATGATGTTGCGGCGGATCTCCGGCGGCGGCTCGGAAAGCGGCGTGCCGTCGTCGAAGCATGAGCTGTCCTCGCAGATTCCGGGCCAGCCGCCCAGCCACTCCGAGGAGATCCAGGCCAGGGCGGGCGGAGGGGCCGCCAGGCCTCCGGGCCCCGCGAGCCCTGCCAGGGCCGCGAAGGCCAGCAGCCTTGCCGCCAGCCGCAGGGCCACGCCGGAGGCCTGAGCCGCAAGGGCCCGCCGCGGAGCTCGGGGGCCGGCCGCGGGACTGACGGGGCCGGCGCCAAGGGCCGCGGCGTCCGCGGCCGACGGGCTTCTCACCTGTCTTCCCCGCCCGGGCCTTCCGGGGGGGGGGCCTCGCGGCCGCCTGCCTCAGGCTCTTTCGCCGAGGGCGCGGCATCGGCCTTGACCGGAATCTCCGCGGCGGCCTCGGCCGAGGCCGCCGGAGCGGCCGTCGCGCAAGCCTCCGCAGGGGGCCCAGCGGGCTCTTTGCCTGCGGCCCCGGACAAGGCGCGGCGGATGGCCTCGGCCACGACCGGGGCCACCGGGGCGAGGCCTGCCACGTAAGCCCGGCCGCGTTGTCCCGAGACCTGGCCCAGGAGCGGGTCGACGGAGAAGTGGCGGAAAACGGTGTTGAGGGAGAGGGGGAGCAGCATTTTGCAGGCGGCGCTCTCCATGAGGGCCCGGGCCTGCTCGTGGAAGCTCATCATGTTAGGGCCGAAGATCATGGGACGGCCGCAGGCGGCGGGCTCCAGGGGGTTGTGTCCCTGGAGGCCCGAGATGAAGCTTCCGCCCACTATCGCGAGATCGCACCTCTCGTAGAGGCGCAGCAGGCTCCCCACGGAGTTGAAGACCGCTATCTCGGGAAGTTCCTCCAGGGGGGTCTCGGGATCCGAGAGGAGTGAAGCCTTGAAGCCTTTCTTTTTGGCGAGATCGAGCACTTCCTTGGCGCGGTGGATATGGCGCGGGACGAAGATCGCCTTGAAAGGGTTGACGCTGTGGAGCTCTTCCGGCACGGCGGCGGCTTTGCCCTTGCCGCCGGTCAGCCTGGCCAGGCCCTTCGCCGGCCTGTCCGCGGCCGGCGCGGTTTCGCCGGGCGAAGCATCGGCCGACGGCCCCTCGGCGGCCGGGCGCGCGGCCTCCGGCTACCGGGCATCCGCCGCCTGGCCTTCCCGGGGCTCGGCCGGCCGGCCCCGGGCCGGCGGGTCCGGCGCCGCCGCCGGGGACGGGAGCGTATCCGCCGGGGCGGAGCGCAGGTCCACCGGTCCCGCCAGGGCCTCGGCCTCGGCATCGGCTTCTTTCCACGCCCCGACGGTGGAGCCGTCGGAGCCGAGGGCCCAGGCGTCAGGCGCCGGCTTCCGGTGGCTCTCGTCCAAGGCGCGGCCCAGCAGGGCCTTGAGGATTTCGGAGAGCAGCAGCTCTTCCTCTCCCGGGTGCGTGCTTCCCGCGACGAGGAGGTAGGGGGGCCTGTTGGAGATGGGAGGGGGCGCGGGGCCCTGGGCGCGGGCGATGAGGCCGTCGAATTTAGGGCTGCCCTTGACCTCGATCCTGTCCGTGTCGACGCCCAGGGAGAGGAAACGGTCGCGGTCGGCCTCGGAGATGACGATCAGCCGTTCCATGGAGTTGAGGAGCTGCCTGAAGAAGCTCTTCACCCAGGCGTAACGGCGGGCGGTGCGTTCGGAGACGCGGCCCGCGGCGAGCACCACGGGCACCTTGCGCCTGCGGGCGGCCCGCAGGAGCCCCGGCCAGATCTCGGTCTCGATGATCACGAGCGCCCTGGGCTCCACGCGGGCCAGGGTGCGGCCGGGGGCGCCCCAGACGTCCACGGGGGGCGCCATGAACTGCACGCCGTCGAGATCGCCCAGGAGCTTTTCCGCGTGCTCCCGGCCGGCGGGGGTGCCCACCGAAAGCAGGAATTCCGCCTCCGGGTCCTGAGCGCGCCAGGCGCGGATGATTACGGCGGCGCTCCCCGCCTCGCCCACGGAGGCCGCGTGGAGCCAGTACGGCCTGTTCCCGCCTGCGGACGGGAAGCCCAGCCGGTCGAGCCAGAACCCCCCGCCCCTCCCGGAGAGGGAGGAGAAGAAAAGGGCCGGGGCGGCGGCTATGCCTCCCAGGACCTGGTATACGCCGTGGAAGATGGTCAGTGGATCCACTTGAGCACCGGCGCCGGGTCCCCGTCAGCGCCGGAGGGGCCGTCCCTGGGCGCGGGGGACACGGACATGTTGATCATGAGGGGAGGGAAACCGCCCCTGCGGGTGGTCTCGGCGATGTACTCGCGCATGAAGGGGAAGACCAGGCGCGGGAAGGCCAGGTGGATGTAGTAGTCCCTGTCCGCCGCGGGGATGGGCCGGGACATGCTGAAGACGGCCCCGTACTCCACCTCCAGGGAGAAGGGCATGTCCTTGGCCTTCTCCATCCGGAAGCCCTGGACGTAGCGCGCGCTCCCGCCTTCGGGGGAGAAGTCCCCGGTGTTGCGGATAGTCAGGGTGGCGACGGAGATGCGCCCGTCAGGCGGCTCGTGCCAGGCGCGGTTGCGCTGGAAGAGGCTCCTGAGCAGCTGGAGGCTGGTCATCTCGAAGGGCACGGCTTCGGTCATGATCAGGCCCCCCTCCCCCCGCCTGGAGCGGCGAGCGGCCGGGGCGCGGGGGCCTGGGGCTGCGCCGTCTCCGGCCTCCTGGCGCGGGAGGCCCGGCCGGGCTCTGGCGTTCCCCTGAGGCCGTGCCGGGCTTGGGCGCCCTGCGGGGCTTGGCCTGCCGGGGGCCATCGGGGGGCAGGGGCCTCGGGGGCCGCCTGGCCCTCCCTGAAGGCAAGAGGAGCGGAGCCGGGCTTTCCTGAAGCGGCGGCTTGGGCTCCGGGCGATCTCCCTTCCAAGCCGCCGGCATGGCCTGCGGCATTCCCGGCATGGCCTGCGGCATTCCCGGCCGGGCCTGCGGGCGCGTTCCCTTCCTGGCCGCCGGCCGGGCCCCGCGCGCGCGCCGCGGAACGGGGGCCGGGGCGGGCGGACCCGTCCCCGGCGGCGAGGGGCGCCCCTGCGGCGGGCGAGACGGAAGCCGCCGGCCCCTCCGGTCCGGGGCGGCCGGAGGACGCCTCCCGGAAATCCCGGGCGCGGCCTATCTCCACCTCCGCGGTTTCCGGATGGAGGCTCGGGTCGGCCATCACGGTCACGCCCATGCCGATGCGGCGCTCGAGATCCTCCAGGGCCGCGCGGCCTTCCTCGAGGAAGTGGCCGCGCACGGACGGGTGGACCTTGAGGGCGAGGGGCGCGCCCGGGCAGTCGGCCGCGGCCAGTTCCAGGTCGCGCAAGGCCTGGTGGCAGACCGAGGCCCCGGTGAGCAGCGACCCCTGGCCCTGGCAGCAGAAGCAGGGCTCGCGCAGGAGGCGGTCGATGTTCTCGCGGGAGCGCTTGCGGGTCATCTCCACCACCCCCAGCTCGCTCATGGGCAGCACCTTGGCCGCCCCGCGGTCGCGGCGCAGCGCGTCCCTGAGGGCCGCCGTCACCCGTTCGCGGCTGGCCTCCCGCTCCATGTCGATGAAGTCTATCACGATGAGGCCGCCTATATTGCGGAGCCTCAGCTGGAAGGCTATCTCGCGCACGGCCTCGAGGTTGGTCTTGAGGATGGTCTCTTCCAGGCAGCGCCTGCCCAGGTAGCGGCCGGTGTTCACGTCGATGACGGTGAGGGCCTCGGTCTCGTCGATGACGAGGTAGCCGCCGCTCTTGAGCCAGACCTTGCGGCTCATGGCCCGGGCCAGGTCCTCCTCCACGTTGCGGGCGTGAAACAGGGGCGTGGGGTCCTCGTGGAGGGAGAGGGCCGGCGCCAGCTCCGGCGCGAAGGACTCCAGGAAAGCCTTGACGCGCGCGTGCTGGTCCCGGTCGTCGACCACCAGCCGTTCCACCCCTTCGGTGAAGGAGTCGCGCACGGCCCGGAGCACGAGGTCCAGCTCCTGGTGGATGAGCGCGGGGGCTGCCGCCTCTTCCGCCTTCCGGCGTATTTCGGCCCAGAGCTGGGCCAGGAAGCTCGCCTCGGCCTTGATCTCGCAGTCCGAGGCGCCTTCGGCGGCCGTGCGGGCGATGAGGCCGCAGCCCCGGCCCTTTGACTCCAAAAGGTCCCGGCAGTCCTCCAGGAGTTCGCGCAGGCGAGCCCGTTCCGCCTCGCTCTCGATCCTTTTGGACACCCCCAGGTGGCCGCCGGAGGACAGGAGCACCAGCCTGCGGCCCGGAAGCGACACCAGGGTGGTGACCCGCGCCCCCTTCTGGCCGATGGGTTCCTTGGAGACCTGGACCAGGAGCTCCTGGCCCTCGGACAGGAGGCTCTCGATGGGGGCGCGGGAGGCTGCCCCGCTTTCGGTTCCGGAGAGGCCCTCCAGGCCCTCGATGAGGCCCTCCAGGGCGTCATCGTCCTCGGCGGCGCCCTGGCCTTCCCCGGCGCCCGCGGCCTCTCCTTCCAGGTCCAGCCGGGCTCCGCCGCCCAGCGACCGCGAGAGCCCGGACACGGAGGGGGACAGGTCGTCGACGTAAAGGAAAGCCGCCTTCTCCAGGCCGATGTCCACGAAGGCGGCCTGGAGCCCGGGGATGACCCGCACCGCCCGGCCTTTGTAAATCGAGCCGGACAGGCCTCTGCCGGCCGCGCGCTCCACGCGGTACTCCACCGTCTCGCCGTTCTCCACCAGGGCGGTGCGCGTCTCGTAGGGGCGGTGGTTTATGAGGAGCTCCGAGGCCATAAGTCCCCCTGGCCATGCGCGGGGGATCAGCGGCCCTGCCCCGCCCGGCGCGGGAAATTCACTCTGTAAGCGTCTTGAGCTTGGAAAGCTCGAGGGGGAGGGAGGGATCGAGGCCCCATAGGGCCCTGGCGGCGTCCAGGGGCTTGGGGGCGAGGGTGTCGCGGAAGGAAAGGGCGACGGCGGCGCTTTCCGGGGAGACGGTCTCGGCTTCCAGTATCCAGTCCTGCAGGGGAAAGTCGCGCGGACGCCCTCTCTTGTCAGTATAACTCAGATGCGCCTGAGGGAAAAGGGGCGGCCCCGCAAAGGCAGGGGAGGGGGCCGTCACGAGCCAGCGGGCGCCCTTGAGGGCCGGGCGGGGGAGGGAGGCGGGGAGCCTCTCGGCCTCTCGCGCCCTGACGCCCTCAGGCAGGGTGAGCCGCGCGAGGATCTCGGCCGGCCCGACGTCGTCAAGCAGGCTGAAAATCATGATCTCGTCTTCGCTGGGCACCCCCAGGGGCAGGGCAGTCAAAAACGAGAGCTTGGGCGACGGGTGGAAGCCTCGGGTGAGGGCGAGGCTCAGCCCCCCCCTCCGGAACGCTCTTTTGAAGAGCTCCACCAGCTCCAGGTGTCCCAGGAAGACGGGCCTTCCGGTCTTCGCGAACCTCGCCAGGTACCTGTACTCCGGAGGCGCGGCCGCCATGGGGGGGGCCTGCGGCCGGGGCTTCCGCCGCGGCGCGGGCCGCTCCGCCTGCGGCCTCCCCGCTTCCCCGGAGGCGGCCGGCCTTTCCGGGCGCCCGGCGCCGCGGGAGGCCGCTCCCGCGGATTCCCTGTCGGCAGGGCAATCCGGGGAGTGAGGGTAACCGGGGGACTTCCGGCAATCAGGGGCGCGGGGGCCCTCAAGGGCGGGCAACGCGTCCCCGGTCAGCGGGGTTTGCCGGGCCTGGGCGCCGCGCTGGCATTCCGCGCCTGCGGCAATGCCAGCGGCCGTCACGGCCGGCGGGGCCTCCGGTCCCGCCCGGTTTTCCGGGCCCGAGGCGGAGGCCGCGGCCTGCAAGGCTTCCTCCGGAAAGCGCCGGGCCGCGAGATCGACGCTGGCGCCGTCCGAGCAGGCCCCGCAGCCGCGGCAGCCGGAATCCCGGCAGTCAGGGGTGGGGAGGCCGGCGTATGCCCTCTCGCGCTCCCGCAGAAGGTAATTTTTCTCTACCCCGTAGAAGACGTGGTCCCAGGGCAGCGGTGCTTCCGGATCCCGGTCGCGGGCGAAGACGGCGGGGTCGAAGCCCTCCTCGGCGAGGGCCTCCTCCCACAGGCCCGGGCGGAAGAGATCGTTCCAGGCCTCGAAGCGGGCGCCTTTCCGGAAAACCTTGAGGATCACGCGGCTCATGCGGCGGTCGCCCCTGGCGACGAGGCTTTCGGCGAACGACGCCCCCGGGTCGGCGTGCTTGACCGCGATGCCGCCCTGGCGGCACGCGGCCTTGACCGTGCCGATCCTGGCGGCGATTTCCCGCTGCAGGGACCCCCGCTCCCACTGGAAGGGCGTGTGCGCCTTGGGCGTGAAGTGGGCGAGACCCACGTTGAGGCGGGCCCGGGTGCTGCCCTTGATCCGTTTGGCGAGCCTCCCGACGGCTGCGAGATCCTCCTCCGTCTCGGTGGGGAGCCCGCACATGAAGTACAGCTTCAGGGTCCGCCAGCCCAGGGAGAAGGCCGCCTCCGCGGCGGAGAGCACGTCGTCCTCGGTGAGGTCCTTGTTGATCACCGCCCTCAGGCGGGCTGTCGCGGCCTCGGGGGCGACGGTGAAGCCGGTCTTGCGGGCCCTTTGGATCTGGAGGGCCAGATCGCGAGTGACCGAGCGCGCCCGCAGGGAAGGAAGGGACAGGGATACCCCGCTTCCGCCGTAACGGTCCATGAAGCCCTTGACCAGGGGGCCGATGAGGGTGTGGTCCCCCGCGGAGAGGGCCAGGAAAGCCGCCTCGTCCAGGCCGGTGGCCGCAAGGTTCCGGGAGACCAGGTCCAGGGCCTCAGACGCCCCGCGCTCCCGCGCGGGGCGGTAGATGTAGCCGGCCTGGCAAAAGCGGCATCCCCGCGAGCAGCCGCGGGCGATCTCCACCGCCACCCGGTCGTGCACGGGCCTGATGAAGGGCACTATCTGGCTTTTCGGGAAAAAGAGCCCTGAAAGGGACGGGGCGGTGATCTTCCTTAAGGGCCGCGCCTCAGGGTCCAGGGGAACCAGGCCCAGAAATGGCCGCGAGAGGCCTTCCCCGGCGTAGCTGGGCCTGTACAGGGAGGGCACGTAGATCCCCGGCCGGCGGGAGAGGCCGCGCAGGATCTCGGCGCGGGGGGCGCCTTCCGCCTTGAGGCGCGAGATCTCCTTGAGATCGGGGATCAGGTTCGGCTCGGCGTCGCCCAGAAAAAAGAAGTCGAAGAAGTCCGCCAGCGGCTCAGGGTTGGCGCAGCCGGGTCCGCCGGCGGCCACCAGGGGATGGCTCCCGTCCCTGGACGAGGCGAGAAGCGGTATGCCTCCGAGCTCGAGCATGGCCAGGATGTTCGTGTAGCCCAGCTCGTACTGGAGGGAGAAGCCCACCAGGCCGAAGGCCCCCAAAGGCGTCCCGGACTCGAGCGAGCGGAGGGGCGACCCGCTCCCGCGCAGGAGCCTCTCCATGTCGGTCCAGGGGGCGTAGCACCTCTCGGCGGAGAGCCCGGGCTCGGAGTTGACGAGCGCCCAGAGGATCTTGTGGCCCAGGTGCGAGTGGGCGATCTCGTAGACGTCAGGGAAGGCCAGGGCCACCCGGAACAGCCTTCCTCTCCCGTCCGGAACACGGTTGGGCTCGGAGCCGATCTCGCCTCCCAGGTAGCGGCCCGGCCGCTCCACGGACCGGAGCAGGGAAGGATCGCACGGCAAGGGCGGCAGGCCGTCTTCAGGAACCGGGCCGGCGGCGGCCCCGGCGCCCGCCGGGCCTGAAAGGCCGGGCAGGGCCAGGCGGCGCGGGGAGTCTTCGCCGGGGGCGCGGCTCCGGCCTGGGCCGGGCGCCTGAAAATAATTTTTCATTATCGCTTCCGCTTCAGCAGGGACGGCTCCCCTGGAACGGCAGGCCTTGGAGGGCCTCCGCGATCTCGGCCAGGAGCATGTCCGCCGCCTTCCGGGGATCAGGCGCTTCCCGCACCGGGCGGCCCACCACCAGGAGATCGGCCCCGGCCGCCAAGGCGGCGGCGGGAGTCCCCGTGCGCGCCTGGTCATCTTTCTTGACCAGGGCCCAGGCGGGGCGGATGCCGGGGATCACCAGGAGGGGCCGAGGGCCGCAGATCTCCCTGAGGCCGGAGACCTCCCTCGGCGAGGCCACCAGGCCGTGGCAGGCGGAGCTCATGGCCCGCCGGGCCAGATGCGCGGCCAGGGCCCCCGGCGCGCGGTACTCCGGCGCGAGTTCCGTCAAGGCCCCGGGTTCAAGGCTGGTGAGGACCGTCACCGCGAGGACCCTGGACTTCCCGGCATTTTCCGAGGCCGCCCTGAGCATGTCGCTTCCCCCCTGGGCATGCGCGGTCACCAGGCCGGCTCCCAGGGCCGCGGCGGAGCGCATGGCGCCGGCCACCGTGGCGGGGATGTCGTGGAGCTTGAGGTCCAGAAAGATGCCGCAGCCAGGGGCGCGGGCGCCGATTCGCCTGACCGCTTCCGGGCCGGCGGCCGTGAAGAGCTCCAGCCCTATCTTGAGCCAGCCGACCTTGTCGGCCAGCAGATCCGCGAAGCGGAGGGCTTCGGCGAGATCAGGGACGTCCAGAGGGAAGACCAGGCGGCCGCGGGGGTCCAGGGGGTCGAAAGATGGCGTGGGTCCAGGCTGGGCCAAGGGCGGCGGGCCTTTCCGGGCGCGGACGGGCGCCCTCTCGGGGTGGCGTGAGATGCCCTCGGGGAGGCGGGGCGGGGAGCCTCCCTTGAGGGAGAGGCCTGCGGGGAGCCTGCCTCGGCCGCCGCGGGATTGCCGCGCGCCTCCTGCGGAAACTTCGCGGGCGGCGGCGGAGCCTTGCGGGAGCCCGGCGTGAACCGGCGTCAACCTGCGTCAACCGCGTCGGGGCGGCGCTTTCACGTCCGCTAAAAGCTTTGGGCGCGGCTTCGGCAAGCTTTGAGGGCGGCCCTGCGTAGCCCTGGGGGGCCTCAAGGAGGCGGGCCGTCGCTGGCAAACGGGGAGAGGGGCCGCAGGGCCGTCGGCAGCGGAGGCTCGCCGAGGCTTTCATTCCTCGTCGAGGTCGTCCAGGAGGTCCGAGACGTCCGACATGTCCGTGCCGTCCACGGACAGGGAATCATCGTCCAACGAGTCGAGGCCGTCGGAAGCCTCCATGTCGGCGGGCTGCAAGTCCATCTGCTCTTCCAGGCTCTCCTGCGGCACCATGAAGGTCTCGGAGGCATCCTTGGACGGGCGGGAAGGCGAACGGGCCCCCGCATCCATGAAAGGCTGGACTGAAAGGTCCTGAGGCGGCTCCTGGGGAGGAGTCGCGGTTCCTCCTCCTCCTCCTTCTTCCACCACCTCCACGTCAAATATGGTGTCTGGCTGGGGCTCAGGCTCGGCATGGCGCGGGAGGGAGGTGGTGCCGGGGGCCACAGCCACTTCGGCGTCTTCGAGCAGGCCGGAGACGTCCAATTGGCCGGTGTCCGTGGCGGATGGGGACGGAGGCGGGGCCAGGGATGGGGCCGGAGGAGGCGCCGCAGGCGCTGCCGGAGCCATGATCGGGGGCTCTGGAGGCGGCGGCGGGGCCACCGGAGGAGGCGGCGGCGCCGGAGAAGGCGGCGGGGCCACCGGAGGCGGCGGCGGCGCCGGAGAAGGCGGCGGGGCCACCGAAGGAGGAGGAGGCGCCGGAGAAGGCGGCGGGGCCACCGGAGGAGGCGGCGGCGCCGGAGAAGGCGGCGGGGCCACCGGCGGAGGAGGCGGCGC
>JAITRL010000301.1 GCA_031288415.1 Deltaproteobacteria bacterium | reverse complement strand
TCTTATCCTCTCTGCCGTCTTCGCTGCAACCTCCGGCGCGAGCGGAGGCCGGCCCGGCCTTAGGCCGCCGCTGAACGCTTTCCGCCGATGCCATGCCTGTCATGACTGACATGGCGGGCCTGACCCATGCGCGCGAACGCTAAAGCCGGCTGCCCCGGCAGCGCGAAATCCAAAGGACTCTTGAGCCGCGCGCAGGCGCGAGGAAAACCTTACTCCGCGCGGGCAGGAGCGAAACCTCCGGGGCGGCCTCCGCGCAGGGCCGCGGCAGGCCGCGGCATTGCAGGTCCTTGACCCCCCGCAGGCGGCCTTGCTATACTTTTTCCCGCACTCCGACACCGCCAAGCGCCTGGCGCCCGCCTTGCGGCCGCCCCTCACCTTATGCCGCCGCCGGGAGACGCGCCCTGCCCTCATGACCCCGCGCCCGCCCGCGCCCGGCGCGCCGGAGAGATGCCTACCCTGTTGGACAGGAAAGACCGCAAAGAACTCCGCACCGGCTTCTCGACGGGCACGGCGGCGGCCGCCGCGGCGGCGGCCGCCGCGGCCCTGCTCAAGGACGGCCGCGCCCCTGACTCCGTGACGGTCAGCCTGCCCAAGGGCAGGACCATGACGGTGCCCGTGGCCGAAGCCCGGCTGGAAGGCCCCGTCGCCGTCTGCGTGGTGGTCAAGGACGCCGGGGACGACCCGGACGTCACCAACCGCGCCAGGATCGGGGCTAGGGTAAGGCCGCTGGAGGCTCCCGGGCTGGCCCTCTCCGGGGGGCCCGGCGTGGGCCGCGTGACCAAGCCCGGGCTCGCTATACCTCCGGGAGAGTGGGCCATCAACCCCGTGCCCCGGCTGATTATCCGCGACAACCTCGCCCCGTACCTCCCGGAGGGGGGGCCCGGGCTCGCGGTGGAGATCTTCATAGAGGAAGGCGAGACCCTCGCCAAAAGCACCCTCAACCCGCGCCTGGGCATCGTGGGCGGCCTCTCCGTCCTGGGCACCACGGGCCTCGTGCGGCCATTCTCCAACTCCGCCTACATAGCCACCATCGACTCGGCCCTGGCCATCGCGAGGGCCCAGGGGCTTTCCGAGTGCGTGCTCACCACGGGCGGGAGGTCCGAAGGCTTCGGCAGGGCGGCCAGGCCCGATCTGCCCGAGGAGGCCTTCGTGCAGATCGCGGACTTCTTCGCCGGAGGCCTCAAGCTCGCCTCCAAGCGCGGCTTCGGCGTCATAGGCCTGGCCGTCTTCTTCGGCAAGGCCGTCAAGCAGGCCGCCGGCCACGCCTATACCCACGCCCACAAGGCCGACCTCGACCTCTCCCCTCTCGCCGCCTGGCTCCCTGAACTTCCGGAAAACGCGCGGGCGCGGGTGCTCGCCTCCAACACGGCCCTGGCCGCCCTCGAAGTCCTCAAGGCCGAGGGCCTCGCCTCGCTGGTGCCCAAGGTCGCTAAAAAGGCCCTCGCGAGCGCGCGCGAATACGCCGGCCCGGGCCCGGACCTGTGGATGCGCCTTTTCGACTTCGACGGGTCCACCCTCGCCTTCGAGGCCCTCCAGGGCGGCGGGGCCGCCGGAGGTGGCTAAATTGCCTCCGCCTTCCCATGGGAGGCGCAAAGCGCCTGCCGCGCGCGGAATGAGGGGCACGGCGGATGTTCAGGCAAAGGTTTCGGAGCCCCTTACGTCCATGGACAGGCCAGGGCGGCGATTATGTCAAAATGGGGACGGCGGCGTTAAGCCAAAAGCCGGGGAAGCCGTCAGGCCGAACGCCGGCGCGGCCATTCGGTCAAAAGTCAGGGCGGCCGCGGGCCAAAGGGCCGGGTTGCATTCGGTCAAAAGCCAGGGCGACATGCGGGACAGGGGACAGGCCGGCGTTTGAGCCGAAAGCCGGGGCGACGTTTGAGGCCGGATTTCGGCGGGGCTCTCCCGCGGTTAAGGCCAAATTCAGGCAGGACATGAAAGGATCGCCGAAGGATCATGGCACGGGAAGGAGAGCCAGTTGAGGAAATGACGGCAGGCCGCAATGCGGCCGCGCCGGCTTCCGGCGGCGGCAGGTCCTGCGGCCCGGTGACCGGCCCGGCCGCCGGCGAGTCTGACGGGAACGGCCGCGCGCCCTCGCGCCTCTCCGTCGCGGGCGCGCCTTTCAGGGGACGGGAGTCCTTTTCGTGTCTGGCCGGCTCACCCGATTCAAGGACGCCGCGCGCCCGCCCCTTTGAAATGCCGAAGCCGAAGGATTTTTTGCTTCAGGCGGCCGTTCAAGCTCTGGGGCGTTCAGGCGGCCGTTCGATGTCCAGGGGCGTTCAGGCGGGGTTCCGCGGGGTTCAGGAGACGGGGGGAGGATCATCGGGAGTCAGGGCCGCCTGACCTCGTCCCGTCTGCGGCAGGGCCGCCGGACCGGATCTCCCGCCGCGGCCCGGGCGCATGTCCCTGAAGAGCCGCGAAGGCAAGAGCAAGAGCCGCAAGGGCTAGAGGCAAAACCCGCAAGGGAAAATGCCGAATTTCGGAAACCATGAGGGCACGAGGTTCGATGAGAACAGCCATAAAGACAAGACGGCAACCGGAAGCAGGGGCGACAGAGTGACACGGGGCGCTGACGAGACGGAACCCCGCCGGCAGGATGAGGCGGAAGGCCCCGGCGGGGTCCTGGACCTGGTGGGCCTTGACCGGGCTGACCAGCTGACGCCCGCGATACGCTCCCTGCTCGAGCGGGCCGAGGTGATAGCCGGGCCGCCCAGATGGATGGCGGATCTGGGGGACTACCCCGGCGAGAAGCTCCCCTTGACTGGAAAGCTGGACCTTTGGCTGGCGGCCCTTGAGGAGCGGAGCCGCTCCGGAAGGTGCGTGGCCCTGGCCTCGGGAGACCCCAACTTCTACGGGCTGGCCAAGAGGCTCCTGGAGGCGGTGCCCCCGGGGCGCGTCGTCATCCACCCCTCCACCACCACGGTCCAGAAGGCTTTCGCGAGGCTCAAGACGACCTGGGCCGGGACGGAGGTGGAAAGCCTCCACGGCCGGGACGGCTGGCGGGCCTTTTTCTCCGCCCTGTACAGGGCGGGGAGAAGCGGCGCCGCGGGAAAGCTGGCAGTCTACACCGATCCCGCCAACACCCCCGCCCTCATCGCGAAAAGGGTCCTGGACCGCGGCCTGGACTCCTGGGGCATCACCGTCTGCGAGAACCTCGACGCCCCCGAGGAGAGGATCGTCCAGGCGACCCTCCGGGAGGCGGCCGAGGCCTCGTTCGCCCCGCTGAACCTCGTTGTCCTCACCCTTATGAAGCCTTTCAGGGAGCTTTCCCTGGGCCTGCCCGAGGATGCCTACCTCCACGAGAAGGGCCTCATCACCAAAAGCGAGATCCGCGCCGCCGCCCTGGGCAGCCTCAGGCTCGCGGGAGGCGAGACCCTTTGGGACATCGGGGCCGGGTCCGGGTCCGTCTCTGTCGAGGCGGGGCTCCTCTTGCCTTACGGGGCGGTCTGGGCGGTCGAGCGCGAAGGGGAGAGGGTCGGCCAGGCCAAGGCCAACCGCGCGGCCTTCGGATGCGCGCACGTGGAGATCCTCCAAGGCGAGGCCCTGGAGCTGATCCCCGGCCTTCCCGCCCCTGACCGGGTCTTCATCGGGGGCTCCGGCAAGGATCTGGCGAAAGTGATAGCCGCCTGCCGCGCGCGGCTCTCGCCCGGAGGGGTGATCACCGCCTCGGTCGTGACCCACGCGAGCCTGGGCGACGCCGCGGCCGCCCTGACCGGCCCTGAGGGGCCGCCGCGGGTCCTCCAGCTCTCCTGCGCCCGGAGCCGGGAACTCTCCGGCTCCTTCTACTTCACTCCGCTTAACCAGGTGTACCTCGTCACCAGCTCGTTCTGACCCCGCGGCCTGCCTGGAAGGCGGCGGGCGCCTCAAGTTCCGGGGGACCCTTAGGCCCGGCAAATCCGCCGGCCGGCCCCCGGCAAGGCCTGCGGCGCCGCAGGCCTCCGGCGGCAAGGCCCGCCGCCGCCCCAGGCCTCCGGCGGCAAGGCCCGCCAGCCTCAGCAACCCTCCGGCGGAAAACCCGCGGCCGCCGCAGGCCGGGCGAAAGCTCCGGCAGTCCTGCCCTTTTCCTTAATCCGCAAGGGATCCTCGACCTACAGAACCTTCAGCCGTCAGGCGCGACCCTCCCGCAGCCGGGGCCCATGGCCTCAGCGGCGGACAGCGCGCGAGAAAGGCCATGCATGGAAAACGCCACCAACCCCGTGATTTTCGTCGGCGCAGGGCCCGGCGACCCTGAACTCATCACCGTGGCCGGCAAGGAAGCCCTGGCCGCGGCGGATCTCATCGTGACCGCCGGATCCCTCGTGAACCCTGAGATCCTGGGCTGGAGAAAGGGCTCCTGCCGGGTGGAGGACTCGGCCCCCATGAACCTTGAGGAGATCGTGGGGCTCCTCGTGGAGGGCTGGCGCTCCGGCCTCAAGACGGTCAGGCTGCACACGGGCGATCCCAGCCTCTACGGGGCCGTGCACGAGCAGTTCGTTCTCCTGAAGGAAAAGGGCGTGCCCTACCGCGTGATCCCCGGCGTCACCGCCGCCATGGCCGCCGCGGCGGCCCTGGGGCTGGAGTTCACGCTGCCGGAGATCACCCAGACCCTTATCCTGACCCGCACGGCGGGCCGCACCCCCATGCCGCCCGGCGAGGACCTGGCCTCCCTGTGCTCCCACCGCGCCTCCGTCGCCCTGTACCTCTCCGCCGCCGCGGGGGCCGAGGTCTCGCGGATCCTCTCGGAGGCCTACGGCCCCGACAGCCCCGTCGCCCTCGTCTACCGGGCCACCTGGCCAGACGGAAGGACCGTCTGGACCACCGCCGGAGGACTGCGGAAAACCCTGGAGGAGGAAAAGCTCGACCGCCACACGCTCATGCTCTGCGGGCCGGCGGTGGCGGCCCTCAGGAACGGTACCGAAGCCCCAAAATCCCGCCTCTACGACAAGGATTTCAGCCACGGCTACCGGAACGGGGGGCAGTAATGCTAAGGTGAGCCTCCGGGCAGCCCGGCAGGCTCCGGAAGGCGCGGCGCGGCCGTTACGGCGGCCCGCCCTGCCAGGGCTGAGGCCGATACGGGCCGTGACCGGCCATGGCAATATCCGGCCCTGAGCGGCAACGGCCGCGGACGGCATTGGCCTGCGACGGCGGCGGCCTGCCCCTTAAGGCCGCGGCGTCGGCCGCCTCGGCCTTGCAGGCCCGGGCCTGGGCCCGAAAAGCCCTGCCTAAAGACGGAAGACGGACATAACTATGACGGAAGACAGCAGAAACGAGGGGAACGGCTTGTGCCGGGGCCCTGCGGCCCAAAGCCCCGGAGCCCCCGAAAAGCCTGCGGCTCCAGCGGCTTCCGCCGGGGCGCCGCCAGGCCCGGCTCAGAATGAGCCGCCTCAGGCGGCGGCCGGCGGCGGCGCAGCCTCCGGCGAGCCGCTGACTGGCGGCGGAGCGGGAGCCGCGCCCCCGGAAGCCGATGAGCCGGAGCCCGGCGGCGGCCCCGCCATCGGCCCCGCCCCGGGCACGCGGACCGCGGTCTACGCCGTGACCCTGCAGGGGCTCAAGATTGCCGGCATCATAGCGGCGGGGCTCTCGGGCGACCTCTACGCCCCGGAGAGGCTCGCCCCGCACTCGCCGCCAGGGACCCGCTTCTACGCGACTTTCCTGGAACTCCTCGCCGGGACCTTCAACGCCTACAGGGGCCACGTGGCCGTGGCGGCCACCGGCCTCATGGTGCGGGCCATAGCTCCCCACCTGAAGGACAAGAAGACCGACCCCGCGGTGGTGTCCCTGGGCCAGGACGGGAGGTTCGCGGTGAGCCTCCTGTCCGGCCACCTGGGAGGCGGCAACGACCTGGCCCGGGCCGTTGCCGAGCTCACGGGCGGGACCGCGGTCATCAACACCGCGACGGACATCGAGTCCAAGCCCTCCTTGGAGGTGCTCGCCAGGGACTGCCGCCTGGCCATAGAGGACTTCTCCAAGCTCCCGCCCGTGAGCCGGGTGCTGGCCGAAGGCGGCAAGGTCCCGCTGTACGATCCCGACAACTTCCTGGCCCCGCGGCTGGTGGAGTGGAGGCGCTACTTCCCGCCCATCGCGGAGAGCTCGGCCTTCGACGAGACCGCCCCCGGCCACCCCAGGACCCCTTCGGTCTATGTCGACTACCGTCTCCGGCCCTTCCCCAGGGAGGCGCTCGTCATGCGGCCGCCCGCCCTCGCCCTGGGGGTAGGCTGCCACAGGGACCTGCAGCTTTCCGACCTCACCGGCCTCATCGACAAGGTGCTGAGCGACAGCCTGCTGTCGCCCCTGTCGCTGGCCCTCATCTCCACCGCCGAGATCCGCGCCTCCGAGCCGGCCCTCCAGGAACTCGCCAGGCGGTACTCGCTGCCCCTCGTGATCCAGTCCATGGAAGCCCTGGCGGCGGTGCAGACGCCCAACCCCTCCGACAAGGTATTCGAGAAGATAGGAGTCTTTTCCGTATGCGAAGCAGCAGCCCGGCTTGCGGCCCGGATGGGCCCCCTTCTGGTCCCCAAGCGCAAGAACAGCAAAGCCACCTGCGCCCTGGCCCTCATGAACTACTAGTGGTGGGTCTGGGCTCCCGCGGGGAGACGGGCGTCACCCCGGAGGCCCAGGAGGCCCTCGGCCGCGCCCGGACAGTCTACGGGTACAAGCTGTACCTGGACCAGGCGCTTCCCTTCGTGAGCAAGGAAGCGGAGCTGTCCCCCAGCGGCATGACCGCCGAGACCCTAAGGGCCAAGGAGGCTCTCTCGCAAGCCATGTCCGGCAGGGTCTGCGCCATGGTCTCCGGCGGGGATGCCGGGGTATACGCCATGGCCGGCGTGGTCTTCGAAGTGGCGGCGGAACTCGCCCTCCCGTTGGGGACGGGCGACGGCGAGCTCAAAATCACCGTCGTTCCCGGCACGCCCGCGCTCTGCGCGGGGGCGGCGGCCCTGGGGGCGCCTCTCACCCACGACTTCTGCTGCGTGAGCCTGTCGGACCGCCTGACCGAATGGTCGCTGATAGAAAAGCGCCTGGAAAACGCGAGCCTCGCGGACTTCGTGATCGTCATCTACAACCCGAAAAGCCGCGGCCGCGACTGGCAGCTGGGCGCCGCCAAGGACATCCTCCTGAAAAACCTCTCCCCCGCCACCCCGGTGGGCCTCGCCTTCCGCTGCGGCCGCGAGGGGGAAGGCTCCCGCATCGTCACCCTGGGGACCCTCAATCCCGACGACGCGGACATGCAGACCCTGGTCATAGTGGGCAACAGCACCACCTTCGTGTACCGCGGGGCGATGATCACCCCCCGCGGCTACATAAGGAAGTACGGGAGCCCCGACGCCGCCTGAACGGGGCGGCCGGTCTCCCTTCCGCCCCTGACGGCGCGGCGGCCTTCGCGGCCTCCCGCGCGCGAAAGGCCGCGCTTCCTGACAGAGGCCTGACGGCCTTCCGCCCGCAAAGGCCTTAAACGAGGCGCCTTTCCCTAAGGCCGCGTACGGCAAGCCGTCCGCGGCCTTGCACATTCCCCGGAAAACGCGCGGCCTTGTCCGCCGCCGCGTGAAAGAAGCGCGCGGACAAGGATACGCCTGCCCTTGCCTGACCGGAAGATCCGCTGGGGAGCCTTAAACCCGGCGCAGGTCCCGGAACTCCGGCGCGGGTTCAAGCGGGATCAACATGCCGAAGCGAGTTCCGGAAAGCCGACGCGCGTTCCGGAGGGCCGATGCCGGTCTTGGGGGCCGCCGGCTCCGTGACCCCGGCCCTTACGCCTCCGGCCAGAGGCAGCCCCTTGCGCCTGGGCGAGAGGCGCCCCTCCAGGGAATGTTTGACACTGGACCGGCGCCTGTCTATAATTGCGCAACGCTCAAGGGCCTGAGAGTCCTCGAGCCTCCGGAAGCTGTAGCCTCTAAGGAGTTTCTCGGCAACCTCACCCGGAGCCCGCGCCGGTTACCCCCAGCAGGGCCATGCCGGGCTTTTTTATTACGGAAAAAGCCTCTCCGGGCCGCCCTCCCCCTGCAAGGCGAAGCGACGCCGGCCCAACGTCGGATCAGGTTCGCCAACGCCCGCGAAAGGATTACCTTAAGTGCATTCCAAGCTTTTTAAGGCCGCCGCGGCCACGCTGTGCGCCCTCGCCCTGGCCGCGTTCCTGGCCTTCGGAGTCCCCGTCATTTCGGGGGAGCCGGCCGCCCCGCAGGAGGCGGGCCGGGAAGCCGTAACGGGCGAGGCTTCCGCTCAGGGCGCCTCGGCTGTTGCGGGCGCTTCAACGGTTCCGGAAGCCGAGGCTTCCGCTTCAGGGACGGCAGGGACCCTGGCCGCTTCAGGGGCTTCAGAGGCGAAGGGCGCAACGGAAGCCACAGGCACCGCGGGAGCCGCAGGCTCTTCAGAGGCCCCGGCCGCAGCGGGAGCCGCAGGCTCTTCAGAGGCCCCGGCCGCGGCGGAAGCCGCAGGCTCTTCAGAGGCCCCGGCCGCGGCGGGAGCCGCAGGCTCTTCAGAGGCGGCGGGAGCCGCGGTCTCTTCAGAGGCCCCGGCCGCGGCGGGAGCCGCAGGCTCTTCAGAGGCCCCGGCCGCGGCGGGAGCCGCAGGCTCTTCAGAGGCCCCGGCCGCAACGGCGCCTTCCGCCGCAGGCGCGTTCCCCGCGCCCAAGGCGGATGCGGGCGGCCTGTACGGCTACGCGGGCCAGGACGGGGCCTGGGTCATCGAACCCAGGTTCGAGGCCGCGAACCCGTTCGCGGCCGACGGCACGGCCTGGGTAAGACTGGACGGCAAGTACGGGAGGATCGGCTCCTCCGGGGCCTTCGAGGAGAAGCCGGAACTCGCCTTCGACGCGCTTAGCGTCTTCACCCCTTCCGGCATCGCCTCGGCCCGGGTCGGCAAACGGTACGGGGTCCTTTCCAGGGAGGGCCGCTGGCTCCTCGAGCCGGTGTGCGCTTTCCCCATATATTTTTCCGAGTCGGGCGAGGCCCCCTGCCTCGTGCCCTCCGCCCCCCCCAAAGACCCCGCCGAGGGCGAGAGGGCCGAGAAAGTCACCCCCAAGACCCAGACCGAGGGCGGCTCCGCCGCCGGGGATCCGCCCCAGATCAGGCGCGGGGCCCTCGCCAACCCCGAGGGGCTCTGGGGCCTCATCGGAGCCGACGGCGGCTGGGCGGTAAGCCCGCTTTTCGGGGCGCCTTTCTCGTTCGGGCCGGGGGATCTCGCCGCGGCCAAGTCCCAGGGCGGGGCCTGGGGCTTCATCGACCGCAAGGGCGACTGGGCAATCCGGCCCAGGTTCAGCCTCGCCTTCAATTTCGCCGAAAACGGCCTGGCTTCGGTAGAGGAGTCCGAGGGCAGATCCGGCTTCATCCGGACTGACGGCTCCTGGGCGGTCTACCCGGTCTTCCCGCGCAGCCTGGACTTCGGGGACAACAACCTCGCCGCCGCCTGCAACGCCCAAGGGCTCTGGGGCTTCATCGGCACCGACGGCCGCTGGAAGATCCAGCCCAGGTTCCTCCAGGTGGCCTCCGTCTTCGCGGGGGGCCTGGCCGCGGCCATGGAGACCGAGGGCATTTGGGGCTACATAGACGAGACCGGGGCCTGGGCCATCCGGCCGGCCTTCGCGACCGCCTACCAGTTCATGGACAACGGCCTCGCGACGGCCACGGCGGAAGACGGCCGCTCGGGGCTCATCGACCGCACGGGAGCCTGGAAGGTGCGGCCCGAGTACCAGGACGTCGGCAACTACGGCTCCGACGCCACCGCGCCCGCCCAGTCCCTGGAGGGCCGCTGGGGCTTCATCTCCCGGGACGGCGGCTGGGCCGTCAGGCCGGGCTTCAGGTTCGTGATGCCCTTCAATGACGAGGCGGGCCTCGCCCCCGCGCGCGCCCCCGAGGGCCTGTGGGGAATCATAGACCGCAAGGGCGACTGGGTCATCGATCCCGTCTGCCAGGGGGCCGAGATCAGGGGCGACGGGCTCATCCTGTGCGTTCTTCCCGACGGCAGAGGCAACCGCTACCTCAACCGCCGCGGCGAGCTCCGGGCGCCGTTGGGCTACGATGCCGGAAGGGACTGAGCAGGAGAAAAGCCCGCGGCCGTTCGCCTCGCTGCCCTGTCCTAAGGCGGATTGGCCTTGAGGGTTCCCGTCTTAAAGCCGCGCCGGTGTCAGCCCTGACTTTTAAGCCGTCCTGGAAGGCCTGGCCGCGTTTGAAGCCGGCCTGGGAGGCCAGGCCGCGCCGGCATCCTCAGAATATCTCCGCGCCCACGTTCGTATTGCCCACGATGCCGACAGCGATCCTTTTTACCGTCTTGAACTCTTTCAGCAGCCTTTTGTCGTATTTCTTGCGGATAATCTGGCTCCTGGCCTTTTCACGCGCCAGGTCGAGGAGCCTGCCGACGGCGTCTTCGTCGCTTTCTCCGCGTTTTTTCTTGAATTTCTCCTGCTTGAATTCGCAAACGTACACGGAGCCCCGGCCCATGAATATTTCCATGTCGAACGTGCCGTCGGCTTCGGATACCTCTGATTTGACGTTGAAGTGAAGGGATTTCAAGACGGAATAAATCACCGCGTGCTTTACCCCTTCCAGGGCCGGATGCTGCTGGTGCGTGACCCAGCCGAGGATCTGGCTGAACCCGTCGGCCAGTCCTGCGGCGTCGCATCTTTCAAGGGCCGTCCTTATGCCGGAAGAAAGTCTTTCGACGGCGGCGGATTTTTTTCCTGTAAGGAATGTCAAAAGGCTGTTGTTCAAGGAGCGGTCCACCTCGAGGTTGGGGCCTGTCAGCATGTAGTTCTGGCTGTCGACGCGTTCCTTTACGGTGAGGTATCCGGTCTGGAACAGCAGCGGCGCCAGCTCCAATTCCTTGACGTCGACCGCATTCAGATTGTCCTCGTTGAGAGGGTATGTTTCGGAGCTTACATACTCCAGGGGGCGGTTTTTGATGAATTCCGGAAGGAACGTCGGCGTGCCGGTGGAGTACCAGAAATTCTTGAACTCCTTTGCGGAAAGAAACTTGACGAGCGAGAAGGGATTGAATACCCGGTTCCTGCCGTCCCAGGAGTAGCCGTCGTAGTAATCCTTTATCATGCGTTTGAGATCGTCCTCGGACGCCGAGGATGGGATGAATCCCAGCGACTTGTTGTGTTCCAGCACATCCGGCAGGAATTCTCCCAGGATCGCCTCGAGTTCCGCCGCAGTGAAGCCGCAAACCGCGTTGTACGACGGGTTCATGGTCAGGTCGTCGAGGATGTTGAAGACGGAGAATATTGACGCTTGCGTGAACTTGGTGACGCCGGTGACGAAAAGGATCTGCAGCTGGTCGCCGTCGGCGAGAGTCTTCAGGCCGGAGTAAAAGTCATGAAGCACGAGGCGGATTTTTTCCGCTTCCGCTGGGCTGCCGATTTTGGACTGGATCGGCGCATCGTACTCGTCGACGAGTACGGCGACCCTTTCCCCGGCGGCGGCCTTGAGATCCCTCACCAGGTTCTCCAGCATCGCGCTGGGGGGGCCGTCAAAAAGCGGCATCCCGTACGGTTTCGCCGCCGCATGAAGCTTGCCGCGGATCAGGGACCTGAGCTCGCCGGGCGTGCCGCTTTCCCCCGCCATGCTGAACTGAACAACGGGATACCGTTTAAAATCGTAATCCGAGGAGCCTATCCACAGGCCCTCGAACAGCCCTCTGTCGCCTTTGAGCAGCTCCGCCATGGCGTTCAGAAGGAGCGACTTGCCGAAACGGCGGGGGCGCGAAAGGAAAAAGCAGCCTTTGTTCCGGATGATGTTATAGATGTATTCGGTCTTGTCCACGTACAGAAGGTTGTCTTCCCTGATTATGCGGAAACTCTGTCCTCTGTCAGGCAGAACCTGCATGCCTCACCTTCCTTTTCCCTCCGGAAAAAAAGAAGCGATCGGTTATGGGCGCGCCGCGCGGGAAAAGGCAGGCTGCGGCCGTCCGAAAGCCTGTCCTGAATCACAATCGCCGGATGTCCAGCGCGAAAGCCTGTCCGGGGGGCGAGCACTCAGCAAGGATAACCTACTTTGCCCGGTTTTTCCAGCCGCTGTTGGCCCTGCAGACCGCAGGGCTTGCTCTAAAAAGGGCTATGCCCGGCGAAGGTGGGAAAGTCCGAGGCCGGCCTCAACAGCAGCGGGAAGCGGACGAGAACCGCCAGGCGGAGGGCCGCGGAACAAAGGCCTGGGACTAAAAAAGTACCGGATACGGAGCTTGCCGGAAGCCGCGAACAGCCGACCGGACGGACAGTTCCGGACAACCGGCTGAGGGTAAGAGGGCCGCGTAAGTCAGACATGAAAGTCAGGCTTGAGGCGCCTGGCCTCAACATCTGGAGAGTCGCGCGGTTTGTCAGGCAAAGCGGCGCGGGCGGGCAAATGAAAGCGAAACAAGCTGCAGGGGATATAGCCGAACAGGCGGATAAAACGGCCGCCGGGCCGCAAAACCGGAATAACGCTCGGCGGATCCGTACCTTGCCCCGGGGGCTTTCCGATGCTCACAGCCGGCGCCGCAGGCTTTGCCAGGGGCACCGGGCGCCGCTTTCCCTGGAGGCGGCTCGGCCTAAGCTTGATGAAAGTGCAAAAAGTCCAGTCCACCGTTGCAGACTATTGCATCACACAATATACGTTGTGATTGCGCTTTAAATAACGACTTATGTAGTAGCCATTTCGCCTTCAAAATCGAAAGAGGGACTT